>NZ_JBEXYC010000002.1:275940-276056 GCF_040630835.1 Kitasatospora sp. NPDC005751
ACGGGGCGGGACCGGTGGTAGCGGGGGCTACGGGAGGGCGGCACCGGCGGGCCACTCGGCTCCGGGGCGGGACCGGTGGTAGCGGGGGCTACGGGAGGGCGGCACCGGCGGGCCAC
>NZ_JBEXYC010000002.1:276153-368682 GCF_040630835.1 Kitasatospora sp. NPDC005751
CACTCGGCTCCGGGGCGGGACCGGTGGTAGCGGGGGCTACGGGAGGGCGGCACCGGTGGGCCACTCGGCTCGGGGCGGGACCGGTGGCTGCTGCCGTCCGCTCCGCGAGCCCGACTGGGCCGATCCGGGTGGGCTCGCTAGGGTTTCGACCATGGCCGATTACCACGACGATCTCCGACTCGCCCACGTCCTCGCCGACTCGGCCGACTCGGTCACCCTGGAGCGCTTCCGCGCCCTCGACCTGAAGGTCGAGACCAAGCCCGACCTCACCCCGGTCAGCGACGCCGACAAGGCCGCCGAGGAGCTGGTGCGTAGCGTGCTCCAGCGCGCCCGCCCGCGCGACGCGGTGCTCGGCGAGGAGTTCGGCCTGCAGGGCACCGGTCCCCGCCGCTGGGTGATCGACCCGATCGACGGCACCAAGAACTACATCCGCGGCGTGCCGGTCTGGGCCACCCTGATCGCGCTGCTGGAGGACGGCCCGGACGGCGTGGAGCGCCCGGTGGTCGGCATCGTCTCCGCCCCCGCGCTGAACCGCCGCTGGTGGGCGGCCAAGGACCTCGGTGCCTTCGCCGGCCGCAGCCTGACCAAGGCCGCCCGGATCCACGTCTCCGGCGTCTCCCGTCTGGAGGACGCCTCGTTCTCCTACTCCTCGCTCTCCGGCTGGGAGGAGCGCGGCCGGCTCGACCCCTTCCTGGACCTCACCCGGGCCTGCTGGCGCACCCGCGCCTACGGGGACTTCTGGTCCTACATGATGGTCGCCGAGGGCGCGGTCGACATCGCCGCCGAACCCGAGCTGTCGCTGTGGGACATGGCCGCGAACGCCGTCATCGTCGAGGAGGCCGGCGGCCGGTTCACCGGTCTGGACGGCGTGCCCGGCCCGGGCGGTGCCGACGCCGTGGCCAGCAACGGCCTGCTGCACGCGGAGGCCCTGCGTCGCCTGAGCGTCTGACCCGGAACGCGCATGGGTGCGGGCCCGGCGACCGGTCATCCGGTCGCCGGGCCCGCGGCTCATCGGGGTACCGCTACCGCTGCTTGCGCAGCTCCCGGACCGCCGTCTCCAGCCGGCGGCCGTAGTCGGCGTCGGCCTGGCGGAAGTTCTCGACCGCCCGCTCGACGATGTCCTCGCGGTCGGCCGAGACCTTGGCGATGAAGCCGGCCAGGTTGGCGATCAGCCGCTGCTTCTCCTCCTCGCCCATCAGCCGGTACAGGTTCCCCGCCTGCACGAAGTCGTCGTCCTCGGCGTGCGAGGGCGCCTCGTGGGTGCCGGTCGCGCCGGTGACCGCCGTCGCGGCCCAGAGCGGGCGGCCGGTCTGCACGGGGCCTCCGAAGCTGTTGGGCTCGTAGTTCTTGCGGCGGCCGTGGCGGCCGTCGTAGAGGTAGCCGTCCCGGCTGTTGGTGCGCGCCTCGGTGGCGTGCGGGCGGTTCACCGGCAGGTGGTCGGCGTTGATGCCGACGCGGTAGCGGTGGGCGTCCGCGTAGGCGAAGAGCCGGCCCTGGAGCATCTTGTCCGGGGACGGGCCGATGCCGGGTACGAAGTGCGACGGCGAGAAGATCGACTGCTCGACCTCGGCGAAGACGTTGTCGGGGTTGCGGTTGAGCTCCAGCTTGCCGAACTCGACCAGCGGGTAGTCGGCGTGCGGCCACACCTTGGTCAGGTCGAAGGGGTTGAAGCGGTAGTGGGCCGCGTCCGCCGCCGGCATGATCTGGACGCTGACCGTCCAGCTCGGGTACTCGCCGCGCTCGATGGACTCGCGCAGGTCGCGCTGGTGGCTGTCCGGGTCCTCGCCCGCGAGCCTGGCCGCCTCCTGCGCCGTCAGGTTCTTGATGCCCTGGTCGGTCTTGAAGTGGTACTTGACCCAGAAGTACTCGCCGGCCTCGTTCTGCCACTGGTAGGTGTGCGAGCCGAAGCCGTCGAGGTGGCGGTAGCTGGCCGGGATGCCGCGGTCGCCGAAGAGCCAGGTCACCTGGTGGGTCGCCTCGGGCGACAGCCCCCAGAAGTCCCAGACGTTGTCCGCCTCCTGCGAGCCGGTGTACGGGTCCCGCTTCTGGGTGTGGATGAAGTCCGGGAACTTGGTGGCGTCCTTGATGAAGAACACCGGGGTGTTGTTGCCGACGAGGTCGTAGTTGCCGTCCTCGGTGTAGAACTTCAGCGCGAAGCCGCGCGGGTCGCGGACGGCGTCGGCGGAGCCGAGGTTGCCGGCCACGGTGGAGAACCGCAGGAAGGTCTCGGTCTCCTTGCCCACCTCGGAGAGGAAGCGGGCCCGGGTGTACGCGGTGACGTCGGCGGTCACCGTGAAGGTGCCGTAGGCCGCCGCGCCGCGGGCGTGCACCACCCGCTCCGGGATCCGCTCCCGGTTGAAGTGCGCCAGCTTCTCGAAGAGTTGCTGGTCCTGGATGAGCGCCGGGCCGCCGACGCCGGCGGTCTCGGTGTTCTGGTTGTCGGCGACGGGGGCACCCGCCTCCGTGGTGAGGGTGGGGCGCAGCTCGTCCTGGGTGCTCATAAGGGGGTGCCTCCGCGTGGTCCGGTCGTGACAACAACTCGATCCTAACTTGGACTTTGTCCAAGTCAATACTGGAACCAAAGTGAGAGCTCACCTATCCTGTACGCATGAGCGACCTGCTGGAACGACTTCGCGGACGTGGGTGGCGACTGACCTCGCAGCGCCGGGTCGTGGCCGAGGTCCTCGACGGGGACCACGTCCACCTCACGGCCGACGAGGTGCACTCGCGCGCCGTGGAGCGCCTGCCCGAGATCAGCCGCGCGACGGTCTACAACACGCTCGGCGAGCTGGTCTGCCTCGGCGAGGTACTGGAGGTCGCCACCGACGGCCGGGCCAAGCGGTACGACCCCAACGCGCACCGGCCGCACCAGCACCTGGTCTGCTCGGGCTGCGGCGCCATCCGCGACGTCCACCCGCAGGGCGACCCGCTGGCCGGCCTCCCGCAGGGCGAGCGGTTCGGCTTCGTCCTCGCCGGGGCCGAGATCACCTACCGGGGCCTCTGTCCGGACTGCGCGGACCGCGGCTGAGCGAGCGCTACGCGCTCAACTCCGCGTGCAGCGCGCCGAGCAGCCGGCCGGCCCGCTCGGCGACCTCGGCGGGGCCGTAGTCGGCCGCCCGCCGGCACCAGTTCTCCGCCTGCACCGGCTCGCCGCGGCGCAGCGCCAGCAGGGCCAGCCGCAGCGCCGCCCGGCCGTGCCCGGCGTCGGCGGCCCGGGTGTACCAGAGCATCGCCTCGGCCTCGCAGTCCTGCCGGGCCAGCAGCAGTCCCAGGTTGAAGGCCGCGCTGCGGCTGCCCGCCCCGGCCGCCCGCCGGTACCAGCTCTCGGCGATCTCCAGCGCCCCGCGCTCGGCGGCCCGCACGCCCATCCGGACCTGCGCCCGGCGGTGGCCGGCGTCGGCCGCTACCGCGTACCAGTGCTCGGCCTCGTCGTCCGCGTCGCCGCGCCGGTCCAGCACCGAGGCCAGCCGGAACGCGCCCTCTGCCGACCCGCCGGCCGCCGCCTGCCGGTAGCGCTCCAGCGCCCCCGCCAGGTTGCCGCGCTGCTCCTGGGCCACCGCCAGCTGGAGGGCCGCCTCGCCGTGGCCCTCGGCGGCGGCGCGCGCGTACCACTCCTGCGCCTGCCGGTGGTCCCCGCGCCCGGCGTGCAGCACGCCCAGGTTGAAGGCGCCGTCCACGCTGCCGGCCTCGGCGGCCTTGGAGAACCAGGGCTCGGCGCCCGACACGTCGCCGCGCTGGAGCAGCACCACGGCCAGCGCGTTGCACGCCTCGCGGTGCCCGGCGTACGCGGCGCGGCGGTACCACTGCTCGGCCTGCTGGTCGCGGCCGGCCCCGGCGCAGAGCAGTCCGAGGTTGAAGGCGCCGTTCTGGTCGCCGGCGTCCAGCGCGCTGCGGTACCAGCGCTCGGCCTCGGCCGCCTCGCCGCGCGAGGCGTGCAGCGCGCCCAGGGCGTTGGCGGCGTTGCCGTCGCCCGCCTCGGCCGCCTCCTGCCACCACTCGGCGGCGGCGGTGAGGTCCCCGGAGTCGCGCAGCAGGAAGCCCAGCGCGCAGGCCGCCCGCGGCTCGCCGTTCTGCGCCGACTGCCGGTACCAGCGGGCCGCCTCGTCCAGCAGGCCGTGGTCGACCCGGGAGCGCTCCTCCAGCAGCACCCCGAGCCGCAGCGCGGCGCGGGCGTGACCGCGGGCGGCGGCGGTGCGGTACCAGGTCTCGGCGGTCTCCTTGTCCCCCGCGGCCTCGCGCATCCGGGCCAGCCGGTAGGCGGCCTCGCGGTGCCCGGCGTCGGCGGAGACCTTGAACCAGCGCTCGGCGCGCACGTCGCGCCGGTGCTCCATCAGGTCGCCCAACGCGTAGGCGCCGAGCGGGTGCCCGTGGTCGGCGGCGAAGTGCAGCCAGTACTCGGCGGCCTCCTCCTCGCCCTGGTCCCGCAGTTGGAGCCCGAGCGCGTGCGCGGCGGGCGCGCTGCCGGCCACCGCGGCCTGACGCCACCACTGGGCCGCCTCCGAGCGGTGCCCCTGCTGGTGCAGCAGCACGCCGAGGTTGTTGGCGGCCGAGCGCAGCCCGGCCGCGGCGGCGCCGCGCAGGTACGGCTCGGCGTCCTCCAGGTCCCCGCGGCGCAGCAGCAGGGTGCCGAGCCGGCCGGCGGCGTCCGCGTCCCCGTCGTCGGCGGCCTGGCGGTGCCGGGCCTCCAGGGCGGCCTGCTCCCGGGCGGCCAGTGCGGTCTCGAAGCTGGCGGAGTCGAATCCGGCCCGCTCGCGCCCCTCCTCGCCGACCTCCTCGTCCTCGGTGGCGGCGCCGTAGGGGCCGATGGCGGCGGTGAACTGGCTGGCGGAGACGTGCACCAGGCTGTCGGGGCCGTAGCCGTCGACCGGCCGGCGGTCCGTCAGTCCGCCGGTGCGCTGGGCGGGCAGGGCGCCGGGCCGGTCCTCGGAGTTCTCGGAGCTATCGGCCCAGCCCTCGGTGTCCGCCTCGGTGGTCGCCGCGGACTTGGCTCCTGGCCCGTTCTTGCCGATCAGCCTCATGCCGACTCCCGCTCCCCCAGAGTGTCGCGGCATCCTCCCCCGGCCCGCGGCCGGACGGACCCGCTGCCGGCCTCCGGCCGAAGGGGTCCCCATGGGGCGCGCTGGAGCCGACGGCCGGTCAACAGCCGCGCAACGTCCCCCATGTGTCCCATCGTCGCATCACCCGCAACCCGCGTACACCTGCCCCGGCCGAATTCGGCGGCGCGGAACCGAAGCCGACGAAATTGCTTCGGCGCTTTGTCGATTTCCCGACACTCGGGTCCCACAAACCCCGATGCCGGCGTCGTTGGCGACGATCGATCCTACCGGAGGGGCCCACACCACCCTCGGCGGGAAACGCGAGAGGCCCGGAGGATGATCCTCCGGGCCTCTCGGCTACTGAGTAGCGGGGACAGGATTTGAACCTGCGACCTCTGGGTTATGAGCCCAGCGAGCTACCGAGCTGCTCCACCCCGCGTCGGTAGTGAAACCATAGCACGGTCGCGGGGTGGAACAGGAATCGGTTCTCCCAGCTCAGGGGCTCGCGCCCGCCGAGGGGCTCGGCGAGGCCCCGGCCGGCGCGGTGGCCGAAGGCGTGGCGGCGGGGGTGCCGCCGGCCTTCTGCTGCGCCGCCTGGGCCGCCTTGATCGCGTCGCCGAGCGCCTTCTGGGCCTGGCCGTAGGCCGCCCAGTCACCGCTCTTGAACGCGTTCTGGCTGTCGTTGTACGCCTTCTCGACGTCCGCCCAGGCCTTCTGCAGCTCCGGGGTGGTGGCCCCGCCGGTGCCCGGGGTGGCCGGCGCCGTCGGGGTGGGCGTCGGGGTGCTCGGGGTCCCCGGGGTGGTCGGCGCGGTCGGCGTGGTCGCCGGGGCGGCACCCGCGAAGACCTTCTTCAGCGCCTCCTCCAGGGTGTTCTCGAACGCCACGTTGTCGTTGCCGTACACCGCGAGCACCTTCTGCAGCGTCGGGTACTTGGCACCGCGCCCGCGCACGTACACCGGCTCGACGTTGAGCAGGCCCCCGCCGACCGGCAGGGTCAGCAGGTTGCCGTACTCCAGCTCGGAGTCACCGCCGCTCTTCAGCAGGGTGATCTGCTGGGCCACTTCCTGGCGGGAGTTGAACTGCGACTGCACCAGGTTGGGCCCGAGGGTCTTGCTGTCCCCCGGCACCTTGAGCAGCCTGATCTTCCCGTAGTCCGGCCCCGGGTCGGCACTGACCGCCATGAAGGCCGCCAGGTTCTCCCGGCCGCTCGGCACGAAGGTGCTGGTCAGCGAGAAGCTGGCGGAGGTGACCGCCGGGTCCGGCATCCGCACCGTCAGGTAGTACGGCGGCTGCGGCTGCTTGGTGTCGCTGGTCGGGTCGACTGGGATCTGCCAGATGTCGCTGCCGTTGAAGAACGAGTTGGCGTCCGTCACGTGGTACTGGCCGAGCAGGTCGCGCTGCACCTTGAACATGTCCTGCGGGTAGCGCAGGTGCGGCATCAGCGTGCCCGGGATGTCGGCCTTGGCCTTGACGGTGTCCGGGAACGCCTTCATCCAGGTCTTGAGCACCGGGTCGTTCTCGTCCCACTGGTAGAGCGTCACCTCACCGGTGTACGCGTCCACGGTGGCCTTGACCGAGTTGCGGATGTAGTTGACCTGGTTGGCGGCGGTCAGCAGCTCGCCGCGCTGGTTGGTCAGCGAGTCCTTGGTGGCCGTGCCCAGCGTCGTCTTGGAGGAGAACGGGTAGCCGTCGGAGGTGGTGTAGCCGTCCAGCACCCAGACCACCCGCCCGGGCCGGCCGTCCGGGCCGGGCTGCACGACCGGGTACGGGTCGGCGTCGATCGACAGCCACGGCGCGACCTTCTCCACCCGCTCCTTGGGCGTCCGGTCGTAGATGACCTTCGCGCCGTCGGTGATCGCCCCCGCGTAGAGGATCTGCGGCTCGGCGAACTTCACCGCGTACGCGGCCCGGGTGATCGGGTTGTCCAGCGAGACACCGCTGCCGCCGGTGTACTGGTACTGCTTGTTCTCACCGGAGTCGGTGGTGTAGTCGATCTCCTGGTTGGCACCGCCGACGATCGAGTACGTGCCGGTCTTCTCGCCGTAGTAGACCCGCTGCTGGTAGTCGCCCAGCGAACCGGTGGCCGGCAGGCCCGACTCGGTGAAGACCGGCTGGCCCTTGTCGTTGACCTGGTTGCCCTTGGCCACCACCGCGCCGTAGCCGTGGGTGTACTTGAAGTGGTCGTTGATCCAGTTGCGCTGCACGCCGTTGAGGTCCAGCTCACGCAGGCCGATCACGGTGTCCTGGGCGGTCTCGCCCTTGCCGTAGCGGTCCACGTCCAGCGTGGACGGGAAGGCGTAGTACGAGCGCTGCTGCTCGATCGACTGGAAGGTCGGCGAGACCACGTTCGGGTCCAGCAGCCGGATGTCCGCGATGGTCTGCGCGTCGGGCTTGAGCGCCTCGGCCGTGGTCGAACCCTGCGGGGTGTACTGGGTGGTCTGGCTGTCCGCGATCCCGTACGCCTGCCGCGTCGCGTCGATGTTCTTCTGGATGTACGGCGTCTCCTTGGCCTGCTCGTTCGGCTTGACCTGGAACTGCTGCACGATCGCCGGGTACACCCCGCCGATCAGCACCGCCGAGAGCACCATCAGCCCGAGGCCGATCAGGGCCGGTGCCCAGGTGCGGCGGATCGGGGTCAGGAAGAACAGCACCGCGCAGATGATCGCGACGAAGAACAGGATGGTCTTGGCCGGCAGGAACGCGTTGGCGTCCACGTAGCGCAGGCCGGTCCAGCCGGTGACGCTCTTGTACGAGCCGGTCTTCACCGCCAGCGCGTACCGGTCCAGCCAGTACGCCACCGCCTTCAGCAGCACGAACACGCCGAGCAGCACCGCGAGGTGGCCCTGCGCGCCGGCACTGGCCCGGCGGCCCGGGCCCTGCAGCCGCAGGCCCCCGTACAGGTAGTGCACCAGCGCCGAGGTCAGCAGCGAGACGATCACCGCGCTGAACGCGAAGCCGAGCAGGAACTCGTAGAACGGCAGCTCGAAGGCGTAGAACGAGACGTCCATGCCGAACTGCTGGTCCTTGACGCCGAAGGACGTCCCGTTGGTCCACAGCAGCCAGGTCCGCCACTGGCCCGAGGCGGCGGCGCCGGCCACCAGGCCGATCACCAGCGAGATCCCGATCAGCGCCCAGCGCTTGAACGGCGCCAGGCCGGCCCGGTAGCGGTCCAGGCTCTGCTGCTCCACCGACATCGCCGACAGCGGCGGCCGGAGCCGGTGCGCCAGCCAGATGTTGGCGCCCACGACCAGCGCCATCAACAGGCCGAAGACGGCGAACAGGCCGACCTTCGTCCAGAGCTGGGTGGTGAACACCGAGGAGTAGTGGACCGACTTGAACCAGAGCCAGTCCGTCCAGAACCCGGCGAACATGACGAACAGCAGGAAGAGCACCGCGAGTACGCCCAGGGTCAGCAGGAGTACCCGCGCCCGCCGGGAGGGCGGGCCTACCCTGCGCCGGAATCCCGGCCCTGAGCGTTCCGGCATCTGGAATACCACGGGGCACCTCAGCTGTGTCGTCTGGAATCGAGCGGTCGTCAGTGCAACTTAACCAGGCTTTAGCCGAGTTCCCACCGTTAGCAGACGGTTACTCCGGCGTTCCCCGGCCGCAGCCGTCCGGCCGTCCGGCCACCGGACGCGCCACCGGGCTCCGCCGCGGTCCGGGCCACCCCCGGGCGGCCCCGCGGCTGCGCCCCGTAGGCGCCGCGCCCGCCCCGCCGGACCTGTGGCACCGCCCGGACCGCCCGGCGTGTGAGGATTGAGGCATGTCCGATGTCTCCAATTCCCCCGACGACGTCTCCAAGCTCCCGGCCGCGACCCCGCTGACCCGGGCCGCGCTGGAGATCGACGAGTACGCCGCCACCCTCGGCTGGGACCTCCCGGCCCGGCTGTTCGCCCTGGTGGACAGCGCGGCCCTGCTCAAGGCCGATCCCGGGATCGCCAAGAAGCTCGGCCTCTCCGACAGCCCGGAGGCCGGCCTCACCCCGATCGAGCAGGACGAACTGCCCGAAGGCATGGAGCTGGACAAGTTCCTGGGCACCATCGCCTGGCCCGACGCGGTGGTCGGCTGCGCCCTGGTGGTCGAGCGGCTGATGCTGCCGCCGGGCGCCGAGCAGTCCCGCCCGCGCAACGCCAGCGACGCCCAGCTCGCCGACTGGGTGGCCAACCACCCCAACCGCGAGGAAGTGCGGATCACCGCCGCCGTGCTGCGCGACGGCAAGCGGGAGATCGCCCTGCGGCTGCGCTCCAAGGACGTCGCCCGCGAGGTGCTGACCGGCCCCGACCTCGTCCCCGGCCTGACCGCGGCGCTGCTCGCCACCTTCTCCTAGGCCACGACCGGTACGCCGCGGGCCCCGGACGGGATCGTCCGGGGCCCGCGGCGTCCGGCCGGTCAGCCGGTGGCGCAGGAGGGCAGCGCGGCGGTCTGCCCGCTGCGCACCTGCTCCAGCGACTTCAGCGCGCCGTCCAGCGTCTCGGTCCTGATCAGGGTCAGTCCGGACGGGGTGTTCTTGCCGGCCTCGGCGCAGTTGGCGGCCGGGGTGAAGAAGTACTGGGCGCCGGCGTCCCGGGCCGCGATCAGCTTCATCGATATCCCGCCGATCGGCCCGACGCCGCCGGCGTCGTCGATGGTGCCCGTCCCCGCGACGAACTTGCCGCCGGTGAGGTCCTCCGGCGTCAGCTTGTCGATGATGCCCAGCGAGAACATCAGGCCCGCGCTCGGCCCGCCGACGTCCTGGAGGCCGATGTCGATCTGGAACGGGTAGGTGTGCCGCACGCCGGGCCGGATGCCGACCATGGCGGCGCCGGTGTCGGGGGACTTCACGGTCGGGACGGCGATGTCGGTCCGGGCCGCCGCCGGGTCCGCCTTGCTCGCGTCCTTGACCATCGGCACCACGGTGAAGACGGCCGTCTCGCCGGGCTGGTGCTTGGTGACGGCCTTCGCCACGCTGTCCGCGTCGGTGACCGGGGCGCCGTCGACCGCGATGATCCGGTCCCCGGCGTGCAGCTTGCCCTCGGCCGGGGCCCCGGCCGTGACCGACTGGACGATCAGCTCGTTACCGACCGGGATGCCGAGCTGGGTCAGCGCCGCCGTCCGCGCGTGGTCCTCGGAGAGCGCGAACTCCTCGGCGTTCTGCCGCTTGGCGTCGGCGTCCGTCTGGCCCTTCGGGTAGACGTTGTCGTGCGGTACCACCAGCACGTCGTCCCGGAGCCACCCGACCACCGCGTTGACCAGGCTGGGCTCGTACTTGGCACCGGTGACCTGGACGGTGGTCATGTTGAGGTGGCCGCTCACCGGGTAGGACTCGTGGCCGGTGACGGTGATCACCGGCGTGCCCGTCTTCTCCTGCACCCCGAGCGTGTTGTACGTCGGCCCCGGGCTCATCTCCGTGTACGGCACCTTCATCATCACCGACGCGCAGAGCAGCGCTATGAGCAGCAGGGTGGCGGCGAGCATCGTCGCAGAGCGGCGTGGCATGCCTCGACAGTACGGGACGCGCCCGACGCCACGCCCGCCGGGCTACCGGCCGGGGTCCTCGCCCGGGCCGGGGGCGGCGGTGGTGCGTTCCATGGCGGCCATGAAGCGCCGGTGCTCGGCGAGGGAGGCGGGGTCACCGGTGGCTCTGGGGGACCGCTGGGCCCAGCCCGCCCACACGGCGGCGAACAGTGCGGCGATGACAGGAATGATCAACCAGGCGAGCGCAGCCATATCAGTACTCCCAGCTCGTCGTGTCTATGAGCAGACTAACCACCCCGCCGGAGAACGCGGGTGGCGCCGTCCGGGTTACGGCACGGCCGATCGGCTCACTGCCAGGGAGTATCCGGGGCGCCGGCCCGGACCCGTTCGGGTGAAGGCCCGGCGCGCCTGCGCGTCGGCGGTGTCCGGGTGGGTCAGCAGCCGCCGGCGCCGACCCACTCCTCCTCGCCGTCGGAGAACACCTGGTGCTTCCAGATCGGCACCTCGTGTTTGAGGTCGTCGATCAGCCGGCGGGCGGCGGCGAACGCCTCGCCCCGGTGGGCGCAGGAGACGGCGACGATCACGGCCTTGTCGGTGATCTCCAGCCGGCCGATCCGGTGCACCGCGGCGAGCGCCCGGACCGGGAACTCCGCGACGACCTTCTCGGCGATCCGGCGCATCTCCTGCTCGGCCGAGGGGTGGCAGCTGTACTCCAGCGCGGCGACCGACTTCCCGCCGTCGTGGTCCCGGACCGTCCCGACGAAGACGGTCGTACCGCCGGCGGCGTCGTCGCCGACCGCCTCGTAGACCTCGTCGAGCGAGAGGGGGGTGTCGCGGACGGCGAGCAGGCGGATGGGGTCGTGGTTGTCGGCCATACCCCCATGATTCCCCATCGCGGGCGACTTCGGGCAAGGGGGTTCCGTATCACGATTGGGAAATTTCGCATCGTGAGAATCGAGGCACGCCGACCGCGGTGGGCACCGGTGCGGCGGGCCCCGCCCGCCGCGGCCGTCGAAGGGTCAGAAGCGGCGCCGCTTGCGCGCCCGCCGGACCAGCGCGGCCGTACCGACCAGCGCAACCGTCGCCCCGGCCGCGCCCAGGCTGGTGGCGGCCTCCTTGCCGCCGAGCCGCCGCCCGGCCACCGCGTGCTTCCCGGAGACCTGCGCCAGCAGCTCCGCCAGCACCTGCTCGTTGGTGTAGGTCGGACGCCAGCCCGCCTCGTGCAGCCGGCTGCCGGACACCACCCAGGGGTACATCGTGTACGCGAGGTCCCCGGCCGGGGCCGGGGTCAGCCCGAGCCGGTGCAACCGGGCCGCGGTGCCCAGCGCGAGCGAGGCCGGCAGCTCCATCCGCCGGATGCCCGACAGCCGCTCCACGTCCTCCTGCTCCAGCCAGCCGTCGCAGCCGACCGTGACCTCGCCCTCGACCAGCCCGAGCGCCGCGTACTCCAGCGCCGCCGCCAGGTCGTCCACGTGGCAGAACTGCCAGCACGGCCGGGAGCCCGCCACCACCAGCAGCCGGGGCGCCTCGAAGTGCCGGGTCAGCACGGTGTCGACGCCGGGCCCGACCACCACGGCCGGACGCAGCACGGTCACCTGCAGCCCCGGGTGGGCCCGCGGGGCCCGCCGGGCCAGCCGCTCGATCTCCAGCAGGTCGCCGACCAGCGAGGCCTCCTCGGTGGCCCGCAGCTCGGAGTCCTCGGCCAGCGGCACCTCGTTGTCGGCGAGCGCGCCGTAGACCATCGCGGAGGTGCACAGCACCACCCGGTGCACCCCGGCCGCCGCGGCGGCGGTCAGCACGGTCTGCGCGCCGCGCACGTTGTAGGCGCTGCGGGCGCGCGGATCGGACTCCATCCCGAGGTCCATCGCCAGGTGGACGACCACGTCCACACCGGCCAGCCGCTCGGCCACCGCCGGGTCGCGGACGTCCAGGACGCGCCACTGCACGCCCGGCACCTCGCCCCGCCGGTCGTCGACGGCGAGCACCTTCCTCACCCCCGGCGAGGCGACCAGGCGGGCGGCGACGCGTTCGCCGAGCACACCGGCGGCGCCGGTGACGGCCACGGTCAGTGGCCTTCCGCCGTAGGCTGGAGGCGGCGACGCCGTGATGTCCGGGGCGTCCTCTCCTCCGGTCAGCCCAGAGCGAACGTCCGAAGGCGGGGAACTCACCGGCCATCCTCCACGGTTAGCTTATGTGCGTACGTGCGTGTGTCACGTACGTCCATCCTGCCCGAGGCGAAGGCCCGGCGGTGCACCCGGCGCGGACCAGCCGTGCGGGAGCCGCCCACCGAACGCGAGTCCCCCACTCCGCGGACCGTCCCGGGCGGGCCGAAATTCCGCCACCACCCCGCATGACGGCCGACCGGATCGAGGACCCCGTGAGCGACCTTCCCTTCGGATTCGGCGTTCCGCCAGAGGAGCCCGAGGACGGCAAGCCCGAGAACGGCAAGGGCAAGCCCGGCGACGAGCAGAAGAAGAAGGACCAGGGCGGCGAGCAGGGCGGCCCCCAGCCGTTCGGCTTCGGCGGGAACCCCTTCGGCGCGCTCTTCGGCATGGGGATGCCCGGCGCTCCCGGCGCTCCCGGCACCCCGAGCGGGCCCGGCGGGGGCGACAACCCCTTCGCCGCGATGTTCGGCGGCCTCAACCCCAACGACCTCGGCGCCGCCTTCCAGCAGCTCGGCCAGATGCTCTCGTTCGAGGGCGGCCCGGTGAACTGGGACCTCGCCAAGGACATCGCCCGCCAGACCGTCGTCGCCGAGCCCGTCGAGGGCAAGTCCAAGGACCGGTCGGTCGGCGCCTCCGAGCGCTCCGCCGTCGCCGAGGCCGTCCGGCTCGCCGACCTCTGGCTGGACGGCGCCACCGAGTTCCCCTCCGGGGCCGGCACCGCCGTCGCCTGGAGCCGGGCCGAGTGGATCGAAGCCACCCTGCCGGTCTGGAAGGACCTCGTGGACCCGGTCGCCGAGCGGGTGGGCACGGCCATGGGCGGCGTCCTGCCCGAGGAGATGCAGGCCATGGCGGGCCCGCTGATGGGCATGATGCGCTCGATGGGCGGCGCCATGTTCGGCAGCCAGATCGGCCAGGCGCTCGGCGCGCTCGCCGCCGAGGTGGTCGGCTCGACCGACGTCGGCCTGCCGCTGGCCCCCGCCGGGAAGGCCGCGCTGCTGCCGCAGAACATCGCCGAGTTCGGCGAGGGCCTGAACGTGCCCGCCGACGAGGTCCGGCTCTACCTCGCCCTGCGCGAGGCCGCCCACCAGCGCCTCTTCGCCCACGTGCCGTGGCTGCGCGCCCACCTGTTCGGCGCCGTCGAGGCCTATGCGCGCGGCATCAAGGTCGACACCTCCCGGATGGAGGAGCTCGCCGGCCAGCTCGACCCGAGCAACCCCGAGGCGCTCCAGGAGGCCCTGGCCGGCGGACTGCTCCAGCCCGAGGACACCCCCGAGCAGAAGGCCGCGCTCGCCCGTCTGGAGACGGCGCTCGCGCTGGTCGAGGGCTGGGTCGACGCCGTGGTGCACACCGCCGCCGAACCGCACCTGCCGCAGGCCGGCGCGCTGCGCGAGACCGTCCGCCGCCGCCGTGCGGCCGGCGGACCCGCCGAGCAGACCTTCGCCACCCTGGTCGGCCTGGAGCTGCGCCCGCGCCGGCTGCGCGACGCCGCCCGGCTCTGGGCGCTGCTCGCCGACGCCCGGGGCATCGAGGGCCGCGACGACCTCTGGCAGCACCCCGACATGCTCCCCACCGCCGCCGACCTGGACGACCCGGACGCCTTCGTGCACCGGGACACCGCCGGCGACACCGAGGGCGGCCTGGACTTCGACGCGATCGACAAGCTGCTCGGCGAGGCCGCCGCGGGCGGGCCGTCGAAGTCCTCGGAGCCCTCGGAGCCCTCGAAGCCTTCGGAGTCCGCCAGGCCCGACCTGGAGAAGAAGAAGGACGACGGCGAGGACGGGAAGGGCGAGCCGACCGCATGACGCTCACCGAGACGGGCGCGTCCGCCCTGCACGCGGACGCGGTCCGCACCCTGAGCAGCTGGCGTCCGGCCGGCCCGGACCAGGAGCGGCTGCGCCTCGACTACCTGGACCACCTGGCCGAGCAGCCCGAGGGCCTGTTCCGCTCCTGCCTGCCCGCTCACATCACCGCCAGCGCGGCCGTGGTGGACCCGGCCGCCGGGCGGGTGCTGCTGACCCTGCACCCCAAGGTCGGCCTCTGGCTGCAGATGGGCGGCCACTGCGAGCCGGGCGACCGCGACCTGGCCTCCGCCGCGCTGCGCGAGGCCACCGAGGAGTCGGGCATCCCGGACCTCGTGCTGCTGGCCGCCGACGGCGTACCGGTACCGGCCAAGCTCGACCGGCACCAGGTCCGCTGCACCGGCAAGGACCGGCCGGAGAACACCCATCTGGACGTCCAGTACATCGCGGTGGCCCCGCCCGGCGCCGAGGCGCTGATCAGCGAGGAGTCGCTGGACCTGCGCTGGTTCGGCTTCGACGAGCTGCCCGAGCTGACCGACCACTCGGTGCGCGACCTGGTGGCGCGCGCCCGGCAGCTCACCGGCTGAGGCGCGACAGACCTGAGGGGCGCGGGCCACAGGGGCCCGCGCCCCTCTGTCGTGCGTCCGTCCGCCGCTGACCCGCGCCCGTCCGCCCCGCGTCGCCCGCCGCCCGCGCCCGCCACGGGGGTGCGGCGCTCCGGTCAGCCGCAGGATCCGGCCGGCTCGGCCTCCGGCGGACCCGCGTGCCGGGCGCCCGGGATGTGCGGCAGCCGGGCCGCCGAGGCGACGCCCTCCAGATAGCCGCGGGCCCGCTCCGTCCGCGGGTACGCCTCCAGCAGGGCCCAGAACGAGGCGCCGTGGTCCGGCACCAGCAGGTGGGCGAGCTCGTGCAGCAGCACGTAGTCGACGACGTACTCCGGCATGCCCTGCAGCCGGTGCGAGAGCCGGATGGTCCGCTCGCTGGGGGTGCAGGAACCCCAGCGCGAGTTCTGGTTGGTGACCCAGCGGACCTGGACCGGCTGGGCGCGGTTGCCCAGGTAGGCGGCGGACAGCTCGCGCGCCCGGACCGCCAGCGCGTCGTCGCCGAGCACCCGGCGGCTCTCCTGGGCGGCCAGCTTCTCCAGCATCTGCGCGACCCAGCGCTGTTCCTCGGCGTGCGACATCCGGGCCGGGATCAGCACGACCGTGCGGTCGCCCTCACGGTAGGCCGAGACGGTGCGGCTGCGCCGGGCACTGCGGCGGACCTCCACCCGGGAGCGGTCGAAGGGCAGCTCGACGTGTTTGTCCGACGGCGCGGGGGGCTGCGCGGGCGCCGATCCGGGCTGTTGGTCCGGGCGCCCGCGCGTGCTCGGCGTCGCGACCTGGGACCCGGAGGCTGCACGGGCACGCCGACGCGACGCCGGGGGATGGGAGTCCCGTTCGGCTGCCATGGCACACGACGTTACCCGGTACCACTGACAGAAGTCCGCTGCCATGGCCGAAATCTTTCGTGGAGTGATCGGGAACGAAAGGCCGACGGCGGGTGTCCGGAATGCGACCCCGTACCGGCCGGCAGGTTATCCACAGGGCATGCGAACGGATCATTCGATCATGTGCTCGTGCCTGTGGACAACGCCGGGCACGGATCCGCGCCGATCGGGCAGGCTGGCCCCGGCCGTCCGGAAACGATCGGAAGGAAATCCACCGTGCGCCTCCTGCTGAAGCCCGCCCTCTCCCGCAGCTGGCGGGACTCCGAGACCCTGCAGTTCGGCACCGTCCGCCGGTACGCCGGAGTGGTCGAACGCGCGGACCGGGCCCGCTGCGACTTCCTCGGCCTGCTCGACGGGACGCGGGACCGGCCCGCGCTGCTGGCCGCCGGTGAGCGGGCCGGCCTCGGGCGCGAGCCGACCGGCGCGCTGCTGGACGAGCTGGAGCGGACCGGGCTGCTCGACGACGCCGAGGCGGCGGGCCGTGCGCTGGCCCGCTTCCCGCAGCCGCACCGGGAGCTGCTCGGCCCGGACCTCGCTTCGCTCTCCCTGGTGCACTCCGCCCCCGGCGCCGCCCCCGCCGTCCTCGGCCGCCGGGCCGACCACCGGGTCGAGGTGCGCGGGGCCGGCCGGGTCGGCGCCGCGATCGCCGCCGTCCTGGCGGCCGCCGGTACGGGGGCGGTCACCGTCACCGACACCGGCCGGGTGCGGCCCGCGGACTGCTCCCCCGCCGGCCTGCCGCCCGGCGAGGTCGGGCGGCTGCGGTCCACCGCGGCCCGCGACGCCGTCCGGCGGGCCTCGGCCCGCCGCACGGCTCCGGGCACCCGCCGCCCGTCGGCGCGGGACCTCGACCTGGTGGTGCTGGCTCCGAGGGACGGCAGCGGTGCCTTCGCCGGCGGCGCGGCCGAGGCCAGGGAGCTGCTGCGGGCCGGGGTGCCGCACCTGTACGTCGGGGTGGTGGAGGAGTTCGGCGTGGTCGGCCCGCTCGTCGTGCCCGGTGTCTCGGCCTGCGGCCACTGCCTGGTACTGGCCCGCGAGGACGAGGATCCGGCCTGGCCCCGGATCCTGGCCCAGCTCGCCGACGAGGGCCCCGGCCGGGCCCGCACCCCCGCCTGCGACACCGGCCTGGCGACGGCCGTGGCGGGCCTCGCCGCCCTCCACGCCCAGGTCTACCTGGACGGCGGCCGGCCGCCGAGCCTCGACGGCTGGTGCGAACTCTCGGCCGTCGACGGCATGCCCCGGCGGCTGCGGCTGAAGGGCCACCCCGACTGCGGCTGCCTCTGGCAACCGCAGCCGCCGGGATGACCGCGGCGGGGCGCCGCGGCGACCGCCGCACGACAGGTCGGAAAAGGGGGCCGGGACCGGGGCGGCGAGCGGGCACAATGGCGTAGTGATGGTCGGCCCCCGGTCGTGGGGTGCCGGGGGCGTGTGGATTGGAGGCCCGGGTGAGCGATCTTCCGCGCAAGGCAATGACCCGCACGGCACGGCTCGCAGCCCTGCCGCTGGGAATCGCCGGGCGGGCCACCCTCGGGCTGGGGAAGCGGATCGGCGGGCGCTCCGCCGAGGTGGTGACGGCCGAGCTCCAGCAGGCCACCGCCGACCAGCTCTTCAAGGTCCTGGGCGAGCTCAAGGGCGGGGCGATGAAGTTCGGGCAGGTGCTGTCCGTCTTCGAGGCCGCGCTGCCCGAGGAGGTCGCCGGGCCCTACCGGGCGGCCCTGACCAAACTGCAGGACGCCGCCCCGCCGATGCCCGCCGCCAAGGTCCACACCGCGCTCGCGGAGCGCCTCGGCGAAGGCTGGCGGGAGCTGTTCCGGGAGTTCGACGACCGGCCGGCGGCCGCCGCCTCGATCGGGCAGGTGCACCGGGCCGTCTGGCACGACGGCCGCGAGGTGGCCGTCAAGGTCCAGTACCCGGGCGCGGGCGACGCCCTGCTGGCGGACCTCACGCAGCTGAGCCGGGTGGCCTGGCTGCTCGGCCCGCTCATCCCCGGCCTCGACATCAAGCCGCTGATCACCGAGTTGCGCGAGCGGGTCGCCGAGGAGCTGGACTACGAGCTGGAGGCGCAGGCCCAGCGCCGGCACGCCGAGGAGTTCGCGGGCGACCCGGACATCCAGGTGCCCGGTGTGGTCGCGCAGGCCGACCAGGTGCTGGTCACCGAGTGGATGGACGGCACCCCGCTGGCCGAGGTGATCACCGGCGGCACCCAGGAGGAGCGCGACCGGGCCGGGCACCTGCTGGCCCGGTTCCTGTTCGCCGGCCCGTCCCGGACCGGCCTGCTGCACGCCGACCCGCATCCGGGCAACTTCCGGCTGCTCAAGGACGACGGCCCGGTCGCCGGCTGGCGGCTCGGGGTGCTGGACTTCGGCACCGTCGACCGGCTGCCGGGCGGGCTGCCCGCCCCGATCGGCGCCTCCCTGCGGATGGCCCTGGCGGGCGACGCCGCGGGCGTGCTGGAGATGCTGCGCGAGGAGGGCTTCGTCAAGCCCTCGATCGAGCTGGACCCGGACGCGGTGCTGGACTACCTCGTCCCGATCATCGAGCCGGCGGCGGTGGACACCTTCCACTTCACCCGGGCCTGGATGCGGGCCCAGGCCGCGCGGATCGCCGATCCGCGGTCGCCCGCCTACAACCTGGGCAAGCAGCTCAACCTGCCCCCGGCGTACCTGCTGATCCACCGGGTCACGCTGAGCACCATCGGGGTGCTCTGCCAGCTGGGCGCCAACGCGCCGTTCCGGGCGGAGATGCGACGGTGGCTCCCGGAGTTCGAGGAGCGCCCCGCCACCCCGCCGAAGGCGCGCACCGCCACCAGGGCCACCAAGGCTGTCAAGAAGCCCTGACCGGTCCGGGCAGCAACGGCCGCAGGCCGCCCCCCGGTTCGGGGGGCGGCCTGCGGCACGACGGGGGTGGAACTCTTACGGCCCGGCGCGCTACATCAGCGCGACGGCGAGGGCCTTGCGGGCCCGCAGCGAGGCCCGTTCGGCCCTCAGCTTGAGCCGGCGGGCCCGGGCGACCCGGGAGACGAGCCGTTCGTGCTCGGCCTCTTGCAAGCGCTCTTGCATATGGGCACGGGCCAGGGATTCGTGGAGGAGTTGCATCTCAAGGGTCCTGTTCTGGATCTGAAGTTCGGTGGTCTGCTCGGCGCGGACGGTCGGGTCAATGGCGGCGGGGGTCATGTCGTGGTCCTGCTCGTGGTGCGACGTAGGGAAGTGGACGGTGCGGGCCGCGTCGGCCTTGGCGGCGGCGATTCGCACGGAGCGGCGAAGGGCGCTGTCCAGCGGGGGCTGCTCTCCCCGGCGGACGGCCTTGACTCCGAGCGCGGGGTTCACGCTGCGACCTCGGTCTTGCGCGGGCGGCCACGCGGCCGCTTGCGGGCCACGACGACTCCCTGGACGAAGAGCTCGCCACCCCAGACGCCCCACGGCTCGCGCCGCTCCAGCGCACCGGTCAGACACGCGTCCTTGACCGGGCAGGTGCCACAGAGGGACTTCGCGTACTCGACGTCGGCGGGCGTCTCGGCGAAGAAGACCTCCGGGTCGAAGGCGCGGCACGGGATGGGGAGACCGAGCGCCTCGGCCTGCTCGATGGTGGTGATCTGCATCAGGGAAACCTCCGGAGGGTCGGCCTGGTCGGCCGGGGTGATCTGGCTTGTCTGCGGTACGGACGGGATGGGCGGCGTGATGACCGTGGACACTGTGGGCGTCTTCCTCGTCTTTTCAGTGGGTCCGGCTCAGCTGACTGGTGGGGCTGGGCCGGAGGCCCCGGAGGGCCTGGGTGGTCTTGCGTACCGGACAAAACAGAAGGGCCGCGGATCCCGGTGTGACGGGTTCCGCGGCCCTGGAGGTGCCGACCTGAGGCTTCCTCAGGTTCGTTCTCTCCAGGGTTCAGGCCCGCGGAAGGCCCGCATCCGGACGGCCGTGGCTCCCGTAAAGGCGGCCATGGCCTGCTCGTTGATCTGCTGCTCGTTCTGCTTCTGGGCGTTTCCGGCACCGATGACCCGCGCATAGCCGCCATGCATGGCGGCGGCTACGGCTGCCTTCGGTGCCTGGGTCGGTCGCTCGTCACGCAGGGAGCGCGACGTGCTCACGGCCGCCCAGCCACGGGACAGACCGGTCTCGACAGAGGTGCCGTCAATACCGCCCGTGATATCCGCGCCGCAGGGGCCAGTGTGTCCAAGACCACTGACAACGGAGGCGACGGAAGCGGGAATGACGGAGGCACCCACGGCTTCGAGACCCAGACCGGTTCCACCCAGCTCGGCGAGAGCCCGCAGGCGGGCGGCACGCAGAGAGGCAGCGGCGACGACGGTCTGGCCAGTCAGTTTGGTGATCATGATGGTTTCCACTGTCTTCGCCTCCTCTCGGCGTCTCGCGGGGCCTGGTTTCCCGGGCTCCGAACTGTTCGGATGTCCGTCTCGGTGGTGCAGGTGATGCAGGTGGTGCGTGGTGCGGAGAAGCTGTCGGGCCCAGGAGGACATGGCACAGGCGTCACCCCGTGCGTTCGCGTCCCCTTGACCGCTCCGGCAGGCTATTGCGCTCCCGGTACGGCGCGCAAACTATTTTTCCGGCGAGTTTCTCGACGGCTTCCGAAGGAGCCCGGGGCATCGGCTCCGCCCGCCCCGGGGACCTCCCCGGGACCGGCTCAGGCCGGTTCGTCCGGATCGCCGTCCTCGACGTCGACCGGATCCTCCGTGAGCTCTTCCCCCGCACACAACGAGAGCACGGCGGCCCCGTACTTGTCCAGCTTCATCGCACCGACCCCCGAGATCACCGCCAGTTCCTGGGTGGTCGCCGGGACGTCCTCGGCGATCGCCATCAGCGTCGCGTCGGTGAACACCACGTAGGCCGGGGCGCCCTGCTTCTTCGCCTGCCCGGCCCGCCACTCGCGCAGCCGCTCGTACAGCGCCTCGTCCATCGTGGAGGGGCAGCTCTCGCAGCGGCGCAGCTTGCGCTCGACCGCCTCGGTGAGCACCCGCTCGCAGACCCGGCAGCGGACCGGGCCGCGCACCCGGCGCCCGGCGGAGCGCTCGCCGGCCTCGACGCCACCGCGCCCGCCCCGGCCCCCGGCGCGCGCGCCCGGTGCGCCGGAGTTCGGCCGCAGCCCGTCCAGGAAGCGGGTCGGCTTGCGGTTGCCCCGGCCGCCGGGCGAGCGGGAGAGCGACCAGGAGAGCGAGAGGTGCTTGCGGGCCCGGGTGACGCCGACGTAGAGCAGCCGGCGCTCCTCCTCGACCTGCTCGTCCGTCTTGGCGTAGATGATCGGCATGGTGCCCTCGGTGAGGCCGACCAGGAAGACGGCGTCCCACTCCAGGCCCTTGGCGGCGTGCAGCGAGGCCAGCGTGACGCCCTCGACGGCGGGCGCGTGCTGGGCCGCGGCCCGGCCGTCCAGCTCGGCGACGTACGCGGCCAGGTCGGCCGGCTCCCCGGCCGCCGTGCGGGTGCGCTCGAAGTCCTCGGCGAGCCGGACCAGCGCGGCCAGCGACTCCCAGCGCTCGCGCACCGCGCCGGAGCCGGCCGGCGGCTCGGCGGTGAAGCCCCGGGTCGCGAGCACCGCCCGGACCTGCGCGGCGAGGCCGGGGGTGCCGTCGGTGAGCGGGTCGGAGGCGGCCCGGGCGGCGCCGCGCAGCAGCACGCCGGCGTCCCGCACCTCGGGGCGCTCGAAGAACCGCTCGGCGCCCTTGAGCTGGTAGGAGACGCCGAGGTCGGCGAGTGCCTGCTCGTAGACCTCGGACTGGCCGTTGGTGCGGAACAGCACGGCGACCTCGCTGGCCCGCACCCCGGACGCCAGCAGCTCCTTGATCCGGCGGGCGGTGGTCTCGGCCTCGGTCGGCTCGTCCTCGTACTCGGTGTAGACGGGCTCGGGACCGGCCTCGCGCTGCGAGACCAGCTCCAGCCGGTGCCGGGCCGCCTGACCGCGGGCCTGCGCGAGCAGCCCGTTGGCCAGGTGGACGACCTGCGGGGTGGAGCGGTAGTCCCGGACCAGCTTGACCACCGTCGCCTCGGGGTGGCGGGTGCGGAAGTTCAGCAGGTAGTCGGGGGTGGCGCCGGTGAACGAGTAGATGGTCTGGCTGGCGTCGCCGACCACGCAGAGGCTGCCCGCGGCGGGGCCGGTCCACTGGTCGAGCAGCCGCTGCTGGAGCGGCGAGACGTCCTGGTACTCGTCGACGGTGAAGTGCCGGTACTGGGCGCGGACCTGGTCGGCGATGTCCGGGCGGTCCTCCAGGATCGCGGCGGTCAGCAGCAGGACGTCCTCGAAGTCGATGACGCCGCGGCGGCTCTTGGTCTCCTCGTACACCCGGTACACCTGGGCGATCTCGGCCGGGTCGCGCGGGGCCTCGCGGGCCGACTTCTGCACCGCGGCCGGGTAGTCGTCCGGGCCGATCTGGGAGACCTTGGCCCACTCGATCTCGGCGGTGAGGTCGCGCAGTTCGGTGCGCTGGACGCGCAGCCCGCAGCGCGCGGCGGACTCCGCGACCAGCTGGACCTTGCGCTCCACCAGCTGCGGCACCGGGCCGCCCACGGCGCGCGGCCAGAAGTACTGGAGCTGGCGCAGCGCGGCGGCGTGGAAGGTGCGGGCCTGGACGCCCTCGGCGCCGAGCTGGCGCAGCCGCCCGCGCATCTCCCCCGCCGCGCGGGCGGTGAAGGTGACGGCGAGCACCTGGGCGGGCTGGTAGACCCCGCTGCGGACTCCGTAGGCGATCCGGTGGGTGATGGCGCGCGTCTTGCCGGTGCCGGCGCCGGCGAGCACGCAGACGGGCCCCTGCAGGGCGGTGGCGACGGCCCGCTGCTCGGGGTCGAGCCCGGCGAGCACCGCGTCGGGGCCGGACGCGGCGCGGTAGTCGTCGAACGGGCTGCCGCTCAAGAGGTCTTCCTGCATGCGTTCCATCCTCTCAGCCCGGTGCGACAACCGGGGCGGGCTTGTCCACAGGCCCGGTGCGATCGCAGGATGAACGGTGCGCGCTCGGGCGTGCGAGGTCGATCTCACGCCGGGCGCACGCGGAATGACCGTTGCGTGACGGACGTTCCTCCCAGAGACCGCACGCCCTCTTTCCCGAAGGAGCCCCTCGATGTCCGGCAGCGTGACGATGTACAGCACGACCTGGTGTGGGTACTGCAACCGACTCAAGAGCCAGCTGACCCGTGAAGGCATCGGCTACACCGAGATCAACATCGAGGAGGACCCGAACTCGGCGTCCTTCGTCGAGTCCGTGAACGGCGGCAACCAGATCGTGCCGACGGTTCTGGTGACGCCGGCGGGCGGCGGCGAGCAGGTCGTGATGACCAACCCGAGCCTGATGCAGGTCAAGAAGGCCCTGGCGGCCTGACCCGCGACGACCCGCGGGGCCCGGGCCGGCGCACCTCAGGGGGCGTCGGCCCGGGCCGGGTCCACCGGCGCCGCGGGTGCGGGCAGCTGGGTCCGGGCGGCGAGGTCGCCGACGCCGTAGACCAGCCGGCTGCGGTCGGCGGAGTAGCGGGTCTCGATGACCCGGACGGGGCCGCGCCGGTCGTAGGTCACCCGGGTCTGGACCATCAGCGGCACCCCGGGGCCGCCCTGGAACCACTGCGCCTCCTCGGGGCCGGGCATCCGGGCCACCAGGTGGTCCACCGCCCCGATCTCGGTTCGGCCGAGCAGGGCGAGCACCGCCTCGTCCCCGCCGTCGATCTGGTCGGGCTCCATCAGCGGGGTGCCCGCGGCGAGGCCGGCCCGGTAGTGGCTCTCCTCGATCGAGTAGGGCTCACGGTCCAGCAGCCGGAGCTGGCGGCGGACCACGATCGCCTCGCCGGGCCGGAGCCCGAGCCGCTCGGCGATGTCGACCCGGGCCCGGACGATCATCATCTCGAAGTCGACGGTGAGCTCCCGGCCGGCGTCGGCGGCCTCGCCGAGGTAGACGGCGGTGGGCACGGCCAGGCAGTCCCGCGGCCCGGCGAGCGGGTCGCGCGGCCCCGGCGGCACCGGGGCCGGTCCGTAGGCGCGGTGGTCCAGGACGGGGTGCTCCCGGAGGTAGGTGCCCTTGCCCTGGAGCCGGACCAGCCGGCCCTCGTTGACCAGGACGTCGACGGCCAGCCGGACGGTGTTGCGGGCGACCCCGTACTGGCGCTCCAGTTCGCTCTCGACCGGGAGGGCGGCCTGGGCGGTGAATTCGCCCTCGGCGATCCGGCGGCGCAGATCGGCGGCGAGGCGCTGGTATTTGGGGGATTGGGTGGTGCCTCGGGGGATTGTCACCCGAGTGAATGTAGCGAGGGCGGTGACCCGGTTTCAGCCGATTCCGACAATGTCGACCCGGATCGGCGACGGCGGGCCAGCGGTGGGCACCCTGGCCCGCCGGAACACGGCAGGAGGCGGCCCCTCCGGATACGAACGTCAGCGCGCCCGACCGGCGCGAAATCCGTCCGGACCACCCGTTCGGCCGTGCCGGGCCCCTGGATGACCGGCGCGACGGAGGGCACGAAACGAAATCGGGGGCGCGCGGCAATAAGCCGCACGCCCCCGATTGTCGGAATTACCAGCGCGCCGCCGAAGGCAGCCGCTCCCCGTACCAGAGTTCGACCAGGTGACGGGCGATCGAAATCCCGGACGGCGGCAGGATCTCGCCCGCCGCCATGCCGGCCCGCAGCTCCTCCCGGGAGAACCAGCGCGCCTCGGCCAGCTCCTCGCCGTCCACGGTGATGGCCGTCCCGTCCGGGTCGGCCTTGCCCATGAAGCCCAGCATCAGACTGGACGGGAACGGCCACGGCTGGCTGGCCACGTAGGCGACCTCGGCCACCCGCACCCCGGCCTCCTCGAAGACCTCGCGGACCACGGCCTGCTCGATCGACTCGCCCGGCTCGACGAACCCGGCCAGGGTCGACCAGCGGCCCTCCGGCCAGAGCGCCTGCCGGCCCAGCAGGCAGCGGTCCTGCTCGTCGGTGATCATCATGATCACCGCCGCGTCGGTGCGCGGGTAGTGCTCGGCCGCGCAGGAGGTGCAGCGCCGGACGTGGCCGGCGCCGGCCTTCTCGGTCGGGTGCCCGCAGCGCGAGCAGAAGCTGTGCAGCCGGTGCCAGTGCTCCAGCGCGACGGCGTGCACCAGCAGCCCGGCGTCCCGGTCGGAGAGCATCCCCCCGACCTCGCGCAGCCCGGCCGGGCGGGCGTCGCCGTCGAGGCGCCCCGGCAGGCTCTCGCCGGCCAGCGCGAAGTACGACACCCCGTCCTCGTCGGTGCCGAGGAAGTAGCGGTCCCCGGTCTGCGGCGCCTCGAACGAGGGCATCAGCACCAGTTCGGTGCCCTGCCCGGTGTCCACCACGAACGCCTCGCCGCCGGCGATCGGCAGCACCTTGGTGGTCGGGTGGCTCCAGGCGGCCGCCAGCCAGGGCTCGTCGAACCGGTGCTGGGCCGCCCGGTCGACCCCGGCCCGGGCCAGTGCCGGGGGCAGCGGGCGTTCGGTCTCAGGCACGGTGCTCACTTCGTTCCATCCCCACGTGATGAATCATCCGGATGAGTGGTCTGTTCGCCAGGACGGGCCGCGGAGGGCGCCCCGCGGCCTTCACGCCGCCTCGCCGCCCGGCCGCCAGTTCTCGGCCAGGTCGGCCCAGAGGTAGGCGGTCGTCTCCACGCCCTTGGCCAGCAGGTCGAGCTCGACCTTCTCGTCGACCGAGTGCCAGCCGTCCGAGGGCACCGAGATGCCGAGGAAGAGCACCGGCGCGCCGAGCACGTCCTGGAGTTCGGCGGCCGGGCCGGAACCACCCTCCCGGGTGAACAGGATCCGCTGCCCGAAGGCCCGCTCCATCGCCCGGACGGTGGACCGCAGGGCCGGGTGGTCCAGCGGGGTCAGGCAGGGCCGGGTGGCGCCCGGGAACTCCAGCGCGTACCGGATGCCCTCGGGCACCCGCTGCGCCACCCAGGACCGGACGGCCTCCTGGACCCGCTCCACCTCCTGGCCGGCCACCAGCCGGAAGGAGAGCTTGAGGTGCGCCGAGGACGGCACGATGGTCTTGCCGCCGGGGCCGGTGTAGCCGCCCCAGATGCCGTTCACCTCGGCGGTCGGCCGGGCCCAGACGCGCTCCAGGGTGGAGTAGCCGGCCTCGCCGAGGGTGCCGTGCGACTTGGCGACCTTCAGCCACTGCCCCTCGTCGAAGGGCAGCTCGGCGAAGAGTTCGCGCTCGCGCGCGGTCAGCTCGACCACGCCGTCGTAGAAGCCCGGGACGGCCACCCGGCGGTCCTCGTCGTGCAGCGCGGCGGCCAGTTCGGCCGCGACCGCCGCCGGGTTGGGGACGGCGCCGCCGAAGGAACCGGAGTGGATGTCGCTGTCCGGGCCGTAGAGGTCGATCTGGGCGTCGGCAAGGCCCCGCATGCCGGTGCAGACCGTCGGCGTGGTCTCGGACCACATCCCGGTGTCCGAGATGATCACCACATCGGCGGCCAGCCGCCCGGCCTCCCGGCGGACCAGCGCGGGGAAGTGCGGCGAGCCGGACTCCTCCTCGCCCTCGATCAGCAGCTTGAGGTTGACGGCCGGCGCGGTGCGCCCGGTGGCGGCCAGGTGGGCGCGGACCCCGAGCGTGTGGAAGAACACCTGCCCCTTGTCGTCGGCGGCCCCGCGCGCGAACAGCTGCCGGCCGACCACGGTCGGCTCGAAGGGCTCCGTCGCCCAGCCGTCCTCCTTGGCGGCGGGCTGCACGTCGTGGTGCCCGTAGACCAGGACGGTCGGCGCGGACGCGTCCCCCGACGGCCACTCGGCGAACACCGCCGGCAGGCCGTCCGTCTCCCAGACCTCGACCACCGGGAACCCGGTCCCGCCCAGCTTCGCGGCCAGCCACTCGGCGGAGCGGCGGACCTCACCGGCCCGCTCGGGCTCGGCCGAGACGGAGGGGATGCCCAGCCAGTCGGAGAGGTCGGCCAGGAACTCGGCCTGGTGCCGGTCGATGAAGGAGCGGACGACGCTGTCCGGGGTTCTCGTCATACGGACGACTTTAGTTCGCCCGTGCGGGTGCCCGCCCCGGCCGTCCGGCCACCGGGCGCCGGACGGCCTGTAACGTCCGTCACCCCCGGCCGCACGGGGGCGGCGGCCGGGGGTGACGGGGGACACGGGGAACGCGCGGTCAGCCGGAGCGGCGCAGCAGCGAGATCCGCGAGCGGGTGAGCAGCGTGGCCAGCCCCACCGCGAGCAGCGGCAGGACGATCACGGTGGCGCCGATGTCGAGCCACGGGAAGACGATCACGCTGTGGTCGGCCGTCTCCTCGGGGGACATCCCCGGGTAGGAGACGGACACGCCCTCCACCTTGCGCAGGGCCACCGCCGGCACCACCCCGGCGACCACGCCGAGCAGGGTGCCCATCGCGGCGATCACCCCGCACTGGAAGCCGGAGAGGCTGCGGCGGATCCGCGGCGCGGCGCCGACCGCCGCGAGGGTGGTCAGGTCGCGCTGCGAGTCGGCGGCGGCGAGCCCGGTGGCGATGCCGGCGGCGCCGAGCGCGACCAGGGCGGCGAAGCCCGTCAGACCGAGGCTGACCAGGTCGTCGTTGGACCGGAAGCCGCGCTCGACCCCGAACTGGGTGCCGTCGGCGAGCTTGTCGATCGCCGCCGTCGCCTTCTGCTCGGCGCTGTCGGACGGCGCCTTGGCGGGCAGCCAGACCGAACCGGCGTCATGGGTGCCCAGCCCGAGCCGGTTGGCGGTCTCCGGGCTCACCAGCGCCTGGCCACCGGTCGGGACGACGGCGCGGAACAGCACCGCGTCGACGGCGATCTCGTGGCTGGGCGTGTCGTGCACGGGCGAGGCGTTCAGCTTGTTCGACTGCTCCTCGGCCGGCTCCGTCACGCTCACGACGAGCTTGCCGTCCTTGACGTAGTCGGCGTCGAACACGACGGCCTTGCCGGCGGCCAGCGCCTGGCCGGCGGCCGGGTCGTCCACACCGAACAGGTTGCGCAGCAGGGTGGCGTCCCCGGCGGCCACCATGCTGAACGGGTTGACCCGGTAGGAGTGGTTCGCCCTGCAGCGCGCGTCCTCCTTGCGGAGCCGCTCGGCCTCGGCCGGGGCGATGGCCTCGCTGCCCTTGTCGAACAGCGGGCAGCGCAGCTCCTTCGGCAGCTCGGTGGTGACGTAGCCGCAGTTGCCGTGCGTCCGGTCGCAGTCGCCCTTGAGGCCGACCTCCTGCACGTCGGCGCGCCGGCCGAGGTCGGGGATGTTGCTCTCGACGGCGCCGCGCAGCTGGGGCAGCAGCTTCCCGTCGGCGGCCGAGCCCCAGCCGCTGCTCACCGTGACCGCGCCGGCCGGCGCGGCGGCGACGTACTCCCGGCGGTGCTCCTCATGGCTGCTGGCGGTGTAGATGCCGACGGCGACCGAGCCGGCGACGGCGGCCATCACCGCCGCGACGGCGGGGGCGGTGCGTCCGCGGTGGCGCACCGAGTCGCGCAGCGCGAGCCGGGGGCCGAGCGGCAGCCAGCGGCCGATCCGCCCGAACAGGCCGACCAGGTAGGGCGTCAGGGCGACCATGCCGAGTTCGGCGATCATCGAGCCGCCGAGCACGGCCGTACTGCGGTTGCCGAAGCCGCTGGTCGCGCCGAGCAGGGCGAGCGCGGCGCCGCCGGCCACCATCAGCAGGCCGAGCAGCGCGAGCTTGCGGCTCGGCGGCTTGAGCGAGTCGCGGCCGGTCAGCGCGGCGACGACGTCCTGCCGGGAGGCCTGGACGGCCGGGACGACGGCCGCGAGCAGACCGGTGACCAGGCCGATGCCCAGGACGCCGAGCAGGTCGAGCGGCTGGAGGTCGAAGTGGCCGAACCGCTCGCCGGCGTAGTTCTCGGCCTGGGTGCGCAGCACCGCGACCAGGCCGACGCCGACGGCCAGACCGAGGGCGGCGCCGGTGACTCCGAGCACGACCCCGCCGCCGAGGACGACCGCGCGGACGTCGGCCCGGTTACCGCCGCCGGCGGCGAGCAGACCGAGCTGGCGGCGGGAGCGCCTGGCCCCGACGGCGAAGGCGGGGCCCGCGAGGAGCACGATCTCCAGCAGCGCCATGCCGACCACGGTGGCGAGGATGACGACGGAGGTCCGGTCGAGGTAGGGGGTACCGCCGCTGCTCTGGCCCTTCTGGGCGTAGAGCGGCACCTCGGAACGGGCCGGCGGGTCGAGCAGCACGCTGCGGGAGGCGACGGTGAAGCCGTACTTGTTGAACTCGGTCACCTTGGGCCAGTCGATCGCGGCCCCGGCCGGGAGCTTGACCAGCCAGCGGGCGCTCTCCCCCAGCGCGGAGCGGCCGAGGCCCTTGTCGGCGCCGGGCAGCTTCATCAGCGGGTCGACCAGCGCGCCGGGGCGGGCGATCAGCCCGGTGGCCCGCAGGTCGCCGGGGTACTCGGCGACGGCCGTGATGGTGAAGGGGGTGGCCTCCAGACCGCGCGGGGAGGTGCGGTCGCCGATCCTGAGGCCGGAGCGGTCGAGGAAGTCCCGGGTGACGGCGACCTCGTGGCCGGCGCTCGGGGCGCGGCCCTCGACCACGTCGATCCGGCCCTTCCAGACCGGGTCGTTCAGGTCGGCCTCGGCGGTCCGCACGCTGAGCAGGCCCTGCACGGTGCTGGTGGGGACGTACGGGCCCTCGCGCAGCGGGACGAGCGTGGTGCCGGCCGGGACCAGCTGCCTGACCAGTTCGGCCGGCTCGGTGTCGAGGCTGCGGCGCTGCTCGGGCGTGTACTGGGGCCGGCCGTTCTCCACCTTGGCCTCGTCGGCGCCGGTGAGGTCGAAGGGCTGGTCCGGGTCCGGTGCCTGCAGGATGATCGAGCCGCGGTCGACCATGTGGATCTCGGCGTCGGACTGGCCCATGGTGCGGACGATCCGCTCGACGGGGTCGAGTTCGGCGCTGCGGAAGAACACGTCGGCGCCGGTGACGCCGAGCACGGGCAGCGCGACCATGGCGACCACGAGCGCGCTGCGGCCCTTGGCGCGCAGGGCGTCCCGTCGGGCGATCCGCAGGGCGACCCGCCAGGCGCTGAACCTCACTGCGCCACCGGGCCCTTCGCGTTGGTGGCCGCGGAGACCAGCAGGGTGCCGGCGTCCTGGCTGATGCTCTCGTCGACCATGCGGCCGTCGCGGAGGAAGACCACGCGGTCGGCCCAGGCGGCGTGCCTGGCCTCGTGGGTGACCATCATCGCGGCGGCGCCGGCGTCGCAGCGGGCGCGCAGCACGGCGAGGACCGACTCACCGGTGGTGGAGTCGAGGGCGCCGGTGGGCTCGTCGGCGAGGACGAGCCGGCGGTCGCCGATCAGCGCGCGGGCGATGGCGACGCGCTGCTGCTGCCCGCCGGACATGTCGTCGGGGAAGCGGTCGGCGAGCTCGGGGATGCCGAGCTCCTCCAGCGCGGTCATCGCCTCGCGGCGGGCGGCGCGGCCGGAGAGACCGTCGAGCTCGCGCGGCAGCGAGACGTTCTCGGCCGCGGTGAGGGCCGGGATCAGGTTGTAGTCCTGGAACACGTAGCCGACCGAACGGCGCCGGACCTCGGCCAGCTTCTTGCGGTTGAGGCCGCCCAGGGCGGTGCCCTCGACCAGGACCCGACCGCTGCTCGGGGTGTCCAGCCCCCCGGCGAGCGTCAGCAAGGTCGACTTGCCGGAGCCGGAGGGCCCCATCACGGCGACGAACTCGCCGGGGTGCACCCGGAGGTCCACCCCGCGCAGCGCGTGCACCTCGGCCGCGCCCTGGCCGTGCACCCGGGTGACGTTGTCCAGGTGCAGCACCGGTTCGGTGCCGAGCCTGCTCGGATCGGTGTGGATCACACTTCCCCCTGCTGTTCTGGGCCCGGGGTCGCGGATGGCGGCCGGGCCGTGGTTCATGAAGTCCGTACGGGTTCAGGCCCGGGTGCGGCGCCGCCCGCGCCGGACGACCTCGGGCTCGGCGGCGCGGGCCTCGGCGGCCCGGGCCTGTTCGATCTCGGCGTGCTGGGCGAGGCGGGTCTCGCAGTGGTCGAGCCAGCGGATCTCGGCCTCGGTCTGGAAGATCAGCTGTTCGAGGACGAGCAGCCAGGCGAGGTCGGCGCCGGGGGCGGCCGACGGGCCGGCGCCGCCGGGGCGGGCCTCGCCGGTCAGCGCGCGGGCCTTGAGCCGGGTGTAGTCCTGGAGCGCCTTGATGCTGTGCCGGCGCTGGCCCTGGACGACGGCGGGCACGTCCACCCCGGGGACGGTGACCGCCATGGCCAGCTTGATCGCCAGCTCGTCGCGCGGTGGGCTGGTCCGCGGCACCGGGGTGTCGAACCAGGTGCGCAGCTCCGCGCGTCCTGCTTCGGTGACCGCGTAGAACTGGTGCCCCTCCTCGTCCTCCCCCGCGGGCTCGACCAGGCCGTCGCGCTCCAGGCGGGACAGGGTGGTGTAGACCTGGCCGACGTTGAGCGGCCAGGTGGCACCGGTGCGCGCCTCGAACTCGGTACGCAGCTGGTAGCCGTAGCGCGGGCCCTGGTCGAGCAGGGCGAGCAGACCGTGACGGATGGACATACCGAGTATGTATACCCGGTATGCCCGGCGGGCTCAAGCGGCGCCCCCTCCCGGCGAGCGGGTACCGTCGTGCGGTGTGAGCCAGTTGCGCATCGCCACCTTCAATCTGTTGCACGGTCAGCCGCTCGCCCCGGACGGTGCTCCGCGGCCCTACCCCGCCGACGCCGGTGGACCGTTGGCGCAGGCGGTGGCCGCGCTGGACGCCGACGTGCTCGCCCTCCAGGAGGTGGACCGCTACCAGGCCCGCTCCGGCGGCACCGACCAGGCCGCCGTCGCCGCCAAGGCGATGGGCGCCGCGGACTGGCGGTTCGCCGCCGCGCTGCACGGGCGCCCGGCGCCGGTCGCGGGCTGGGTGCCGGAGCCCGCCGTCCCCGCCGGACTCCAGGTGTACGGGCCGAACGAGGTCGGCGACGACGCGCCGCCGTCGTACGGCACCGCACTGCTGACCCGGCTGCCGGTGCGGCACTGGCGGGCCCGGCGGTTCGCCCCGGCCCCGTTCGGGCTGCCGCTGCGGGTGGCCGGCCGGCGCGGGCTCACGCCCGTCCCGGACGAGCCGCGGGCCGCGCTGGCGGCCGTACTGGAGGGCGAGCACGGGCCGTTCACCGTGGTGGCGGCGCACCTGTCGTTCGTGCCCGGCTGGAACATGGCGCAGCTGGCGGGGATCCGGCGCTGGATCGCCGACCTGCCGCAGCCCTACCTGGTCCTGGGGGACTTCAACCTGATCGGCGCGGTGCCCCGGACGGTGCTGGGCGGGGCCACCGCGCTGGACCGGACGGCGCCCCGGGCACGGGTGCGCGAACTGCGGGCGGCCCGGCGGGCCCGGCCGGCCCTGGTCGAGCCGCGCCGGCGGCGGGTGCGCGAGCCCCGGGCGCGGCTCCAGGGCTGGTACGACCTGGCCCGCACGCCCACCTACCCCTCGCACCGGCCGGCCGTGCAGTTCGACCACGTGCTCGCGGTGGGCGTGCCGCGCACCGCGGTCGGCCCGGCGGCCGCCCCGCGGACGGTGGTGTCGGACCACCGCCCGCTGGTGGTGGAGGTCGGCCTCTAGGCGGTCCGGCCGGGCCGCCCGGTGCCGGGCGGTCAGCTCCGGGGGTGCGTCAGCTGCCCGTTCTGGTGCGGCAGGTGCGGCTCCGGCCCGAGCGGGTCGTACTGGAGCAGCAGCATCGCCGCGTCGTCGCCGAGCTGGCGGCCGACGTGGCGGACCACGTCCTGGTGCAGGCGTCGCAGGACGTCCACCGGGTGGCCGTCCGCGCAGTGCGGCAGCCGCTCGGCGAGCGGGTAGAAGACGCCCGCCCGGTCCCGGGCCTCGATGACTCCGTCGGTGAACAGCAGGACACGGTCCCCCTGCCGCAGCGGGACCTCGTGCACCGGCGGCCGGACGTCGACCGGGTCGAGGACGCCGAGCGGGGGCACCGTCTCGGCGAGCTCCAGCGGCCGGACCGGCTCGGTGCCCCGCAGCAGCAGCGGCGACGGGTGGCCGCAGTTGACGATCTCGGCGGTGCCGTCGGGCCGGACCCCGATCAGCACCAGGGTGACGAACTCCTCCTCCACGCCGGGGTGCTCGTTCTCGTGCAGGGCCCGGTCGAGGCTCACCGCGAGCCAGCCCGCCACCCGGTCCAGCGCGGGCTCCTGGTGGGCGGCCTCCCGGAAGGCGCCGAGCACGGCGGCGGCGGTCTCCACCGCGCCGAGCCCCTTGCCCCGGACGTCGCCGACCACGGCCCGGACCCCGTGCCGGGTGTTGACCACCTCGTAGAGGTCGCCGCCGATCCTGGCGTGCGCGGCGGCGGCCTCGTAGTGGACGGCGGCCCGGACGGTGCCGACCCGCTCGGGAACCGGCCGCAGCAGCACCCGGCGGGCGATCGACGCGACCAGCTGGGCGTCGGCCAGCGCCTTCTCCTGGCGCAGCCGCAGGGTGGCGCTGACCCAGCCGATCGCGGCGACCAGCACGACGGCGAAGACGGTGGCGCTGTGCACGGACTCGCCGAGCGAGTCGCTGCTGGCGGCCATCAGGAAGGCCACGGCCTCGGTGCAGAGGCCGATGGCGAGCGGGTACCAGGTACGCCGGCTGACCACGGCGGCCAGCGCGGGAACGGCGGTGAGGGCCGGCTCGACCGTCACCTCGGTGTTGCTGACGTAGTCGAGGGCCACGACCAGCGCCATGCCGATGAACGGCAGCGCGAGCGCCGTCCTCGGCCAGGTGCCGGTCGAGCCCGGAGCGGTCCCCGGGGCCGGCCCGGCGAACCGCTCTCTCATCCATCCGGTCGCGCTCAACTTCGGTCTCTCCAGCAGAAGACGCCGGTGCCCCGTGGGCACCCGCGGTGATGACTGAGGGTTGGGGAATGCGGGCCTCGCTGGCGGCCGGAGCACAGGGGTTGACCGGTTACCGACCCCACAATAGGCACGAAACGTGCACTACGCACAGGTTTCGCCCGCTGCCGTGATGACTTGAATGCTCTGCGTGACTCATTCTTCACTGTTCCCGATCAGGAGCCGTTCCAACTCTTTTCGGTCGGGAAGTCCTGCGGGTTGTTCGACCCGACCGCTGCGGACGTACAGGAAGGACGCCGTGACCTGCTCCGGCGGAACTCCCAACTGTTCGGCCCAGGCGACCCGGTAGACCGCGAGCTGGAGCGGATCGGCGGTCTCCTCGCGGTGCGTCTTCCAGTCCACCACTTCGTAGCGTGACGCGCCGCCGAATTCCGACCGGCCGTCATCTTCCCGGTAGACCGCATCGATCCGGCCGCGCACCACCCGGCCCGCCAGCACCAACTGGAACGGCGCCTCGACCCGGTAGGGCGTCCGGTTCGCGTAGGGCGTGCGCAGGAACGCCTCCTTGAGCCGCTCCAGGTCCTGCTCGTCCTCGATGCCGTCGTCGTCAGCACCCGGCAGCGCGCCCGGCTCGATCAGCAGCAGCGGCTCGATCCGGGACTGCACCCAGGCGTGGAACCGGGTGCCCCGGCGGGCGGCCGGCTGCGGCGGCCGGGGCATCGGGCGGGCCAGGTCGTGCGCGAAGCCGTCCGGATCGGCGGCCAGCCGCTGGAGCTGGGTGGCGGACAGCGCGGCGGGCAGCGGCACCTCCCGGACGCTGCGCCGGGACCGCTCCAACTCGCCGACCAGCGCGGTGAGGTCGCGGTCCCAGGACTCGACCTGGCGGCGGTCCTCGGCGGCCATCGGCTCCGGTTCGGGGGCGGGCAGGCCGGCGAGGCGGCGGTGCACCACCGCGGCGACCCGGCGGCGGGCGTGCTGGGCCGCCGGATCCAGCGGCAGCGGCCAGGGCCGCTCGACGGGCGCGGCCAGCGCCGGGTTCTCGGCGCCCTTGGGCGGCTGCTCGGCCCAGTGTTCGAGCTCGCCGGCGCCGGGCCGCTCGCAGTGCGTCCGCAGCCGCTCCAGGAAGACGGACGGGCCGCGCACGGTCTTCTGGCTGGGGCCCCACCAGTGCCCGGAGGCCAGCAGCAGCGACCGCGGCCGGGTGAAGGCGACGTAGCCGAGGCGCAGCTCCTCGGTGCCCGAGTGCTCGGCGAGCGCCGCCTTGAAGGCGGCCATGGACTTGCTGTTCCACCCGCCGCGCACATCGGGCAGGGTGGCCGCGTCGCCGCGCAGGGCGTGCGGCAGCACCCGCTTGACGCTGGTCCAGCGCTCACGCGTGGTCGAGGACGGGAAGGCGCCCCTGACCAGCCCAGGAACGGCCACGACGTCCCACTCCAGGCCCTTGGACTTGTGCGCGGTGAGGACCTTCACGGTGTCCTCCCCGCCGGGCAGGCTGCTGTCCAGCCCGCGCTCGTACTCCTGGGCGGCGCGCAGGAAGCCGAGGAAGGCCGACAGGCCCGGGTCGCCGTCCAGGTCCGCGAAGCCGGCCGCGACGTCCAGGAAGGCGTGCAGGGTCTCCCGGCGGCGGGCGGCCAGTGCCTGGGGGGAGGCGGCGAGTTCGACCTCCAGGCCGGTGACCGCGAGCACCCGGTGCAGCACGTCCATCAGCGGCTCGGCGAGCGAGCGGCGCAGCTCGCGCAGCTCCCGGGCGAGCCGGGCGAAGCGCGGCCTGGCCTCCGCGGAGAACGGCAGCTCGTCGGACCGGTCGCCGTCCCCGCCGGACGCCGGGTCCAGGAAGGTCTCCAGCGCGTCGGCCAGCGAGACCACCTCGGTCGGATCGGCCTCGGCGACGGCCGCGGCCAGCGCCTCGACGCCCTCCGGCCGGGCGGTGCGCACCAGTTCGGCGGCGCGCCGGCCGAGCAGGGCGAGGTCGCGCGGGCCGATCCGCCAGCGCGGGCCGATCAGCAGCCGGACCAGCGCCGCGTTGGCGGTCGGGTCCTGCAGCACCTCGCAGGTCGCCACCAGGTCGGCCACCTCGGGCAGTTGCAGCAGGCCGCCGAGTCCGACCACCTCGACCGGCACCTCCCGGGCGACCAGCGCCGCGTGGATGTCGGGGAAGGCCGCGCCGCCCCGGCAGAGCACGGCGATCCGGCCCGGGGCGGTACCGGTGCGGACCAGGTGGGCGATCGAGTCGGCCAGCCAGTCGATCTCCTGCGCGTGGGTGGGCAGCAGTGCGGCCCGGACGTAGCCCTCCTGCTCGGCGCCGGGAGCCGGGCGCAGCGCCTCGACGCCCTCGTGCATCGCGCGCAGCGGTTCGGCCAGCTCGTTGGCGAAGGCGAGCAGCCGCCCGCCGCTGCGGCGGTTCTCGCTGAGCGAGTACCGGGCCGCCCCGGAGCCGTCGGCCTTCGGGAAGTGCCGGGGGAAGTCGTCCAGGTTGGCGACCGAGGCGCCGCGCCAGCCGTAGATCGCCTGGCAGGGGTCGCCGACGGCGGTGACGGGGTGGCCGGTGCCCCGCCCCTCGGGGCCGGCGCCGTACAGGCCGGCCAGCATCAGCCGCTGCGCGACCGAGGTGTCCTGGTACTCGTCGAGCAGCACCACCCGGTACTGGGCCCGGAGCAGCTCGCCGACCTCGGGGCGCTGCTGCGCGAGCCGGGCGGCGGCGGCTATCTGGTCGCCGAAGTCCATCAGCCCGGCCGCGGCCTTGCGCCGCCGGTACTCCTCGACCAGGCGCAGCAGCTCCAGCCGGGCCCGGGCGGTGACCGGCACGGCCCGCAGGTCGTCGTTGCCGAGCCGGACGGTGGCGAGGGTGTCGAGCAGCTCCTCGTCGAAGGCGCGCAGCGCGTCCGGCTCGACCAGGTGCTCGGCGAGCTCGCCGTCCAGCGCGGTCAGGTCGGCGACCAGGTTGCTGAAGGTCCCGGTGAGCGCCGGGAAGGGACCGCGCGCGGTGCGCAGCACCTTGGCGGCGAGCTGGAAGCGGGTGGCGTCGGCGAGCAGCCGGACGTCCGGCTCGATACCGATCCGCAGGCCGTGCTCCTTGAGCAGGCGGCCGGCGAAGGCGTGGTAGGTGGAGATCTCCGGCTCGCCGAGCGCCTCCTCGTCCGGTTCGGCCACGCCGCCGAGCCGCAGGGCCGCGCGGACGCGTTCGGCGAGCTCCCCGGCGGCCTTGTTGGTGAAGGTGAGGCCGAGCACCTCCTCCGGGCGGACGGCCCCGGACCCGACCAGCCAGACCACCCGGGCGGCCATCACCGTGGTCTTCCCGGAGCCCGCCCCGGCGACGATCACGGCCGGCTCCAGCGGAGCGCCGATGGCCGCCATCTGCTCCCGGTTGAACGGGATGCCCAGCAGCTCCTTGAGCTGGTCGGGGTGGCTGAGCGCGGCGGTCACCCCGCAACGTTAACGGGCACCGCCGACAGTCCGGGCCCCTCGCCCGGCCCGCTGTGGCCACCCCCACACCGCGGCGCTCACTCCACCACCTGGGCGCCGTCACGCTGGGCCGAGCAGCTGCGACGGAAGGTGCAGCGGTCGCAGCCGCCGCCGGTCCGCGGCACGAAGCGCTCGGCGAGGACCCGCCCGGCGGCGTCGGCCAGCAGGTTCTCGATCCACGGCTCGCCGTCCGGCGGGTCCTGGCGCTGCACCTTGGGCGCCTCCGGGGCGCCCTTGTCGGGCTTGCGCAGCTGCACCAGCTCGGCCCCGCCGGAGTCGGGGACCCGGCCCTCGAACCCGGGCAGCTCGTTGAGCGCCCCTGCCCGGACGGCGAGCTGGTAGACCGCGAGCTGCTTGTGCTCGGGCAGCGACTTGTCGGTCGGCGCCTCCTTGCCGGTCTTGAAGTCCACCACGTAGGCCCGCCCGGCGTCGTCCTTCTCCACCCGGTCCATCGAGCCGCGGATCCGCACCGAGACGCCGCCGACGTCCAACGTGACGTCGAAGCCGTGCTCGGTGGCGACCACGTCGCGGCCGCGTTGCAGGACGTGCCAGTTCAGGAAGCGCTCCAGGGCGGCCCGGGCCTCGGTCTTCTCCTGCTGGGACTTCCAGGGCGCGTCGAAGGCCAGCGCGTCCCAGACCGTGTCCAGCCGCTCCATCAGCACGGCGAGGTCGGCGGGGGTACGGCCGGAGCCGACCTCGTCGGCGAGGGCGTGCACCACGTTGCCGAAGCCCTGGGCGGCCGAACCGGCGCCGCGCGCCTTGACCTCCTTGTCCAGGAACCACTGCAGCGAGCAGTTCTCCAGCTGCTCCAGGCCGCTGCCGGAGAGCCGGACCGGCAGATCGGCGCTGCGCAGCGGCTCGGGGGCGGCGGTGGCGTCGTCCAGGCCCCACCAGCGGTCCGGGTGGGCGGCCGGCACCAGCGGCAGGCCGTCCTCGTCGGCGGCCAGCGCCAGGGTGGCGAGCCGCTCGGCGGCGGCGCGGCGCAGCTCGGGCGACCGGGCCGGGTCGACGGTGACCGCGCGCAGCTCGGCGACCAGCGCGGGGACGGACAGCGGGCGGCGCGGGCGGTGGGTGACGTCCTCGACGGTGACCGGCGGGGTCCGGCGCAGCACCTTGCCGGTCCGCGGGTCGACGTCCTCGCGGTAGAGCTCGCGCAGGAAGCGGGACGGCTCGTCGCCGTCGTCGGCAGGGGCCTTGACGGCAGTGACGATCAGCCGCTCCTTGGCGCGGGTGGCGGCGACGTAGAAGAGCCGGCGCTCCTCGCCGAGCAGGGCGGCCGGGGAGAGCGGCTCGGCCAGGCCGTCGCGGCCGATCCGGTCGGCCTCCAGCAGCGAGCCGCGGCGGCGCAGGTCGGGCCAGAGGCCGTCCTGGACGCCGGCCACCACGACCACCCGCCACTCCAGGCCCTTGGAGCGGTGCGCGGTCATCAGCCGGACGGCGTCCGGGCGGACGGCCCGCACGGTGAGGGTGTCGGCCGCGATGTCCTGGGCCTCCAGCTCGGCGAGCAGGTCGAGGGCGCTGCGGTGGCCGGTGACCTGCTCCTCGGCGCGGGCGGCGGTCTCGAACAGGGCGCAGAGCGCGTCGAGGTCCCGGTCGGCGTTGCGGCCGGCCGCGCCGCCGCGCAGCGCCGCCCGCTCCAGGCGCTCGCGCCAGCGCCGGCTGCCGTCCCAGAGCTCCCAGAGCGCGTCCTCCGCGGTGCAGCCGCCGGCCAGCCGCTCGCGGACCTTGCGCAGCAGGGTGCCGAGGTCGCGGGCGCGCCGGGCGTGCGAGGGGTCGAGGGCGATCAGCCGCTCGGGCTCGGCGAGGGCCTCGCGGATCAGCTCCTCGGCCGCGCGGGGCACGGCCGCCGCCCGGCCGTCGGCGCGCAGCGCGGCACGCTCCTCCTCGCGCAGGGCGCGTCCGAGGCGGCGCAGGTCGGAGCCGTCCAGGCCGCCGAGCGGGCCGGTGAGCAGGGTGTGCGCGAGCTCGGTGGTGAGCGGGTCGGGGCCGGCGGCGCGGTCGTGCTTGTCCCGGGCGGCCTGCTCGGCGCAGACCCGCAGGGCGACCAGCAGCTGGGCGACGGCGGGCTCCTCGCGCAGCGGCAGGTCGTCACCGTCGATCTCCAGCGGGACGCCGGCCGCGCTGAGCGCCCGCCGCACCCCGGGGATGGACCGGCCGCCGGCCCGGACCAGGACGGCCATCTCGCCCCACGGCACGCCGTCCTCCAGGTGGGCGCGGCGCAGCAGGTCGGCGATCGAGTCCAGTTCGGTGCCCGGGGTCGGGTAGGTGTACACCTCGACCCGGCCGCCCTCGCGGGACGGCAGCAGGGCCCGGTGCTGGGCGAGCTTGTCGGCCGGCAGCCGGCCCATCGGCATCCGCCGGGCCAGCTCGCGGGAGGCGGCGAGCAGTACGGCGCCGGAGCGGCGGGAGACCCGCAGCACCTTGACCTCGGCTGGGCCGCCGCCGGCCTGCCGGAAGGTCTGCGGGAACTCCAGGATGCCGTTGATGTCGGCGCCGCGGAACGCGTAGATCGACTGGTCCGGATCCCCGACGGCGACCAGCTCCCGCCCGCCGCCGGCGAGCTGGCGCAGCAGCCGGACCTGCGAGGGGTCGGTGTCCTGGTACTCGTCGACGAAGACCACCTCGTAGCGCTGCCGCAGCCGCTCGCCCACCTCGGGGCGCTCGGCCAGCAGCACCGCGCGGTGGACCAGCTCGGCGTAGTCGAGCACCCCGCGCAGGTCCAGGACGTCCAGGTAGTCGGCCAGGAAGTGGGCGGCGGCCGCCCAGTCGGGGCGCTGCACGCCCTCGGCGAACCGCCGCAGCTCGGCCTCGCCGAGGCCGAGCTCCCGGCTGCGGGCGAGCACGGCGCGGACCTCGTCGGCGAAGCCGCGGGTGGTCAGGCAGGCCCGGAGGTCGAGCGGCCAGTCGATCCGGCCCCGGCCCCCGCGGGCGTCCTCGGCGCCGCCGGCCAGCAGCTCGCGGACCATGACGTCCTGCTCGGGGCCGGAGAGCAGCCGCAGCGGCTCGGCGTAGTCCTGAGGGTCCTGGTGGGCCCGGAGCAGCGCGTAGCAGAAGGAGTGGAAGGTGGTGGCCTGCGGGGCGGGGGCGGAGGCCCCGAGCCGGCCGGACATCCGGTCGCGCAGTTCCATCGCGGCCTTGCGGCTGAAGGTCAGCACCAGGATCCGCTCGGGGTCGGTGCCGCGCTCGATCCGCCGGGCGACGGCCTCCACCAGCGTGGTGGTCTTGCCGGTCCCGGGCCCGGCGAGCACCAGCAGCGGGCCGCCCGCGTGCTCCACCACGGCGCGCTGGTAGTCGTCCAGCACGGGCGGGGCGGGGAGCGCGAGGGGGCTTCGCACCAGACGGTAGGGGGAGCTCACGGACGTCCTGGGGGTCGTGCTTCGGGCAACGGCGGACGGGCCCGCGGCGGGGCCCGTCCGTATCGAGCCTACGATCCTGCCCCGTCATTCCCGTCCTCGCACCCGGTTCGGCGCTACCGGCCGTCCCAGCGGGCCCGCTTCAGGTCGACCCGGGGCGGGTCGGCGAGTTCGCGCAGCGGGGTGCCCTCCTCGCCGTACCGGGCGAGGGCGCGGTGCTCGTGTCCGGGCAGGAACCGGCCGTCCGCGCGGACCACCCGCCACCAGGGCACCGAGCCGCCGTACAGGGCCATCACCCGGCCGACCTGGCGGGGGCCGCCCTGGCCGAGGTACTCGGCAACGTCTCCGTAGGTCATCACCCGGCCGGGTGGAATCCGCTCGGTCAGGTCGAGAACCAGTTCGGCGAAGGGCGGCAGGCCGCCCGGTCCGGCGTCGTCGGTAGCGTCCGTCACCTGCGGCATTCTTCCTCACCGGCCCGGGCGCGCGGCACGGTAAGCATGATCCGCCGCGCCCGATCCGGCCCCTGTCCAGCACGGGGCGCCGCGGCATGCCACCATCTTCGGGGCGGTGAGTGGTGATACGAGGACAAGACCAGATGACCGGGACGGCTGACGTGGGCGAGGGCGAGGACTCCGACGAGTCTTCCGACACCATGCCCGCAGGCCCCGGTGAAGAGCCCGCCGCCACGCCGACACCCGAAGTCTCCCTGATCAAGGACCGGACGATCAAGACCCCGCAGCCGACCGAACCCGGGGCCGTCCCCGGGACCGAGGCGCCCGGACCGGCCCCGGCCGGCGTCCCGGCCCAGCAGCCCGAGCCGCCCGCCGTCCCCGAGCCGTCCCCGGCGGCCGAGGAGCCGCCCCCGGTACCCGAGGAGCCCTTCCTGGTACCCGAGGGACAGGAGCGGCCGCAGGAGCACGCCGGGTACGAGGGGTACGACCCGCTGGACGACACCCCCTACCTGGACGTCGACGAACCGCTGCTCGCCGCCCGCGCGCACCGCCCGTCGGACCTGATCCGCTTCCTGGCCGGCGTCCTCGGCATAGTCGCCGTGTTCGTCCTGGCCGGGGTGGCGACCTCGACCACCACCGGCATCGAGCTGGACATCGCCTCCAACGCGCCGCGCTTCTCCCCGGTGCTCGCCACCATCACCGGCCTGGTCTCCAGCGTCGCGGTGCTCGCCGTCCCGCTCGCCTTCGCGGTCGAGCGCCTGATCAAACGCGACGGCCTTCGGGTCGCCGACGGCGTCCTCGCCTCGGTGCTCTCCTACGGCGTCTCGCTGGGCATCGACTGGTGGGTGGCCGAAGGCGCCTCCGAGCACATCCGGGACGCCCTCACCCGGCTGCCGATGGACAGCAACGGCACCCTCACCGACCCGGTGCACGGCTATCTGGCGCCGGTGATCGCCTACATGACCGCGGTCGGCATGTCGAGCCGGCCGCGCTGGCGGGTCGCCCTCTGGGTGGTGGTGGTCTTCAGCGGGCTCACCGAGCTGCTCGGCGGCTACACCACCCCGCTGTCCCTGCTGCTCACCGTGCTGATCGGCTGGTCCGTCGCGTACGGCACGCTGTACGCGATCGGCTCGCCCAACATCCGACCCACCGGCCAGCACCTGATGATCGGCCTGCGCAAGGTCGGCTTCACCCCGGCCAGCGCCCACCGCGCCCCCGACGCCCCCGGCGGCACCCGCCGCTACTACGTCGGCCAGCAGGGCGGCCCGCCGCTGGACGTCCACATCATCGACCGCGAGCAGCAGGCCTCCGGCTTCTTCTACCGCGCCTGGCGGCGGCTGCGGCTGCGCTCGGTGGCCGTCCGCCGCAGCCCGCAGTCGCTGCGCCAGGCGCTGGAGCAGGAGGCGTTGATCGCCTACGCGGCCGCCGCCTCGGGCGCCCGCTCGCCGCAGCTGGTGGCCACCTCCGAACTGGGCCCGGACGCCGCGATCCTGGTCTACGAGAACGTCGAGGGCCGCACCCTGGACGACCTCTCGGACGAGGAGGTCACCGACCGGGTGATGGCCTCGCTCTGGGAGTCCGTCGCCGCCCTGCACGAGCGCCGGATCGCGCACCGCCGGCTGACCGGCGAGTCGCTGCTGGTGGTCGACGAGAAGGCAGCCTGCCTGGTCAACCTCTCCGGCGGCGACATCGCCGCCACCGATCTGACGCTGCGCATCGACGTCGCCCAGCTGCTCACCACCTTCGCCCTGCGGATCGGCCCGGAGCGGGCGGTCGCGACCGCCAACGCCGTCCTCGGCGCCGAGCGGGTCGCGCAGGCGCTGCCGCTGCTGCAGCCGGTCGGGTTGAGCCGCTCGACCAGGGTCGACCTGAAGAAGCTCACCAAGGAGCGCAAGACCGCCGCCCGGGCCCAGGCGCTGGAGCAGGTCGCCGCCGGCGAGCGCACCCAGCAGCAGGCCGAGGAGGACATCGCGGTCGCCGGGGAGGACCTGCTCAGCCGGATCCGCGGCCAGATCCTCCAGATCGCCCCCGAGGCGCCGACCGAGACGGCCAAGCTGGAGCGGCTGAAGCCGAAGAGCCTGATCATGGTGATCGCGCTCACCTTCGCCGCCTACCTCGCGCTGACCACCATCAAGCCGGCCCAGCTCAAGCTCTCCCAGATGGACTGGGCCTGGGCGGCCGTGGCGCTCGCCGCCGCCGCGTTCAGCTACGTCGCCGCCTCGATGAGCCTGACCGGCTTCGTCCCGGAGAAGCTGCCGTTCCGCCGCACCGTGGCGGCCCAGCTGGCCGGCTCCTTCGTCAAGCTGGTGGCGCCGGCCGCGATCGGCGGCATCGCGCTGAACACCCGCTACCTGCAGAAGGCCGGGATCCGCTCCGGGCAGGCGGTCGCCTCGGTCGGCGCGTCCCAACTGGCCGGCCTGGCCGGGCACCTGCTGCTGCTGTTCAGCTTCGGCCTGATCACCGGCAGCCAGACCAACGGGGACCTCTCGGCCTCCCGCGCGGTGATCATCGGCGTGCTGACCGCCGCCGTGCTCGCCCTGGTGGTCGCGGCCGTCTCGCCGCTGCGGCGGTTCGTGCTGAACCGGCTGCGCTCGCTGTTCTTCGGCGTGGTGCCGCGGATGCTCGACCTGATGCAGACGCCCAGCAAGCTGGTCACCGGCTTCGGCGGGATCCTGCTGCTGACGCTCTCCTTCACCGCCTGCCTGGACGCCTCGGTGCAGGCCTTCGGCGGCAGCATCAGCTTCTCGGCGGTCGCGGTGGTCTTCCTGACCGCCAACGCGGCCGGCTCGGCCATCCCCACCCCCGGCGGCATCGGCCCGGTCGAGGTCGCCCTGATCGGTGCGCTCACCGTCGCCGACGTGCCCCCGACGATCGCCACCCCGGCGGTCTTCCTCTACCGGGCGCTCACCTTCTGGCTGCCCGTGCTACCCGGCTGGATCTCCTACAACATGCTCCAGCGCAAGGGCGCCCTGTAGGGCCCCCGGGACGCGGGAAGGGCCCGCCGGATCGCTCCGGCGGGCCCTTCCGGCGTCTGCTAGTAGACCGGCTTGTGCGGCTCGACCTGGTTCACCCAGCCGAGCACGCCGCCGCCGAGGTGGACGGCGTTGGAGAACCCGGCCGCCTTCACCACGGCCAGCACCTCGGCCGAGCGGACGCCCGACTTGCAGTGCAGGACGATCTTCCGGTCCTGCGGCAGCGACTCCAGCGCGTTGCCCATCAGGAACTCGTTCTTCGGGATCAGCACCGCGCCGGGGATGTTGACGATCTCGTACTCGCCGGGCTCGCGGACGTCGATCAGGAAGATGTCCTCCTTGTCGTCCTGCCACTGCTTGAGCTGCTTCGAGGTGATCGTCGAACCGGCGGCGGCGGCCTGGGCCTCCTCCGACACGACGCCGCAGAAGGCCTCGTAGTCGATCAGCTCGGTGACCGTCGGGTTCTCGCCGCACAGCGCGCAGTTCGGGTCCTTGCGGACCTTCACCTGGCGGTAGTTCATCTCCAGGGCGTCGTAGATCATCAGCCGGCCGACCAGCGGCTCGCCGACACCGGCCAGCAGCTTGATCGCCTCGGTGACCTGGATCGAGCCGATGGACGCGCAGAGCACGCCCAGCACGCCGCCCTCGGCGCAGGACGGGACCATGCCCGCCGGCGGGGCCTCGGGGTAGAGGCAGCGGTAGCACGGGCCGTGCTCGGCCCAGAACACGCTGGCCTGGCCGTCGAAGCGGTAGATCGAGCCCCACACGTAGGGCTTGCCGAGCAGCACCGCGGCGTCGTTCACCAGGTACCGGGTGGCGAAGTTGTCGGTGCCGTCGACGATCAGGTCGTAGCCGGAGAAGATCTCCATCACGTTGTCGTTGTCGAGGCGCTCCTCGTGGAGGATCACGTCCACGTAGGGGTTGATCTCCTTGACGGAGTCCCGCGCCGACTCGCCCTTGGAGCGGCCGATGTCCGACTGGCCGTGGATGATCTGCCGCTGCAGGTTGGACTCGTCCACCACGTCGAACTCGACGATGCCGAGCGTGCCCACGCCGGCGGCGGCGAGGTACATCAGCGCGGGCGAGCCCAGGCCGCCGGCGCCGACGCACAGCACCTTGGCGTTCTTCAGCCGCTTCTGCCCGGCCATGCCCACGTCGGGGATGATCAGGTGGCGGGAGTACCTGCGGACCTCGTCGACGGTGAGCTCGGCGGCCGGCTCGACCAGGGGTGGCAGCGACACGGGGACTCCGATGGTCGTCGGTTCAGGTGGCCAGGGGCCGACCTCTAGTGGCTTCACGCTCCGCCACCGCGGTGGCTCAGCTAGGCCAACAGTGTCATGCCGCCCCGGTATTCCGAGACAGCCCGTCCGACTGGCGAGACAGCCGGCCTCGGATACTGGGACCGCCCACCGGAGCCCCCGGGGGCGGCGGACGACGGGCGCCCGGGAGCGCCGCGGCCCGCCTCAGCGGGGCCGTCGCGCGCCCGGGCACCACGGGCCGGCGGGTCAGACCCGGCAGGCCGTCTCCAGCCAGACGTCGCCCAGCGACTCCTCCAGCGGCACCTGTGTCCGCCAGCCGAGACGATCCCGGGCGGTCCGCACGTCCGCCTGGCGCCACGGCACCGGCTCGCCCGCCGGGCCCCGCCCCTCGGCCGGCCGTGCCTCCGCGGGCCGGTGGTACGGGCCGCCGTGCTGGCCCGCGTGCCGGTCCGCGTGCCGGTCGACGTGCTCGACCGGCCCGCCGGCCTGCGCGGGGAGCAGCACCGGCCGGTTCTCCTCCACGATCGCCCCCTCGAAGCCCGAGGCCCGGACCAGCAGCTGGGCCGCCTCGCGGGCCCGGACGGCGTGCCCGCTGCCGATGTTGATGACCCCGGTGGCCGCCGACACCGCCGCCGCCTGGATCGCCCGGGCGACGTCCCGGACGTCGACGAAATCCCGGTATCCGGACAGGTCCGGCATCCGCACCTGCGACTCCTCGCGCTCCAGCGCCCGGCGCAGCCCCTCGGCGAGCCGCCCGAACAGCGAGGCCGTCGGCGCCCCCGGCCCCACCACGTCGAACACCCGGAGCACCGCCGCGTCCAGCCCGGAGGCCAGCACCAGCTCCGTCCCGGCGAGCTTGGAGACCCCGTACGGGCCGACCGGACGCGGCTCGGCGCCCTCCGAGACCGGGACCCCGCCCGGCACCGGCCCGTACTCGGCCGCCGAGCCGACGTGCACCAGCCGGGCCGGCTCCCGGCTGCGCCGGATCGCCTCGCAGACCGTGGCGACGGCCAGCGTGTTCGCCCGGATCAGCGTCCGCGAGCTGCCGTAGGTGGCGCCCGCGCAGTTGATCACCACCTGGGGCGCGACCGCGTCCAGGAACCGGGCGAGCGCGCCCGGACTCCCGGTGGTCAGGTCGAAGCGGATGTCGGCCGAGTCGCGCCGGCCGAGCACCGTCACCTGCAACTCCTGGTCCACGAGCAGACGATCGGTGACCCGGCGGCCGATAAAGCCGTCGGCGCCCAGCAGCAGCACCCTCATCGGGGGTGTCCTTCCACGAAGCGAGGTCGGGTACGACCTGGCGGACAGAGTGAACAACGGGGAGGTCGAACGGTTCGGTGGGGCCGGGCTCAGCGGTGCGTGTCGGCCCGGCCGAGCAGCGGCCAGGCGTACGCCAGCAGGGCGAGCGCGACCGCGCCTCCGCCGAGCAGCCAGGCCGTCGGCGCGGAGCGGCCCAGGAGGAGCGGCGCCGCGACGGCGGTCGGCCCGGCGAGCGCGCCCAGCGCGGCGGCGCCGGTCCGGCCGGACCGGGCCAGCAGCGCGGGCAGCACCAGCAGCAGCCCGAGCACACCCTGCGCCGCCCACTGGGCGGGGTCGGCCCGCTCGGCCACCAGGTGGGGCAGTCCGCCGCCGTGGCCCGGCCCGGGCCGGGGCGCCACGGCCGTCAGCACCGCGAGGGCGGCGAAGGTCAGGACCGCGAGGACGGCCAGGTGCAGGGCGACGGCCACCGGCAGCACCGGCCGCATCCGGGCCCGGAACTCGGCGAGGGTGCCCGCCACGCACAGGTGGCCGCGGGCGATGTGCCGGAACCAGCGCGCCGCCCACTCGGCCGACCCGGCCGACAGCGCCGCGGCCAGCACCAGCGCGGCCGTCACCCGGGTGTCCCCGGTGCCGGACGCCCCGAACCCGGCGCCGACCCCGGCCAGCGGGAGCAGCAGCAGGGCGGCCACCCCGCACCCGTGGCCCAGCCCGGCCGGCCGCAACCGCCGGGCCCGCGGGCCGGGGCCCCCGGCGGACGGTCCGAGCCCGGCGTCCGGCAGGTCGACGGCCGGGGCGCCGGCCGCGGCCCGGTCGGCCCGCCCGGAGGCGGACACCGCCGGCCCCAGCGCGAGCACGGCGGCGGCCGGCAGCAGCACCGGCCACCGACCGGCCGCCCCGACGGCCGCCCCGACCGGTGGCACGGCCAGCGCCGCCGCCCGGAGCGCCGCACCCCACCGGCGCGGCCGGTGCCCGTCCGGCACCGCCGCCGGGTCCGGCGGCGGACGGCGCGGCACCCGGGCGTACAGCTCGTCGGCGAGCGAGAACAGATCGGCGTGCCGGCAGCGCGCGGCCGTCTCCGGCCCGCAGCCCGCCTCCTCCAGCCCGGCGGCGATCTCCAGCGGATCGACGGCCCGCTCGCAGAGCTCCCGGTGCTCCGCCATCACCTCCCGGACCGGATCGCCGAAGACTCCGGGCCCCGTGGCCGGGCCGCTGCCGGCGACCGGCGCGCCGCCGGCCATCAGAGGGCCTCCGCGAGTGCGCCGGGCCGCTCGGACGCCTCGCCCGCGTCCTCGTCCACGCCCTCGCCCTGCCCCGCGCCGACCGGCTGCCCGGTGCCGGCGCCGTCCCGGCGGTCGGCCAGCCAGTACTCGGCGGGCCGGGCGAACGGACGGGGCCGCTCGGCGGCCGCACCACCGGACCGGGCCGCCGGGAAGGCCGGCCACTGCGAGACCAGCTCCAGGTAGATCTCCCGGAACGCGCCGATCACCGGTTCCACGGCGAAGCGTTCCTGCGCCCGCAACCGGCCCGCCAGCCCCAGCCGGGCCCGCCGCTCCGGGTCGCGCAGCAGGGCCAGACAGGCGCCCGCCAGTGCCCGCGGGTCGCGCGGCGGGACGAGCAGTCCGGTCGGGCCCACCACCTCCCGGGCCACCCCGACGTCCGTCGAGACCACCGCCCGGCCGCTCAGCATCGCGTCGGCCAGCAGCCGGGGGCCGCGCTGCGAGAGCGCCGAGAAGACCACCACCGTGCCGCTCTCCCAGGCCGCCGCCACCGAGTCGGGCCGCCCGGCGAACTCCACCGCCCCGGCCACCCCCAGCCGGTCGGCCACCGCCTCGCAGTGCGCCCGGTAGCCCGGGACGGCCTCCTCGCCGTGGATCACCAGCCGGGCCGCGGGCAGCTCGGCGCGGACCCGCGCGAAGGCGTGCAGCATCAGCTCGGTGTCCCGGCCCGGCTCGAGCGCGCCCGCCCAGGCCAGCGTCGGCGCGGCCGGCTCCGGGCCGGCCGCGGCCCGGGCCACCGCCGGAGTGCCCTCGTGGACCACCCTGGTCCGCGCCGGGTCGGCGCCGCAGCGGCGCTGCCACCGCTGGTCGTGGGCGCTGCCGGGGGTCAGTATCGCGGCCTGCCGGTACGTCTCCTCGGTGAGCGAGCGGAAGAAGGAGAGCAGCAGGGCCCGGACCGGCCAGCGGTAGGGCGCCTCGCGGTAGCCGAGGTACTGCTCGCGCAGGTGCAGCCCGTGCTCGGTGACCACGAACGGCACCCCGTGCAGCCGCTTGGCCACCAGCGCCGGCAGCGCCGCCGGACCGCCGCCGACCACGTGGCAGAGGTCGGCCGAGCCGAGGCCGCCCGGCCCGGCGCCGTACCAGGGGGCCGAGAGCGGGCGCAGGCACTGCTCCAGCAGGTCCGCCGCGACCAGCACGTCACGGACCAGCGGCTGCCCGGCCGTGGTGTCGGCGCCGGGCGAGCGCCAGACCCGCTCCAGGGTGCGCCGGGCGGCGGCGGAGGCCAGGAACGCGGACAGGCCGCCGTCCTCCCGGGCGAGCGCCGCCAGCCGGTACAGCCCCGCCCCGAACGAGGCCCGCTCGCCCGGCATCACCAGGGCCCGGACCAGTTCCTCGTACGCCCGGGCGTACTGGCGTCCGCGCAGCGCGCCGGGCAGCCGGCCGGCCGGGCGGCGCCCCCACAGCGCCAGCTCGTGCACCGCCGGCCAGCGCCCCCGCGGGCACTCGGCGATGCCCGAACCGGCCGCGCCGGCCAGGACGAACAGCTCGAAGTCGTGCTCGGCGAGACCCTCCACCAGCCGGGCGCACCAGCCGCCGACGCCGTGTCCGGGGTGCGGACGGGCACCCTCGGTGAGCAGTGCAACGCGCACGGGAGACCTCCAGAACAGAACGGGACGACGGATGGCTGGAGCGGCTCGATCGGCACCCGGGCGCCCCGTGCGGGCACGGGTGCGGCCCGGGCGGAGGAGTCCGGTCGGCCGGAAGCACCGCGGCCCGGGCCGGCGGTCGCACCACCGGCTCCCTGCGTGCGGCCGCCCTCCGGCTCCTCCGGCGGCCGCCACTCCCCCACACCTGTTCGGTCCGCCAGCAGAAAGGTAGGACCGGGCCCCGGCCCTCCATCGGTCACATGCCTGGTTGCCACCTGAACGAGTGAACCGGCGTGACCTCGCCCCGGAGCGGGGCGTTACCGCCCGTCCGTCCCCACGCCCCCGCCGGGGCCGCTCCGCACCGCCGCTCAGCCCCGCGCCAGCAGCTCCCGCACCGCCCGGGCCACCCGCTCCGGGTGCTCCATCATCGCCACGTGCCCGGAGTCCGGCAGCACCAGCAGCCGGGCGTCCCCGAACGCCGCGCAGGCCCGCCGCGCCGAGCGGTACGAGACCAGCTTGTCGCGCAGCCCGTACACCAGCAGCGTGGGCGCCGTGACCCGCTCCGCCTGCCGCCAGAGCGCCTGCTCGCCCCGCTCGGTGTACGCCGAGACGATCCCGCGGGCCGAGCCGGTCAGCGCCCGCATCGCGTGCGGCACCGCGGTCCGCCGCCGGTACTCGGCCACCGCCTCGGCCCGGGCCGCCGGCGAGAGGCTCCGCGGATCCCCGTAGACCAGCCGCAGCAGCCCCTCGGTGGCGTCCTCCGGGCTGCGGCCGTTCGACGGCAGCCGGCCCAGCAGGGCGGGCAGGCCGGGCACCGCGAGCAGCCCGGTCGGCCAGGCGGTTCGCTGCGGTGGCAGCTCGGGCAGCGCGGGCGAGATCAGCGTCAGGCTGCGCACCAGATCGGGCCGGAGCGCGGCGAGCCGGACGGCGACGGCGCCGCCGAGCGAGTTCCCGAAGAGGTGCACCGGGCCGCGGCCGGTCTTCTCCAGGTAGCCGGTCACCGCGCGCACGTGCCCGGACACGGAGAGGTCGCCGTCGGCGGGCGGCGCCGAGTACCCGAAGCCGGGCAGGTCCACCGCCTCGCCGTCGACGAGGCCGGCCAGCCGGTCCATCAGCGCCGTCCAGTTGGCCGCCGAGCCGCCGAGTCCGTGCACGAAGAGTGCCTGCTCCCGGCCGTCGGCGGCCCCGCCGCCGGGCCGGTGCACCGCCAGTTCCGCACCGGCGGCGCCGACCGTCCGGACCCCCGCGGGATCCCCAGCCTCCGTACGTACCCGCTGCTCGGCGCCGCTCATGGTGGACGATGGTAGTGAGCCGCGGGTGCACCGGGGCCGTCCCAGCTCTTGTCGCACCACTGCCGTCGCCGGTGGTCAGCGCCGTATTGTGGGCTCCTGACAAGGGGGCTCGGTGCTTTTCTCACGCTCGCCAAGCGCGAACGCGGTTACCGAAAAGTAGAATCGGTCATCTTGCCAGCCCCGAAAACCCGTGAAGTGAGGAGCGCCGTGACGGCCATCCAGGAGGCGCAGGAGCGCCCGCGCGGTGCCCGCCTGCCGCGAAGCGCCCGCCGTGAACAACTGCTCGGTGCCGCCCAGGAGGTGTTTGTCGCGCAGGGCTACCACGCGGCCGCCATGGACGACATCGCCGACCGCGCCGGGGTCAGCAAGCCGGTGCTGTACCAGCACTTCCCCGGGAAGCTGGAGCTCTACCTGGCGCTGCTGGACAAGCACTGCGACGCCCTGGTCGACTCGACCCGCGAGGCGCTCGCGGCGACCACCGACAACAAGCACCGGGTGGCCGCGACGATGGAGGCGTACTTCAACTACGTCTCCAGCGAGTCCGGTGCCTTCCGGCTGGTCTTCGAGTCGGACCTGACCAACGAACCGGCCGTCCGCGAGCGGGTGGAGCGGGCCTCGGACGCCAGCGCGACCCTGGTCAGCAAGGTCATCCAGGAGGACACCGACCTCCCCGAGGCCGAGTCCAAGCTGCTCGCCGCCGGCGTCTGCGGCCTGGCCCAGATCACCGCCCGCTACTGGCTCTCCCAGGGCCTGGAGATCCCCCGCGACGAAGCCGTCCGGCTGGTCGCCAGCCTGGCCTGGCGCGGTCTGAAGGGCTTCCCGATGCACCCCGCCGCCGAGGCCGCCGAGGCGCAGGCCGCCGACCAGTGATCCGCCGACCTTCGCCAGGGCACTGATCCGGTGCTCTATGGTGAAGCCGTACGGCGCGATCACCACGAACGCTTGTCCCAGGCGGTCCGGTGACCGCGCGTGGCTGGCTGCAACCCGGAGGGACGGAAGTCGTGGAGGTCAAGATCGGCGTGCAGAACGCGCCGCGCGAGATCGTGATCGAGAGCTCGCAGACCGCCGATGAGGTCGAGAGCGCGATCGCCAAGGCGCTGGAGGGCCCCTCGAAGCTCTTCGCGCTGACCGACGAGCACGGCCGCCGCGTCATCGTCCCGGCCGAGCGCCTGGCGTACGTGGAGATCGGCGAGCAGGCCGCCCGCAAGGTCGGGTTCGGCACGCTCTGAGCTGCTTCGTGGTGCCCCGTTCCCCGCCCGGGGAACGGGGCACCACTGCGTGTACGGCCGGGTGGACCGGGGTACGGCGACAAGTGCGGCCGTCCGGAGCCGCCCACCGCACCGGGGAGGCACCCTTGCTGGTCGAGTCGATCGCCTTCGCCCTCGTCGGCCTGATCGTCGGGGCCACCGCGCTGCTGGCCCTGCCGGCGTACTTCCCGGCCGGCCGGGGGCTGACGCTCGGGACGGCGCTGGTGTCGGCCCTGCTCAGCGGGGTGATCACGCACTTCACGCTGGACGGCCGGGTCCCGGCGGCCAGCATCGGCATCGCGGCGGTCGCCTCGGCACTGCTCACCTCGGTGCTGGCCCGGCCCGACCTCGCGGCCGGGCGCCAGCCCGCCCACCGGCACCGCCCGCACCGGGCGGGCGCGCACCGCCGGCAGCGGCACGCCTGAGCCCGCCGGCCCGGCCGGGCAGCTCAGGAGGCGAGCCCCAGCGCGGCCATCCGCTTGGTGTGCGCCTCGGTGATCCGGTTGAACATCTTGCCGACCTCGACCAGGTCGAAGCCCTGCACCTGGACGCCGCCGACCAGCAGGTTGGAGAGCGCGTCGCGCTCGGCGACCACCCGCTGGGCCTGGCTCAGCGCCTCCCCCATCAGCCGCCGGCCCCAGAGCGCCAGCCGGCCGCCCGAGCGCGGGTCGGCCTCGATGGCCTGCCGCACCTTGTCGACCGCGAACTGGGCGTGCCCGGTGTCCGACATCACGCCGAGGACCAGGTCCCGGGTGTCGTCGTCGAGCCGCACGGCCACCTCGCGGTAGAAGTCCGTCGCGATCGCGTCGCCGACGTAGGCCTTGACCAGGCCCTCCAGCCAGTCCGAGGGCGCCGTCATCCGGTGGAACAGCTCCAGCGGCTCGACGAACGGCCGCATCGCCTCCTGCGGGTCCGCGCCGACCTCCGCGAGCCGGTCGTGCAGCCGCTGGTAGTGCTGGAACTCGGCGGAGGCCATCCGGGCCAGCTCGGCCTTGTCGGCGAGGCCCGGCGCGAGCTTGGCGTCCTCGGCGAGCCGCTCGAAGGCGCTCAGCTCGCCGTACGCGAGGGCGCCGAGCAGGTCCAGCACGGCCGCCCGGTAGCCCGGATCGGCCGAGCAGCTCGCCCAGTCCCCGATCGAGCCGGCCGTGTCGTCCTGCGTCTCACCATGGGTCTCCATGACCTGCCACCTTAGTCCGGCGCGGCCCCCCGCACACGCGCGGCGGCCCCCGGCACCCGCTCCGCGACCGGTGCGCGGGGAGCCCGGCGCGGGGCCGGCGCGACGGTCCGGTGCGGGCGATGTCAGACGCGTCACGTGTTCGAGTCGTCGCGTGACTGTATGGTGGTAGCGAGGTCCGTAGTGCTCGCACGGTGTCACCGCCGTCTCGGTGCGCCGGGCAAGCCCGCTTCGTAGCGACACCGTCCGGCAGGACGTGCCCGCACCGGAAGCCGGGCACTCACGTACGCGGATGCCCGGTCGGAGAGCCGATCGGCTCCGACCATGGCTTGGACTTCAAGCCTTGGCACCGCATCAGTGGCCGAGCGAGGGCCGCCGAGACCGCGCCGCACGGCGCAAGGTCCCGCGCAGGTCCCTCAAGGGAATCCTCCCCGACGCCGCCGTGACCGCGCCCCTCACCGGGCCCCGCGGACCGGCCGGCCGCAGGGACCGGCGCGGTTGTGCGTCCACGCAGCTGTAGCAGGGCCGTCCAGGCCCGTACGCAGCAGCGCGGCTGCCCGCCCGCCGCTCGTTCTCGGCCCTCCACACGGAAGAGGCAGCACCCTGTCCACCAACGCTGAACCCATCAAGACCACTTTCCGGGACCTGGGGATCCTCCCGGAGACGGCCGAGGCCCTGGAGGCCGTCGGCATCATCCACCCCTTCCCCATCCAGGAGATGACCCTCCCGGTCGCGCTGACCGGCCACGACGTCATCGGCCAGGCCAAGACCGGCACCGGCAAGACCCTCGGTTTCGGCCTCCCGCTGATCGAGCGGGTCGTCGTCCGGGCCGACGTCGACGCCGGCCGGGGCACCGAGGAGCAGCTCCACGAGGCCCCGCAGGCGCTGATCGTCGTCCCGACCCGCGAGCTCTGCACCCAGGTCACCAACGACCTGCAGACCGCCGGCAAGGTCCGCAACGTGCGCGTGCTCGCCGTCTACGGCGGCCGGGCCTACGAGCCGCAGGTCGAGGCGCTCAAGAAGGGCGTCGACATCGTGGTCGGCACCCCGGGCCGCCTGCTGGACCTGGCCGGGCAGAAGAAGCTGGACCTCTCGCGGGTCCGCTCGCTCGTCCTGGACGAGGCCGACGAGATGCTCGACCTGGGCTTCCTGCCCGACGTCGAGAAGATCCTGACCATGCTGCCGGCCAAGCGGCAGACGCTGCTGTTCTCGGCCACCATGCCGGGCCAGGTCATCAGCCTCGCCCGCCGGTACATGAACCAGCCGACCCACATCCGCGCCGCCGCGCCGGACGACACGGGCACCACCGTGGCCAACACCGAGCAGCACATCTTCCGTGCGCACTCGCTGGACAAGGTCGAGCTCGTCTCGCGCATCCTGCAGGCCGACGGCCGCGGGCTGGCGATGATCTTCTGCCGCACCAAGCGCACCGCGGCCGACGTCGCGGACCAGCTGACCCAGCGCGGCTTCGCGGCCGGCGCCGTCCACGGCGACCTCGGCCAGGGCGCCCGCGAGCAGGCCCTGCGGGCCTTCCGCAACGGCAAGGTCGACGTCCTGGTCTGCACCGACGTCGCGGCCCGCGGCATCGACGTCGAGGGCGTGACGCACGTCGTCAACTACCAGTGCCCCGAGGACGAGAAGACCTACCTGCACCGGATCGGCCGGACCGGCCGCGCCGGCGCCTCCGGCACCGCCGTCACCCTGGTCGACTGGGACGACATCCCGCGCTGGCAGCTGATCAACAAGGCGCTGGACCTATCGTTCAACGCGCCGGAGGAGACCTACTCCACCTCGCCGCACCTGTTCGAGCTGCTGAAGATCGCCAAGGGCACCACCGGTGTGCTTCCGCGTTCCGAGCGGACCCGGGCCGGGCTGGGCGCTGAGGAGGTCGAGGACCTCGGCGAGACCGGCGGTCGCGGGGCCCGCTCGGCGCCCGGTCGCGCCCCCAAGGGCGGCCGGGCCGGTGGCGGCCGGGGCGCCGCCCCCGTCGCCGAGGCGGCCGAGGAGAAGCCCGCCCGCCGGGCCCGCGAGCGCCGTCGCACCCGCGGCGGTTCCACGGTCGAGGGTGACGCCGTGCTCGACGCGACCACCGAGGCCGTCGCCGCGGTCGACGCCCCGGCGGCTCCGGCCGTCGAGGGCGCCGAGGGCGAGGGCGCGGCCCCGCGCCGCCGCCGTCGCCGTCCCCGCGCCGCCGCCGGCGAGACCGCCGTCGACGCGGTGACCGAGGCGCCCGCCGCGGTCGCCGAGGCCGCCGCTCCGGCCGCCGCCGTGCAGACCGCGGAGAAGTCCGAGGGGAAGCCGGCCGTGAAGCGGACCCGTTCGCGGGCCAAGGCGACGACGGCCGAGCCGGTCGCCGAGGCCGCCGCGGCCCCCGAGGCCGGCGCGGACGCCCCGGCCGAGGCCGCGGCCCCGCGTCGTCGGGCCCGTACCCGCCGCCCGGCGGCTGCCGCCCCCGAGGCGGCCCCGGAGAGCTGATCCGGTCACGCACCACGCGCAGGGGGCGACCCCGTCCGGCCACCGGGCGGCGTCGCCCCCTGCGGCGTTTCCACCCGGCTACGCTCGGCGTCACCGGCGCCAGTCGCCCCGCCGCACCGCACCCGCGCACGCAGGAGATCGCCCATGAGCACGCCGCCGTTCCTCACCCTCCCCCGCTGCGCGCGCGCCCTGCGGGTGCCGACGGCGCGCGGGGAGTTCGCCGCGCTGCGGGCGGAGCCGGCCGGCGCGGTCCGCGGGACGGCCCTGCTCGTGCCCGGGTTCACCGGCAGCAAGGAGGACTTCATCGCGCTCCTGGAGCCGCTCGCCGCGGCCGGCTACCGGGTGACCGCGGTCGACCAGCGCGGCCAGTACGAGAGCGGCGGCCCCGACGATCCGGCCGCCTACGCGGTCGACGCCCTGGGGGCGGACGTCCGGGCGCTCTCCGAGGTGCTCGCCGAGGGCGACGCGCCGCTCCACCTGCTCGGCCACTCCTTCGGCGGCCAGGTGGCTCGGGAGGCCGTCCTGGCGGCGGCCGCCGACGGTCCGCTGCCGTGGAGCTCGCTGACCCTGATGTCCACCGGGCCCGCCTCGATCGAGCCCGCCGAGGCGGAGCGGACCAAGCTGCTGATCGGCGTGCTGCCGTCGATGAGCCTGGAGGAGATCTGGCAGGTGCTCCAGCAGATGGAGCAGCAGGCGGAGCAGACCGGCGGCGACCGGGCCCGCCGCCCCGCCCCCGAGGTCGCGGAGTTCCTGCACCGCCGCTGGGTGGCCAACGTGCCGCAGGCGCTCGCCACCACCGGCGCCCATCTGATCGCCGCGCCCGACCGGGTGGACGAGCTGGCCGCGACCGCGGCCGCGCTGCCCGCCCTGGTGCTCTCCGGGGTCCGGGACTACGCCTGGCCGGTGCCGGAGCAGACCCGGATGGCCGAGCGGCTGGGGGCCCGCCGCGTGGTGATCGAGGACGCCGGCCACTCCCCCAACGCCGAACGGCCGGAGGCCACGGCCGAGGCCCTGCTGGCCTTCTGGGGCTGAGCCCGGACCACCCCCGGGGCGGGGCGCCGGCGCCCCGCCCCGGGAAGTCCCACGACAAAAGTCGTTAGTTGCGGTAATATTTGATTCTGTCCGGGAATCATCGTCGGGGTCGACGCTGGCGACAATCCGCCGAAACCTGGGCTTTACGGACGGGCAACGGCCCGGTAGCAGCACCACGAGACAGTGGTTCACGAGGTACCAGACGCACTTGGCAAGCAGGGGGAGCCCCTTTGCCTCAGCAGACCGTCGACCGTTCGATCCGACAGACCGCGAAAGGGCTGATACCCACTCAGCCACGACCGCCCCGCCCGCCGGGGCAAGAGAAGGAGAGGCCCATGCGCTTCGAGATCGTCCGGCTGGACGACGCCCACGGCACCGCCACCGACCGCGTGATCGCCGACGCCGAGACCGTCCGCGAACTCGTCCAGGCCGCCGCCCGCACCGGCGAGCGCCTGCTCATCCGTCCGTGCCCGACCGTCTGACCCAGCGCGGCGCCTCCGACCGGGAGCCCTCACCCGCCGCCGAAGAGCCGGGAGCGTCCGATCCCGACGTTCCGATACCCGACTGACGCCCCGTCACCGCGATCGCCGTTGACGGGGCGTCAGTGCGTCCGGCCCGGCCCACCCGGAGCGGCACCGACGTTTGCCACCGGCCGCCGCTGGACATTCCCTAGCGGGAACCGCCCGCAGCGCGCCCGCCCGGCGCCGAACGGGTGTCCGCACCGACAGGTACCGCCGCGCCCTCCGTACGGGTGATCGTCCTTGACGCGGCGGTCCGGAGGGAGGAGCGTTGTCGGCTATGAGGGGCGAGCCTAGCTGCCCGAGGTGCGCCGGTCGGGTCCGCGCCCCCGGTCTGTTCTCAGACACCTGGCAGTGCGACCGGCACGGAGCGGTGCACCCGATGCAGCCCGTGCTGCCCCCGAGCGTGGAGGCGCTCGGCGTGGCCGTCGCCCGTTCCCAGGTCCCCGTCTGGCTGCCCTGGCCGCTCCCGGTCGGCTGGCTCTACACCGGCATCGCGCACGTCGGCGACGACGTCTCGGGCGCCCGGGCCACCGCGGTCGCCTGCTCCGGACCGGCGCCGCTGGGCGGCTTCGGAGAGCTGGTGCTGGTCGCCGAGGAGCTGGGCGTGGGGCTCGGCGCCCGGTACGCGGGCCTGTCCGGGCCGGACCCGGGCGAGTCCGTCTCGCTCTACAAGCCCGCCGACGCCAAGCTGATGGCGGCCGGGCGGCCCACCCCGATGTTCCACGTCCCGGACGCGCCCGCCGATCGCGCGGTGTTCGTCGGCGAGGCCCGCGGCCTCTGGCTCTGGGCGGTCGCCTGGCCCGAGCAGTCCGCCCTGGTGATGTACGACGAGCTCGTCCTCACGGATCTGCGCGAGGCCGGCGCCGAGCTGGGCCTGCTGCCCTGCGGCGCGCTCTCCCCCCAGCTGCTGGCCTGACGGCCCGCCGGGCGCCCGCACTATCCTGGGCGGCACCCGCCGCCCACCCCAGGAGCCGACCCCGTGCGCATCGACCTGCACGCCCACAGCAACGCGTCCGACGGCACCGACAGCCCGGCCGAGCTGGTCGCGGCGGCCGCCGCCGCGGGCCTGGACGTGGTGGCGCTCACCGACCACGACACGGTGGCCGGCCACGCCGAGGCCGCCGAGGCGGTCCGCGCGCTGCCCTCCGGCACCCGGCTGAGCCTCGTCCCGGGCGCCGAGCTGTCCTGCGCGGTGGACGGCATCAGCCTGCACCTGCTGGCCTACCTCTTCGACCCGGCCGAGCCGGCCTTCGCCGGCGAGCGCGAGCTGGTGCGCACCGACCGGTTCCGCCGCGGGCGGGCCGTCGTCGAGCGCTGCCGCGTGCTGGGCGCCGACATCAGCTGGGAGCAGGTCCAGCGGATCGCCGGCACCGGCTCGGTCGGCCGGCCGCACATCGCCAGCGCGCTGGTCGAGGCGGGGGTGGTGGCCACCGTCTCCGACGCCTTCACCCCGCAATGGCTGGCCAACGGCGGCCGGGCGGACGTCCGCAAGCACGAGACCGACCCGGCCGAGGCCGTCCGGCTGGTCCGCGCGGCGGGCGGGGTGCCGGTCTTCGCCCACCCGGGCGCGGTCAAGCGCGGGCGGACCGTCTCCGACCAGGTGATCGCGGACCTCGCGGCGGCCGGGCTCGCCGCGCTGGAGGTCGACCACATCGACCACGACGAACCCACCAGGGCCCGGCTGCGCGGACTGGCCGCCGACCTCGGCCTGCTGACCACCGGTTCCAGCGACTACCACGGCACCCGCAAGAGCGTCCGGCTCGGCGAGCACACCACCGACCCCGGCGTCTACGAGGCGCTGCTGGCCCAGGCCACCGGCGCGAAGCCGATCGAGGGCTGAGCCCACCCGGGCCGGACGCGCGGGCGTGCGGGAGCACACCGCCGGGCCCAGCGGGGGCCGCGCGCCCCCACTGCGGCGGGCGCCGGGCCCTGCGGACCCCGGTGACCGGGCGTCAGTCCAGCGGCACCCCGCGGCGGTCGGCGTCGCGCAGATCGGTGCCGTGCTTCAGCCAGCGCTCCTCCAGCGCGGCCGCGCCGTGCACCCGCTTCCAGCCGGCCTCGTTGGGCGTCATCGGCAGCAGCGGGAGGAAGCGCACCGGGTCGGCCGGCTCGTCGAGCTCCAGGTCGGGCACCAGACCGCCCGGTTCGGCGGCCAGCACCGAGGTGAACGGCGCGCCGTCCCAGAGCGGGGAGCCGAGGTCCAGCGAGCCGCCGGGGGCCAGCACCAGGCCCTCCACCTGCGGCGTCGCGGCGAAGGTGGCCAGGGTGCGGAGCACGGTGTCGCGGGCCCCACGGATCGTCAGCAGCAGTTCGGCGCGGGGGCCGCGGACCTGGTCGGCGACCGGCGCGGTCGGGTCCGCCATCGGCGCGGCGGCCATCCCGAGCGTGGCGTAGCGGACCAGCCCCTCGGTGTCCGGACCGAAGCGCAGCACCTCGATCCGGTCCGCGCCGAGGAAGGTGACCGCGGCGCGGCCGCTCGGCTCGCCGAAGGTGGTCAGCAGCCGGGCCTCGACGGCGGCCAGCACGGCCTCCCGGGAGAGGCCGGCCGGGTCGTGGGAGCCGCCGGAGGGGTCACCGAAGAGCGGGAAGTCGTGCGCCATGCCGGTGAGCGTAACCGGTGCGGCCGCGGAGCCGGCAGGACCACCGGGAGAACGTCGCAGCGACGATGCCCGGTCAGATGTTAGTGTGAGCGACTGGCCACCGGGGATCCTCTCTCCGGGGCAGCGGCGTGAAGGAGGTGGTTGCGGTGGATACCAGCCGACCATGCAGTACCGGCAGCTCTACCCGGCCCGGACGCCTTCCCCGTACCCCTCGCCTCGCAGGCTGAAACAGCGGCACCAGTAGCCGATCGGCAGCCGCGTTCTTCGAGACGGACCCAGGCGAAGTCGGCCCCGGCCGGGAGAGCACCCTCACCGGCGTCCGGTCGTTCCAGCGCGAGCCCCAGCAAGGCCGAGGACCGACCGCAGGCGTCATTCCACCGGTGTTCCATGCCGTCGCACCACGGCCATCCGCCACCGTGCCGCCGTGCGGCGGCTCCTGCCCAGGGAGCCTGCCATGTCGATGATCAACAGCCTGCGCGCAGCCGTCCGCACCAACCGCCGCCGTTCCGCGAGCGGCCTGTTCGACTCGATCCACCCGGGCCAGTCCGCCTCCGCGGTGGTGGACTGCGCGGTGTACCAGTCCGGCAAGCGGCACGGCGAGAGCTGCAGCCCGCGCGAGGCGGCCCGCCGGGTGAAGGCCTCGCAGCAACTGCCGGACGGCGCGGCATCGTTCAGCTGGATCGGACTGCACGAGCCGACCGAGGCCGAGTTCGAGGGCATCGCGCAGCGCTTCGGCCTGCACCCGCTGGCGGTCGAGGACGCCGTCCACGCGCACCAGCGGCCGAAGGTCGAGCGGTACGACGACGTGCTGTTCGCCGTCTTCAAGACGATCCGCTACGTCGAGCACGACCAGCTCACCCCGACCAGCGAGGTGGTCGAGACCGGCGAGCTGATGGTCTTCGCAGGGCGGGACTTCGTCATCACCGTCCGGCACGGCGGGCACAGTTCGCTGCAGGAGCTGCGGCACCGGCTGGAGGCCGACGCGGACGGTTCCGGGCTGCTGGCCAAGGGCCCCTCCGCGGTGCTGCACGCCATCGCCGACCACGTGGTGGACAACTACCTGCTGGTCGCCGACCGGCTCCAGACGGACGTCGACGAGATCGAGTTCGACGTCTTCTCCAACAAGGGCGGCCGGGGCACCGACGTCGGCCGGGTCTACCAGCTCAAGCGCGAGGTCCTGGAGTTCAAGCGCGCGGTGACACCGCTGCTGCGGCCCATGCAGCAGCTCTCCGAGCCGCTCCAGCGGCTGGTCGACCCGGACATCCAGAAGTACTTCCGGGATGTCGCCGACCACCTCGCCCGGGTCACCGAGCAGGTGCACGGCTTCGACGAGCTGCTGAACTCGCTGCTCCAGGCCAACCTGGCCCAGGTGTCGGTCGCGCAGAACGAGGACATGCGCAAGATCACCGCCTGGGCGGCGATCTTCGCCGTGCCCACCATGATCACCGGCGTCTACGGCATGAACTTCGACTACATGCCGGAGCTGCACCACGAGTACGGCTACCCGATGGTGCTCGGCAGCGTCGTCCTGATCTGCATCGGGATGTACCGCGGCTTCCGCCGCAACGGCTGGCTGTAGCCGGCCGTCACCGCCGGCCGCCCCGGGCGACCAGGACCAGGCCCAGCAGGATCAGCACCACCGCCGGGTAGGCGGCCACCGGGGGCCACTGCCCGAGCCAGAGCGCCGCGATCAGCGCGGCGCCCGGGGTCTCCAGCAGGATGGCGGTGGAGGTGACGGACGGGCCGAGGGTGCGCACCACCCGGTTGCTGAGCGAGTGGCCGAGCAGCTGGGCGGTGACCATCAGCAGCACGATCTGCCACCAGACGCCGGCCGGCCAGCCGGCCATCGGCGTCCCGGCCACCAGGCAGACCACCAGCAGGACGGCCGCCGTGGTGGCGTAGCAGACCAGGGTGTAGGCGGTGGTGCTGACGGTCCGGCGGACCTCGGCCCCCAGCAGCATGTAGCCGGCCGCGGCGAGGCCCGCGCCCAGCGCCAGCGCGTCGCCCAGCAGGGCCCGCGGCGAGAGCGTGAGGTCGACCCCGGTGAGCACCAGCACACCGGCGAACGCCACCGTCATGCCGATCCACACCGCGCGGGGCGCCCGCACCCCGCCGAGGCGCATCAGCAGGATGGTCCAGAGCGGCGTGGTGGTCACCAGCGCGGTCGCCGAGGCCACCGAGGTCATCCGCAGGCTCGGCATCCAGAGCGCGAAGTGCACGGCGAGCAGCGCGCCGGCCGCCGCCGCCAGCAGCAGTGCCCGGCGACCGATCCCGCGCAGCTCGGCCCGGTGCCGCAGCAGCGCGTACGGACCCAGCACGCCGACCGACATGACGTTGCGCCAGAACGCGATCGCCAGGGCGGGCGCGGCGGTGGCGCTGATCAGCGGCGCGGAGAGCGAGATGCCGGAGACCGAGACGGCGAGCAGCAGCAGGTCCAGCCTGGGGAGCGGGTGCGGCGGCGGCGCGGCGGGGCCGGACACGGTGGCGGGGGCTGCGGTCTCGGGCCGGGTCGGCACGGTGCTCCTCGGGCTCGGGGTGGGAGTCGGGCGGCTCCTAAGGTAAGGCCCGTGCGGCCGTCTTGGAACTGTCGCCCGACCGGTGAGACACCCCGTGGACAGCCCAGGCCGTACGCTGTCCGCCATGGACCGTACGCCCGCCGCAGCCGCCACCGCCGACGACTTCCTCGACCAGGCCCTCCTGGAGGAGGCCGCGAAGAAGTCCGGCCTGCTCTGGGTGCGCGCGGACGGCCAGGAGCACAGCCGCCCGCTCTGGCACGCCTGGCACGACGGCGCGGTGGTCGTGGTCGGCGACGGCGCCGAGCAGCCGCTGCACGGCCTGACCGCCGGGGCCGGCGCGGTGGTGACCGTCCGCAGCAAGGACAAGGGTGGCCGGCTCACCGGCTGGACGGCCCGCGTGGTCGAGCCGGAGCCGCACGGCGAGGCCTGGCTGGGCGCCGTCGAGGAGCTCAAGGGCAAGCGGCTGAACGCGCCCGACACCGACACCATCGCCGACCGCTGGGCCCGCGAGTGCCGGGTGCTCCGGCTGGAGCCGGTCGGCACCGGGCGGGACCTGCTCGCCGAACACCCGGGCGCCATGCCCGACGAGTCCCACGCCACCGCGCCGCTGCCCACCTCGGCCACCACCCGCGAGCCCGTACCGGCCGGCCTCCCGAAGCTGCTGTTCAAGCGCCGCAAGCGCTGAGCCCGCGCCGCGCCGCCGCTCAGCCCTCCCCGGACGGCCGGATCGGCGCCGTGGCTCGTCGGGCCGGGTGCGGGACGCGCGGGTAGCCTGGGGCTGGTCCGACAAGCCGCGGGCCGCGCCCGCGCGCTCCTGGGGGCGCCGAGCGAGCGAGGGAGTCCATGGCAGGGGCAGGCAGCCGGGTCTTCATCTCGCACCTCTCCGGCGTCGCCGTCTTCGACCCGAACGGCGACCAGGTCGGCCGGGTGCGCGACGTGGTGGTCACGCTCCGCCTCGGCGGCCGGCCGCCCCGGGTGCTCGGTCTGGTGGTCGAGGTGATCGGCCGGCGCCGGATCTTCCTGCCGATGACCAGGGTGACCAGCCTGGAGTCCGGCCAGGTGCTCACCACCGGCGTGATCAACATGCGCCGCTTCGAACAGCGCCCGTCCGAGACCCTCGTGCTCGGCGAACTGCTGGACCGCACCGTCAGCTGGACCAAGACCGGTCAGGACGTCACCGTCCTGGACGTCGCGATGGTGCAGACCCGGCTGCGCGAGTGGGAGATCAGCAAGGTCTTCGTCCAGGTCGGCCGGGTCGGCCGGCTGCGCAAGGCCAAGGGCGAGTCGCTCACCCTGGACTGGCAGGACGTCACCGGCTTCAGCCTCACCGAGGAGGGCCAGGGCGCCGCCAACCTGCTCGCCACCTTCGACCAGCTGCGCCCCGCCGACCTCGCCAACGTCATGCACCACCTCTCCGCCAAGCGCCGCGCCGAGGTGGCCGCCGCGCTCGACGACGAGCGGCTCGCGGACGTCCTGGAGGAGCTGCCCGAGGACGACCAGGTCGAGATCATCGGCAAGCTGAAGGACGAGCGCGCCGCCGACGTGCTGGAGGCGATGGACCCGGACGACGCCGCCGACCTGCTCTCCGAGCTGCCCGGCGACGAGGCCGAGCGCCTGCTCCAGCTGATGGAACCGGACGAGGCCGAGCCGGTCCGCCGACTGCTGCGGTACGAGGAGAACACCGCCGGCGGTCTGATGACCACCGAGCCCATCGTGCTGGAGCCGGACGCCACGGTGGCCGAGGCGCTGGCCCGCGTCCGGGTCGCGGACAACAAGCCGGCGCTGGCCGCGCAGATCTTCGTCTGCCGCCCGCCGAACGAGACGCCGACCGGCAAGTACCTGGGCACCGTGCACTTCCAGCGGCTGCTGCGCGAGCCCCCGTACACCCTGGTCGGCTCGCTGGTGGACGACGACCTCGACCCGCTGCCGCCGGACACCCCGCTGTCCCTGATCACCAGCTACCTGGCGACGTACAACATGGTCGCCGCGCCGGTGGTCGACGAGGCGGACCACCTGGTCGGCGCGGTGACCGTCGACGACGTGCTCGACCACCTGCTGCCGGAGGACTGGCGCGAGGCCGCCCTGCACGGACCGGACGACGAGCGAGAGGTGCTGACCGGTGGACGCTGACCGCAAGGGCCGACGGGAGGACACCCCCCGCCAGCGCCTCCAGGGCGAGCTGCGCCAACTGCGCCAGCTGCGCGAACTGCGCGCCCGGGAGGGCGCCCGCGAGCGCCGCGCCGAGCCCTCCACCGGCGTCGCCTCCCGCTCCCGGCTGGACCAGCCGCGGACCACCAGGCCCGGCCTGATCACCCTGCCGACGTACGACCCGGAGGCCTTCGGCAAGCTCTCCGAGCGGATCGCGCGCTTCCTGGGCACCGGGCGGTTCATCGTCTGGATGACCGTCGTCGTGGTCGTCTGGGTGGGCTGGAACACGGTGCTGCCGGACGCCGTCCACTTCGACGACTACCCGTTCATCTTCCTCACCCTGATGCTCTCGCTGCAGGCCTCGTACGCGGCGCCGCTGATCCTGCTGGCGCAGAACCGCCAGGACGACCGGGACCGCGTCAACATGGAGCAGGACCGCGCCCGCAGTGATCGGAACATCGCCGACACCGAGTACCTGACCCGGGAGGTGGCGGCCCTGCGCCAGGGCCTCGGCGAGGTCGCCACCCGGGCTTTCATCGCCTCGGAGCTGGGCGCGGTCCGCTCCGAACTGCAGTCCCTGCTCAAGGAGATCGACGAACGCCGGGAGGGTTCCGGGATGCTGTGACCGGCAGCACGCTACCGACCGGTTAAGCGGTACGCCCGGCGCCGTACCATCAAGGCATGGCCAACGAGACAGAGGTCGCGGCCGGCGTCACGGAGGAGTCCGTACGCCAGGCGCTGGCGACCGTGAACGACCCGGAGATCAACCGTCCGATCACCGAGATCGGCATGGTGAAATCGGTCGAGATCGCCGAGAGCGGCGAGGTCCGCGTCGCGGTCTACCTCACCGTCTCCGGCTGCCCGATGCGTGACACCATCGTCACCCGGGTGCGTGACGCGGTCGGCGCGGTCCCCGGCGTCACCGGCGTCGAGGTCGAGCTCGACGTGATGAGCGACGAGCAGCGCAAGGAGCTCTCCCAGCTGCTGCGCGGCGGCGCCCCGGAGCGCGAGATCCCGTTCGCCAAGCCGGGCACGCTGACCCGGGTCTACGCGGTCGCCTCCGGCAAGGGCGGCGTCGGCAAGTCCTCCGTGACGGTGAACCTCGCGGCCGCGATGGCCGCGGACGGCCTGAAGGTCGCCGTGGTGGACGCCGACATCTACGGCCACAGCGTGCCGCGCATGCTGGGCGTCGAGGGCCGGCCCACCCAGGTCCAGGACATGATCATGCCGCCGCAGGCGAACGGCGTGAAGGTCATCTCGATCGGCATGTTCACCCCCGGCAACGCCCCGGTGGTCTGGCGCGGCCCGATGCTGCACCGCGCGCTCCAGCAGTTCCTGGCCGACGTCTACTGGGGCGACCTGGACGTCCTGCTGCTGGACCTGCCGCCCGGCACCGGCGACATCGCGATCTCGGTCGCGCAGCTGGTCCCGAACGCGGAGATCCTGATCGTCACCACCCCGCAGATGGCCGCCGCCGAGGTGGCCGAGCGGGCCGGCACCATCGCGGTGCAGACGCACCAGAAGATCGTCGGCGTGATCGAGAACATGTCCGGCATGCCCTGCCCGCACTGCGACGAGATGATCGACGTGTTCGGCACCGGCGGCGGCCAGATCGTCGCGGACGCGCTCACCCGGACCGTCGGCGCCAACGTGCCGGTGCTCGGCTCGATCCCGATCGACGTCCGGCTGCGCGAGGGCGGCGACGACGGCCGCCCGGTCGTGCTCGCCGCGCCCGACTCCCCCGCCGGCGCCGCCCTGCGCGCCGTCGCGGGCAAGCTCGGCGGCCGCCAGCGCGGCCTGTCCGGTCTCTCCCTCGGCCTCACCCCGAAGAACAAGTTCTGATCCTCGCGAAGGGCCGGGCGGTTCGCCCGGCCCTTCGTGCTGTCCCGGGGCGGGGCGGGCTACGGGCGGGTGTAGGCGGTCAGGTCGGGGACGGTGGAGAAGCCGGTGCCGTAGGCGCTGACGCCGCGGCCGTAGGCGCCGAGGAGGACGCCGGGGGCCTCGCCCGCGAGGACCCAGCCGTACTCGGACTCGCGGTAGCGGAAGGGCTGCGGCAGGCCGTTCACCGGGAGGCTGAGGGTGGACCACCCGGGGCCGGCCAGGTCGTCGGCGAGGTCCCAGGCGAGGGTGCTCTGCTGGTCCAGCCAGTCCTGGCGCAGCGTGCGGTCCAGCTGGCCCGGCCAGGTGGAGGCGAGCAGGCCGGAGCCGGCCAGCCAGGCGGCGGAGGAGGCCGAGGTCGCCTCCAGCGTGCCGGTGTTGTCGGCGCTGCGGCGGCTGCCCCGGCGGGCCACCGTGACGACCACGGCGAACTTGCGCATGTCCCGCGGCTCGTACTGCCGGGCCGGCTCCTCACCGTGGCCGAGGGTGCCGTAGTCGACGCTGCCGGGCGCGCCACCGCGCGGGCCGCCGGCGCCAGCCTGGATCAGGTAGCGGCGGCCGGTCCAGCCGTCGTCCAGGCCGTACCAGGGGAAGTCCGCCGACAGGTAGGGGACCAGTGGGTCGGCCGGGCCGGCCTGTCCGCCGACCGTCGGGCCGTCGGCCGTCGCCGTCCCCACCGCATGACTCGTCGCGTCCATCCCGGGCCTCCTCAACGCAGATCTCCTGCCGTGGTGCGCTCCCATGGTGGCGTACCGCGGCGTTCCCGCCGGGTGCCTTCGGGCCGGAACCGACCGGAAGTGACCGATGGCACAGCGGGAACATTCAGCACAATAGCGGCGCACACGCCGCCGCCCCGCTCAGCCGTGCGGCCGGGCGGGGCGGTGGCGTCGTCGGAGCGACGCGGGATCAGGTGGCGTCGGGGTCGAACGGAGGGCGCTCGCCGGGCTGGAGCGCGGCGCCGGCGGAGGCCGGGGCCACCGCGGCGGACTTGTCCATGCTGACCGTGCCGGCGCGCCCGTGGCCGTTCACGGCGGCGGCGGGCTTGTCGTCCAGCACCGAGCGGATGTCCAGGCTGTCCCGCATCTCCTTGAGGCCCAGCGGGTCGTCCTGGCCGCCCATGAGCTGCTTGCGGACGAAGGTCTTGGGGTGGAGGTCCTCGAACTCGAAGTCCTTGAACTCCGGGCCCAGCTCGCTGCGGATGTCCTCCTTGGCCGAGTCGGCGAAGGAGCGGACCTTCTTGATGAAGCCCATGGTGTCCTGGATCAGCTTCGGCAGCTTGTCCGGACCGAAGATCACGATGGCCATGATGACCAGAGTCAGGATCTCCAGTCCGCCTACGTCGCTGAACACCTAAGCTCCCTCAGCTCGTCGGACAACGGGTTCCTACAGCGTAATGGCCACTGTCGGATCCGGACCCCACAGTGTGATGAAGCCGTGGTGAAGAGCCGTCGATGGCCATGGCCGCGGTGGCCGGTCCGCGCTACCGGTTCTCCTGGTGCAGCCCGGCGAGGCCCGAGCTCGGGGTCCGGTCCGGCACGATCTGCTGCGGGGTCGCGCTGCGGGTGGCCGCCACCGGGCGGACCGGGAAGTCCACCGGGACCTGGGCCTTCATCGGGGCGTACCCGCCGCCGCGGCCGGGGTTGCCGGCCGGGCTCACCGAGGTGCCGTGCTGATCGTCGCTCTGTGCGGCGAAACCGCCGACCCCGCCCAGCGTCACCGCGGCGACCGAGAAGGCCCCGGCGGCGGCGAAGACGAAGCGGCGCCCGCGCGGCGGAGCCTGCCGGGTCACCACCGGGCCGGTGGCGGCCGCGGCCGGGCGCGGCACCGAGGAGGCCTCGGGACGGCCGGAGCGCCGGCCCATCAGCGGGCGCAGCACCGAGCTCCCGCGCCCGAACGCGCGGGGGTCGACACCGGGGACCGGTGCGTCGGCGCCGAGCGCGCCCGCACCGAAGGCGCCCGCGCCGCGGCCGAAGGAGCCGCCGTTCAGCCGGCTGCCGCCGAGCGTGCCGCCGGTCTCCGGCCGGGGGGACCCCCAGGCCGCGGGCAGCCCGCCGCCGGGCAGGTCGTCGTCGTCCCGGCGCGGCCGCTCGGCGGGAGCGTCCTCGTCCTGGAGCGTGCCGACGGCCATCAGCCGGGACATCAGCGCCGAGGACGGGCCGGGGGTGCCGGTCCGGGTCAGCAGGTGCTTCACGGCGCGGCCCTCGTCGGCCTCGGCGAGGCATTGCGGGCAGGTCGCCAGATGGGCCTGGACGCGGTCGCGGGAGTCGTGGCCGAGTTCGCCGTCGACGAAGGCGGAGAGCCGCTCCCCGAGGTGGTGCTCCTCGGCGGCGGGTTCGGCGGGCCGGAGGGCGACCGCGCGCAGCGACGCCTCACCCGGCAGGGCCGGAACGGGCGGCAGCGGGTCCTCGGCGCCGTCCTCGTGGCCGCGCCGGCCCAGCTGGGGCCAGCCGCCGCGCCAGGCGGCGGCCTTGCCGGGAGCGTCCGGCCGACCCGGTCCCGACCGGCCGGTTCCGCTCACGATCGCCTCCGTCCGCGCCCGCCCGGCGCGACCGTGGCCTCACCCGCGGCGGCGCCGACCGGCACCGGTACCGGCTCCTCGGAGCCGCCCCGGCGCTCGCGGCCCGGGGCCGCGCCGGGGGCGCGGTGCTTCAGCGCGGCGCGCAGGTGCGAGCGGCCGCGGTGGATCCGGCTGCGGACGGTGCCGAGCTTGACGCCCAGCGTCGCCGCGATCTCCTCGTAGGAGAGGCCCTCGATGTCGCAGAGCACCACGGCGGCGCGGAACTCCGGGGCGAGGGTGTCCAGCGCCTGCTGGACGTCGGCGTCGAAGTGGGTGTCGCTGAAGTGCTGGGCCGGGCTGGGCTCGCGGCTGGCCAGGCGCTCGGCCGCGTCGTCGCCGAGCGCGTCGAAGCGGATCCGCTGGCGCCGGCGGACCATGTCCAGGAACAGGTTGGTGGTGATCCGGTGCAACCAGCCCTCGAACGTGCCGGGGGTGTAGGTCGACAACGAACGGAACACCCGGACGAAGACCTCCTGGGTGAGGTCCTCGGCGTCGTGCTGATTCCCCGTCAGGCGGTAGGCGAGTCGGTAGACGCGGGCGCTGTGCGCCTCGACGATCTCCTCCCAGGAGGGCGGAGTCCAGGTCTGCGCGTCGGGACCCTCGGCGAAGCTCGCGAGGGCGGCGGGTGCCTCGGTGGTACCGGCGGCCGGCGTCGCGGCGACCGGCTGGTCCAGGGTGGAGTGCGCAGACTGGTTCATCACGGGCTTCGGCGTACGGGCTGACGCGGTGCCGCGGGAGTGCCGCCGCACAGGGACGTCGCCCTCGGCCACACCTCCTCGGTTGGCTCTTCTGCCCAGCAGGGCCACCACCATATCCACCTCGCCCGTCAAGCCCGGATAAAAGTGCCCGGGGGGTATCGCGGGGGTATCCGTCGACCGGTCCCTTCCTCAGCAACGGCCCGCCGCCGTACGCGGTTCCCGGTCGGCCAGTAATCTGTGCCAGGAAATATCGACTTCCGCTCGGCACCGGGCCATCGCCCGGGGCTCCGAAAGAGGCAGCCATCAGCGAGTTCGGGCCCGCGCGCGTGGCCCTCTCCGACACCTTCGTCGGCGAGGACGCGGTGCTCACCTACGCCCGGGCACAGTCCGCGCGCACCGGTATCAGGGCGATCGGACCGGGAGGCGGGGCCTGTCTGCGGCTGCTGGCGGCCGCCCTGGACGCCAAGGCGGTGGCCGAGATCGGCACCGGGACGGGCGTCTCCGGCGTCTACCTGCTGCGCGGGATGCGCCCGGACGGGGTGCTCACCACCGTCGACACCGAACCGGTGCGCCAGCAGCTGGCCCGGGAGGCGTACCACGCGGCCGGGTTCGCGGCGAACCGGTCCCGCTTCATACCGGGCCGGGCCCTGGACGTGCTGCCGCGGCTCGCGGACGGCCAGTACGACCTGGTCTTCTGCGACGGGGACCCGGCGGAGTCCCGGGAGTACCTGGCGGAGTCGCTGCGGCTGCTGCGGCCGGGCGGGATGGTCTGCTTCGAGGGCGTCTTCCAGGAGGGCCGACTGGCCGAGCCGGACCAGCAGGACCCGCAGACGCACGCGGTGCGCGACCTGGTCCGGGACGTCCGGGAGAGCGAGGCCCTGCTGCCGGCGCTGCTGCCGGTGTCGGACGGGCTGCTCTGCGCCGTGAAGCGCTGACCGGGCCGGGGCCCCGACGGCGGCCCGACGGCGGCCGCCCGGGAAACACGCCGCCCGGAAACCACAGAGCCCGGGCCGACGTAGTGTCGTACCCGGGCCCGGCGGCACATCTCCAGGAGATGGGGAGCACCCGCTGCGGTCAGCCGCAGGCCTTCTTCAGAGCCTCGCCCAGGGCGTCGGCCTCGTCAGGCGTGAGCTCCACCACAAGGCGTCCGCCGCCTTCGAGCGGAACGCGCATGATGATGCCCCGCCCCTCTTTGGTGACTTCGAGCGGGCCGTCACCCGTCCGCGGCTTCATGGCCGCCATGCTCGTTCCCCTTCCTGCAACCGCTCAGCTACGCACCGGCAGTCCGTCCACCGCCGGTATCGAACGCATTGATCGGAAGCCATTATCCCGCATGCCACGGCCTGATGACCAACATCACTCTCGGCGCAACCACGGCCGGACCGGCTCCAAGCGCCACATTTCCTGCCATAAGCCCCGGCGCGGCGGCGGTCGGCGCGCCGCCGAAAGGTGCGATACCTCACACTCCCCACCCGGCCGCACGCTCCGGCATCCTGACACACGACCGAGCTGTGCCGATCGCAAGGGAGCCCCTCGCCCATGTCCGATTCCGTGCTGTACGAGCTGGACGGCGGCCTCGCCGTCATCACCATCAACCGCCCCGGGGCGATGAACGCGCTGGACACCGCCACCAAGGTGGCCCTGCGCGACACCATGACCGCCGCCGCCGAGGACCGGGCGGTGCGGGCGGTGCTGCTCACCGGCGCCGGTGAGCGGGCGTTCTGCGTCGGGCAGGACCTCAAGGAGCACCTGGGCCTGCTCAAGCGGGCCGAGGAGACCGGTGAGGGCGCGCTGAAGACCGTCTCCGAGCACTACAACCCGCTGGTGCGGGCGCTGGCGGGGATGCGCAAGCCGACGGTGGCGGCGGTCGGCGGCGTCGCGGCGGGCGCGGGCGCCTCGCTGGCCTTCGCCTGCGACTTCCGGATCGTCGCGGACACGGCCGGCTTCAACACGGCCTTCGCCGGGATCGCCCTGACCGCCGACTCGGGTGCCTCCTGGACGCTGCCCCGGCTGGTCGGGCACGCCAAGGCCACCGAGCTGCTGATGCTGCCGCGCACGGTGAAGGCCACCGAGGCGATGGAGCTGGGCCTGGCCACCAAGGTCGTCCCGGCCGCCGAGCTGGCCGCCACCGCCCGGGTCTTCGCCAAGGAGCTGGCCGAGGGCCCGACGGTCGCGTACGGCGCCATCAAGGAGTCGCTCGCGTACGGCGCCTCGCACTCCCTGGACGAGCTGCTCGACAAGGAGGACGAGCTGCAGACCCTGGCCGGCGACAGCGAGGACCACCGGATCGCGGTGCGCGCGTTCATCGCCAAGGAGAAGCCGACGTACCTGGGCCGCTGAGGCCCGGCGGGGCACCGCCCGGGCCGTGCGGGCCCGGGCGGGGTCCGGCGGGGCCCTCCCGGGGCCCGGGAGGGCCTAGACGGCCCGCAGGGCGCTCCGGACGTGGCAGTCCGCCAGGTGGTCGTCGACCAGGCCGCAGGCCTGCATCAGCGCGTACGCGGTGGTCGGGCCGACGAAGCGGAAGCCCGCCTTCTTGAGCGCCTTCGCCAGCGCCGTCGACTCGGGCGTGACGGCCGGGACCTCCGCCAGGGTGCGGGGGGCCGGCCGGTCCGGCGCACCGGCGTACTGCCAGATCAGCGCGTCCAGGCCGCCGTCGAGGTCGCGGGCGACCTTCGCGTTGGCGATCGACGCCTCGATCTTGGCCCGGTTGCGGATGATGCCCGCGTCGCCGAGCAGCCGCTCGACGTCCGCGGGGCCGAACTCGGCGACCTTGTCGATCGCGAAGCCCTCGAACGCGGCCCGGAAGCCCTCCCGGCGGCGCAGGATGGTGATCCAGGACAGGCCGGACTGGAAGGCCTCCAGGCAGACCCGCTCGAACAGCGCGTCGTCGCCGTGGACCGGGCGGCCCCACTCGGTGTCGTGGTAGAGCCGGTAGTCGTCCGCCGAGTCGCCCCAGCCGCAGCGGCGCAGGCCGTCCGCACCGAGCGCCGCACCGGCCTCGGTCACTGGTCCGCCGCCGGCTTCGCACCCTCCGGGCCCTTGGTCAGCGTGCTGACGGGCTCCACCACCTGCGCGAACTCCTCCAGCCCGGGCAGCGGTTCGGCCCCGGCGTCCGGGCCGGTGGCCTCGACGGCGCCGCGGACCGCGCCGGCGGCCTCCAGCTCGGCGATCCGCGAGTCCCGGTAGGCGAGTTCGGCACCGAGACGGTCCAGGACGTCGTCCACCTCGTCCATCCGGTAGCCGCGCACGGCCATCGGCAGCCGGATGCCGTCCACGTCGTCCCGGCTCAGCGGACGGTCCTGCGGCAGCCGGGCGGCGATCCGGTCCTGCACCGCCTCCGGCAGTGAGCCGCCCCCGCCGAGCGCCACCAACGCGGCGCCTCCGACCACGACGGCCATCGCCACCACGATCACCCAGAACACGAGCGGTCCTCCCGACTTCCCTGCCGGCGCTGACAACAGTGCCCGGCTCACGATCATGACAGCATGGTTCCCGATAGGCCGGGGGCCATCATCGCACCCGGAGCAGCTGTGGAGGAGACATCGGTGGCACTGCGCCTGGGACCACGGGAATTCGGTGACGACGAGCTGGTGATCATGGCCATCGTCAACCGCACTCCGGACTCGTTCTTCGACAAGGGCGCCACCTTCGCGGACGAGGCCGCGTTCGCCGCCGCCGACCGCGCGATGGCCGAGGGCGCCGCGATCCTGGACATCGGCGGGGTGAAGGCCGGACCGGGCGACGAGGTGACCGTCGAGGAGGAACTGCGGCGCACCGTGCCGTTCGTGGCGGAGCTGCGCAAGCGCCACCCGGAGGCCGTGATCAGCGTGGACACCTGGCGCCACGAGGTCGGCGAGGCGGTCTGCGAGGTGGGTGCGGACCTGCTCAACGACGCCTGGGGCGGGGTCGATCCGAAGCTGGCCGAGGTGGCCGCCCGGTACGACGCCGGCCTGGTCTGCACCCACGCGGGCGGCGCCGAACCGCGGACCCGGCCGCACCGCACCGGCTACCCGGACGTGATGGCGGACATCCTGCGGGTGACGGTCGGCCTGGCCGAGCGGGCGGTGGAGCTGGGCGTGCGGCGGGACGCGGTGGTCATCGACCCGGGGCACGACTTCGGGAAGAACACCCGGCACTCGCTGGAGGCGACCCGCCGGCTGCCGGAGATGACCGCGACCGGCTTCCCGGTGCTGGTCTCGCTCTCCAACAAGGACTTCGTCGGCGAGACCCTGGACCGGCCGGTGAACGAGCGGCTGCTCGGCACGCTGGCGACCACGGCGGTCTCGGCCTGGCTGGGCGCCCGGATCTACCGGGCGCACCAGGTGGCCGAGACCCGGCAGGTGCTGGACATGGTCGCCTCGATCCGGGGCACCCGCCCCCCGGCGGTCGCCCGCCGGGGGCTGGCGTAGGGCGCCCCCTCCTTCGGCTCCCCCGGCCCTCAGATCTCGTTCGCCGGGCGGCGGGCGTCGGCGAGGATCTTCATGACCTCGTCGATGTCGTCGGTGATGTGGAACAGCTCCAGGTCGTGCGGGGCCGCCTTGCCCTGCGCGACCAGGGTGTTCTTCAGCCACTCGTAGAGGCCGCCCCAGTACTCGCTGCCGAAGAGGATCACCGGGAACCGGGTGACCTTCTTCGTCTGCACCAGGGTCAGCGCCTCGAACATCTCGTCCAGCGTGCCGAGGCCGCCGGGCAGCACCACGAAGCCCTGCGCGTACTTCACGAACATCGTCTTGCGGACGAAGAAGTAGCGGAAGTTCAGCCCGAGGTCGACGAACTCGTTGAGCCCCTGCTCGAAGGGCAGCTCGATGCCGAGGCCCACGCTCAGGCCGCCGGCGTCCGAGGCGCCGCGGTTGGCCGCCTCCATCGCGCCCGGGCCGCCGCCGGTGATCACCGCGTAGCCGGCCTCCGCCAGCGCCCGGCCGATCGCCACGCCCGCCGCGTACTCGGGGGAGTCGACCGGCGTCCGGGCGGATCCGAAGACGCTGATCGCGGCCGGGAGTTCGGCCAGCGCGCCGAAGCCCTCGACGAACTCCGAGGTGATCCGCAGCACCCGCCAGGGGTCGGTGTGCAGCCAGTCCGTCGGGCCGGTGGTGTCCAGCAGGCGCTGGTCCGTCGTGCTGGTGCCGACCTGGTCCCGGCGCACCAGCACCGGGCCCTTCTGCTTCTCGGGCCACGCCTTCTTCGGGCGCGGCTCGCCCACCTGCTCGGGCCCGTGTCCGTAGTGCTTCTCGTCTCCAGTGCCTGTCATGACGAAACCCTACGCCCGACGATCCCGGTTTTCAGGCAACGGTGAGAGGTCGGTTGGGCGACCGGAAGATGGCGTTCGACGACGGACCTGCTGGTCCGGGCGGCCGCGCCGGCCGGCGGCGGACCGTCCGGCCGGCCGCGGCGGCTCAGTCGGTCAGCCAGGCGCGCAGTCGCTCCTCGGTCTCGGCGATCGCGGCGAGCGAGCAGTACTCGTCCCGCTTGTGCGCCATGTTCGGGTCGCCCGGGCCGTAGTTGACCGCCGGGATGCCGAAGGCGCTGAACCGGGCGACGTCGGTCCAGCCGAACTTGGCCCGGGCGACGCCGCCGGTGGCGGCCAGGAAGGCCCGGGCGGCCGGCTGGTCGAGCCCGGGGAGGGCGCCGGGGGCGGAGTCGGTGACGGTCACCTCGAAGCCGTCGAAGACCTCGCGCAGGTGCTTCTCGGCCTCCGCCTCGCTACGGTCCGGCGCGAAGCGGAAGTTGACCGTCACCACGCACTCGTCGGGGATGACGTTGCCGGCCACGCCGCCGTCGATCCGGACGGCGTTCAGGCCCTCGCGGTACTCCAGGCCGTCGATCTCCACCCGGCGCGGCTCGTACCCGGCGAGCCGGCCGAGCACCTCGGCGGCGTGGTGGATCGCGTTGTCGCCGAGCCAGCCGCGGGCCGCGTGGGCGCGCACCCCGGTCAGCCGGACCTGGATCCGCATGGTGCCCTGGCAACCGCCCTCGACGGCGGCCCCGCTGGGCTCCATCAGCACGGCGAAGTCGGCGGCCAGCCAGTCCGGGTGCCGGGCGGCGAGGTGGCCGAGGCCGTTGCGGTGGGCCTCCACCTCCTCGCAGTCGTAGAAGACGAAGGTGAGGTCCCGGTTGGGCTCGGCCAGGGTGGCGGCCAGCCGGAGCTGGACGGCCACCCCGGACTTCATGTCGGAGGTGCCGCACCCGTAGAGCAGGTCGCCCTCGACGTAGGAGGGCACGTTGTCGGCGATCGGCACGGTGTCCAGGTGGCCGGCGAGCAGCACGCGCTCGGCGCGGCCCAGGCCGGTACGGGCCACCACGTTGTTGCCGTACCGGTCCACGGTCAGGTGCGGGTAGGCCCGCAGCGCCGCCTCGACGGCGTCGGCGAGCGCCTGCTCGTCGCCGCTGACCGAGGGGAAGTCGACGAGCCGGGCGGTCAGCGCACCGCCGTCGAGGGTGAGGTCCAGGGGCGTCTCAGAGCTGCTCATGGTCCTTCAGCCTAGTCGTGGGCGACCGGCCGCCCCGTGCGGCGGATCGCAACCGGTGGCGCCGCACATCCGTCCGAGTGGGTACGGTGTGCGATCAGGAACAGCGTGGAGAGGGGCGGCGGTGGCCAGGAAGAGGCGCGGCGAGCAGGGCGGCGACACGGCGCCCCGACGGCGGCGCAGGCCGTTGCGCGCGGTGCTGGTCGTCCTGCTGGCGCTCGTGGTGGTCGCGGTCGGCCTGTACTGGCTGCGCGACACCAAGCTGACGCCCGAGGGCTGCACGGTCAAGACGGCCTCGGGCGAGGGCACCCTGGAGATCCCGCAGGCGGCCAACGCCGCGACGATCGCCGCCGTGGCGCACTCGCGCGGACTGCCGGACCGCGCGGTGACCATCTCGCTGGCCACCGCGATGCAGGAGTCCAAGATCCGCAACCTGGCGGGCGGCGACCGGGACTCGGTCGGCCTCTTCCAGCAGCGTCCCTCGCAGGGCTGGGGCACCGTGGAGCAGATCATGGACCCGGTCTACGCGACCAACAAGTTCCTGGACGGCCTGGTCAAGGTCCCCGGCTACACCCGGCTGCCGCTGACCGACGCGGCCCAGCAGGTGCAGAAGAGCGGCTACCCGCAGGCCTACGCCAAGCACGAGACCAAGGCGACGCTGCTCGCCTCGGCGCTGACCGGCCGCGAGGCGGGCGCGCTGAACTGCGTGGTGCACGACTTCGCCGCGCCCGAGCCGGAGCCGGACGACACCGCGCCGACCGCCACCGGCTCCCCCGCGGCCCCGGCCGCCGCGGCCCCGCTGCCCGACCGGGTGCAGGTGCTGAGCGACCGGGTGCGCCGCGAGTTCGGCCGGACGGTGACGCCGGCGGCCGGCTACACCTCGACCGTCAAGGGCGCCGAGCAGGCCGTCTCGCTGACCCCGGACCCGGCGGCGAGCACCGACGCCGGCCCGGACGCCGAGCGGCAGAACGGCTGGGAGGTGGCGCACTGGGCGGTGACGCAGGCCCAGCAGCTGGGCATCGAGACGATCGCCTACGACGGGAAGGTCTGGCGCAAGTCCAAGTCCGAGGGCGGCTGGAAGCCCCAGCCGACGGGCACCTCGACCAAGCTGGTGCTGGTCTCGCTCGCCCCGGTCGGGAAGCCCTGAGCGGAAGGCCGCCGGAGCGGCTCCGAACGGCCGCTCCGGCGGGCTGACGCACTGGTGTCCGGGTTGCCGCCGAAGGAGTGATTCCGGTCAACCCAGGTGGACGGGCGGCCGGCGCCGGAGTCCGACCCGAAGAACCGTCACTCCCCTTGGCCCGCCCCGCCCGCACGCCCGCGGCCGGGCCGTTCGCCACCCCCCGGCACCGGTCCTACGATCCGATCGTCGGTAAGGCCGTTTCCTTGCACCGGCCGAAACCTTCTGGCTTCTGAAGCGGTAAGAACGTCGTCCGCCCGGCGGACAGGACGGACCCAAGACCCTTTCGAGGAGCCCCATGTCTCACTCCCTCACGCGCCGGATCGCCCAGGCCGCACTGCTCGTGGCGGCCGGCGCGACCCCGCTCGTCGCGGCCGGCACCGCGTCCGCCGCCGACGCGCTGCTGCCCAAGTCCGACCTGGCGGCGCCGCTCGGCCAGCTGACCAACACCGACGCGGGATCCACCCTGCAGCACACCACCCACGAGCTGGGCCAGGCCGCCGGGGACACCGGCGCCGCCACCGTCGCCGCGGGCGTCCCGGCGACCGCCGACGCCACCGGCAACATCGTCGCCCACCAGCTGCCCGAGGCGAACGAGAAGGCCAGCTCGCTGACCGCCCCGGTGGACAAGACCGCCGCCACCACCGGCCAGCTCTCCGGCATCACCCCGAAGGTCGCCGCCGCACTGGCCGGCAAGCTCGGCGAGGCCGTCAACGGCGGCCCGGGCGCGACCGGCCGCAGCGCGGCCGCCGGCGCCAACCCGGTCGGCGGGCTCTCGCAGACCGCCGCCCTGACCCAGGGCCTGCCGGGCGCCGGTGCGCTCGCCGGCGCCGTCCCCGGGACCAACGCCGTGACCGACGCGCTCCCGCTCGGCGCCCTGGGCCGCGCGCTGCCGGCCGAGGTCCCCGGCACGGACGTGCTCGGCCTGGCCGAGCACGGCTCGGCCAACCGCCTCGGCGGCGCCGACCTCGGCCCGAACTCCCCGCTGGCCGGTCTCAGCCCGATCACCGGCCTGCTCGGCGGGATCGGCGGCGGTGGCCTCGGCGGCCTGCCGATCGGCTGATCCGGCGCCGCCCGGCGCGCCCCGCACAGCACCGAAGGGGGCCGGTGTCCCGTCCTGGACACCGGCCCCCTTCGCCGCGCTCGGGCTCCGCGGGTCAGCCGCGCAGCCGCTCCACGGCCGCCGCGACCCGCTCGTCGGTCGCGGTGAACGCGACCCGGACGAACCGCTCGCCGGCCGGCCCGTAGAAGTCGCCGGGCGCCACCAGGATGCCCAGCCCGGCCAGTTCGGCCACCGTCTCCCAGCACGGCCGGTCCTGGGTCGCCCACAGGTACAGGCTCGCCTCCGAGTGCTCCACCCGGAAGCCGTACGCCTCCAGCGCCGCGCGCAGGGCCGCCCGGCGGGCGGCGTAGCGCCCGCGCTGCTCGGCCACGTGCGCGTCGTCGGCGAGCGCCGCGACGACCGCCGCCTGGACCGGGGCCGGGACGATCATCCCGCCGTGCTTGCGCACCCCCAGCAGCTCCTTGACCACCACCGGGTCGCCCGCCACGAAGGAGGCGCGGTACCCCGCCAGGTTGGAGCGCTTGGACAGCGAGTGGACGGCCAGCAGGCCCTCGTGCTGCGTCCCGTCGTCGGCGGCGCCGCAGACGTCCGGGTGCAGCACGGAGGCCGGGTCGGCCTCCCAGCCCAGCTCCAGATAGCACTCGTCGCTGACCAGCAGCGCCCGGTGCTCCCGGGCCCACTCGACCGCGCGGCGCAGCTCGTCCGCGCCGAGCACCCGGCCGGTCGGGTTGGAGGGCGAGTTGACCCAGAGCAGGCGGACCCGCGAACCGTCCAGCTCGTCCACCGAGTCGTACTCGACCGGCTCCGCGCCGCAGAGCCGCGCGCCGACCTCGTAGGTCGGGTAGGCCAGCCGCGGGTAGGCCACCTGGTCACCGGGGCCGAGGCCGAGCTGGGTCGGCAGCCAGGCCACCAGCTCCTTGGAGCCGACCGTGGGCAGGACGGCCTGCGGGCCGATCTCGGCGCCGACCCGGCGGCGCAGCCATCCGGCGATCGCCTCGCGCAGCTCCAGCGGGCCCCAGACGGTCGGGTAGCCGGGCGTGTCGGTGGCCGCGGCCAGCGCCTTCTGGATCACCTCGGGAACCGGGTCGACCGGGGTGCCCACCGAGAAGTCGCAGAGCCCGCCGGGGTGGGCCAGCGCCGTCTTCTTGTACGGCTCCAGCTTGTCCCAGGGGAAGACCGGCAGGAGATCGGAAACGCGGCGCGCCGCCCCCGGGTGGCCCGGGAACGGCGCGTGCGTGCTGTTCTTGGTACTCACAGCTCAGTTGCCACCGATCGTTCAGTGCTCGTCGGTGTTCTGCGGCGGCAGAGCGGCGATGAAGGGGTGGTCGCGCTCGATCAGGCCGAGCTTCGAGGCGCCACCGGGCGAACCGAGGTCGTCGAAGAACTCGACGTTCGCCTTGTAGTAGTCCTTCCACTCCTCCGGAGTGTCGTCCTCGTAGAAGATCGCCTCGACCGGGCAGACCGGCTCGCAAGCGCCGCAGTCGACACACTCATCCGGGTGGATGTAGAGCGATCGCTCGCCCTCGTAGATGCAGTCAACCGGGCACTCTTCGATGCAGGCCTTGTCCTTGACGTCGACACAAGGCTGCGCGATGACGTAGGTCACGCTGTCGTTCCTCCTCGGAAGGGCTCGGCGGCCCATTCTGTTTGCTCGCGTGCGCGGGTGAGCGCGGCGTCGTCGATGCCCGCCCCTAGTATCGCGGGTCGGAGACCGCAAATGCACAGGAGGTGCCCAGATGGCGGCTGGCGGGCCGGTCCAGGACCGTCCGGAGGTCCGGATAGATCGCTCTGACGTGGGACTACGGGTGTCAGTTCGGCGTGTCGCGGAGTTCGTGGACGACAGGCCGGTATTCCGCGATGTGATCGGTGTGCTCACATCCTGGGACGATCATGAGCTTACCGTCGCCCCGCGGCGCGGCGCTCCGGTCACCTTCGCGGAGAAGCTGCTGGTCGCGGGCAAGGTGGTGCCGCTCTTCCCGGCCCGGCGGGCCGCGCTGCCCGTCGCCCCGCCGGAGGAGCTCCAGCGGATCGCCGCGCGCGGCTGGCCCGCCGTCGAGCAGGAGCCGCTCGGCGGGTGGACGCTGCGGGCGTCCGCCGGCTTCACCCGGCGGGCCAACTCGGTCCAGACCCTCGGCGACCCCGGCCTGCCCCTGGACGAGGCGCTCGCGACCGTCCGGCGGTGGTACGCGGCGCGCGGCCTGCCGGCCTGGGTGGAGGTCAGCACGCCCGGCTCGCCCGAGGACCTGCGCGGCGAGCTGGACCGGCTGGGCGCGGCGTACTCGCCGACGCTGGTACGGATCGCCCCGCTGGCCCCGCTGGCCCGGCTCGGCTCCGGCCACCGGCGCGTGCGGCTCGCCCGGACGGCCGGCGCCGAGTGGATGTCGCTGTACCGGCGGGTCACCGGCGACCCGGCGGTGGAGGAGGCGGCGCGGCAGGTGATCCACGGCGGCCCGTCGGTCTGGTTCGCCACCGCGCCGGGCGCGCCCGGGCAGCCGCCGCTGGCCATCGGACGCTGCGTCATCGACGGCCCGTGGGCCTGCTTCGGCGCGATCGAGGTCGCCCCGTACGCCCGGCGTGCGGGCCTGGCCACCACGCTGATGGCGGTGCTCGCCGCCCGGGCCGCCGAGGAGGGCGCGACCGGTGCCCACCTCCAGGTCGAGGCGGAGAACGATGGTGCGATCGCGCTCTATGACGGACTTGGCTTCACGACCAGTCACACTTACCACTACGCCCGCCTGCCCCAGGGGTAGCGCGGTCGTGGCGCCACGTCCGTCCGCCCCACCCGCCCGTCGGCCCGGCCGCCGGTGCCACCCGTCAGTTCCGTTCCGCCTGTCCGTCCGCCCGCATGAAAGCCGTCGCAGCCACCGTGACCGAGCAGAGCCGAGCACGCTTCCGGACCGAGGCCCGGGCCGAGCACCCCGATCCGGTGCTGCTCTGCCTGCTCGCGGCCGCCGAACACAGCCCCGTCCCGGACCCGGACGACCCCCGGGACCCGCCCACCCTGGAGGCCCTGCTGGCCGCCTGCGAGGCGGCCCTGGAGCGGCACGCCGCCGCCGTCCGGCTCGCCGTCGCCGAGCGGGCCCCGGCCGGGCCGGAGGAGACGGCCGCGCTGCTGGCCGCCGTGCTCGGCGGGCGGGAGCGGTTCCACGGGCGGCAGTCCGACTACCGGCGGCTGGAGTCCTCGCTGCTGCCCGACGTGCTGCGGCGCCGGCGCGGCCTGCCGATCATGCTCGCGCTGGTCTGGACGGCGGTCGGCCGGCGGGCCGGCGTGCCGGTGCACGGGATCGCGCTGCCGGGCCACTTCATCGTCGCGGTCGGCGGCCCGGCCGGCGGGGACGACTACGTCCTGGCCGACCCGTTCCACGGCGGGCGGCTGCTCGACCTGGAGGACGCGGCCGGCCTGGTCCGGGCCGCCGGCCACCCGTTCTCGCCCGAACTGCTCACCCCGGCCCAGCCGCTGGACACCGTGCTGCGGGTGCTCGGCAACATCCGCGCCTGGGCCGCCGAGCGCCCCGAGCACGCCCGCACCCAGCTCTGGGCCACCGAACTCTCCCTGCTGCTGCCCCGGCACCCGGCCCAGCTCCGGCTGGAGCGGGCGGAACTGCTGGTGCGGACCGGCGACTTCCTCGGCGGCTCGGCCGAGATGGACGCCTACGCCGAGATCCTGGACGCCTTCGACCCGGACACCGCGGCGAAGGTCCGCCTGGAGGCCCGGGCGGCCCGGCACCGGCTCAACTGACCGCCGCCGGGCCGCGCCCCGTCCGTCCGGCCCGCGCCGGGCCTACAGCCAGCCCTTCTCGCGGGCGATCCGGACCGCCTCGGTGCGGTTGCGGGCCTCGGTCTTCTGGATCGCCATCGAGAGGTAGTTGCGCACCGTCCCCTCGGAGAGGTGCAGCCGGCGGGCGATCTCGGCGTTCACGGCGCCGTCCGCGGCGGCCGCGAGCACGTCCCGCTCGCGCGCCGTCAGCGGGTTCGCCCCCTCGGCGAGCGCGGCGGCGGCCAGCACCGGGTCGATCACCCGCTCGCCGCGCAGCACCCGGCGGATCGCCTCCGCCAGCTCGGCCGCCGGGGCGTCCTTGACCAGGAAGGCGTCCGCCCCCGACTCCATCGCCCGCCGCAGGTAGCCGGGGCGGCCGAAGGTGGTCGCGATCACGACCCTGGTCTGCGGCCGCAGCCGGCGCAGCTCCGCCGCGGCCTCGATCCCGGTCATGCCGGGCATCTCGATGTCCAGCACCGCGACCTGCACGTCGTGGGCGACCGCCGCGTCCACCACCTCGTCGCCGCGCCCCACCTGGGCCACCACGTCGATGTCCCCCTCCAGCCCGAGCAGCGCGGCCAGCGCCTCCCGGACCATCCCCTGATCCTCCGCCAGCAGCACGCGGACGGACGGGGCACCGTCGTTTCGCATCTCACTCATGCCGACGACCTTAGGCCCGCGCCCCTACACGACGGAGACCGAGCGCAGCGGGACCAGCGCGCGCAGCCGGAACCCCCGGCCGCGGTCGCCCGGGCCGGTCTCCAGCCGGCCGCCGACCAGCGCCAGCCGCTCCTCCAGCCCGGAGAGCCCGTTGCCCGGCCCGGACTTGCCCGGCCCGGCCCCGTTGTCGCAGACCTCCAGGACGGCGTACCGCTCGCCGCCGCCCTCCCACGTCTCGTCCGCCCGCACCGTGCAGACCGTGGCCCCCTCGCCGTGCCGGACGATGTTGGTGACCGCCTCGCGCAGCGCCCAGGCCAGCGCGCCGGCCTCCTCGTTGGCCAGCCCGGGCCAGGCGTCCACCAGCTCCGGCGCCGCCTCCAGGCTGACCTGCGCGGCCGCCAGCGCCGTCCGGGCGGCGGCGAGTTCGACCGGCAGGGTGGGCCGGCGGAAGCCGGTCACCGCCTCCCGGACGTCGATCAGCGACTGCCGGGCCACCTTCTCGATGTCGGCGACCTGCGCCCGCGCGGCCTCCTCCTTGCCACCGTCCATGAAGCGCCCGGCCAGCTCGCTCTTCAGCGTGATCAGCGACAGCGAGTGCCCGAGCAGGTCGTGCAGGTCCCGGGCCATCCGCAGCCGCTCCTCCGAGGCGGCGAGGTGGGCGACGGCGGCCCGTGCCTCGCGCAGCTCCCGCATGGTCGCGACCAGGCGCTGCAGCCCGGTCATGGCGGCCCCGGAGAGGAAGGCGGTGAGCGCGATGGTGGGGATGTCCCCGTGGTCGGCACGGCTGAGCAGCCCGACCACGACGGTCAGCCCGGCCATCGCGGCGACCCCGGCGAGCGCGAAGCGCACCGGCGCGATGATCGCCACGGCGACCGAGGCGTAGGTGAAGAGCGTGAGCCACGCGGTGCCGAGGCCGAAGGAGGTGACGACCGCCGTCACGATCATCGCCGCGACCACCACCCGGCAGGCCAGCGGCCGCATGCCGGCCATCGAACGGAACACCACCAGGCTGACGTAGCAGCCGACGAACGCCACCAGGGCGATCCAGCCGGCCACCGTCGCCGCGGGCGAGTGCCCGTCCTTGAGCAGGTCGCCCACCGGGTAGAGCAGGTAGACCATCCAGAGCAGCATCCAGCTGACCTTGACCAGCAGCTGCCGCCGGTTCTCCACGGTGGCGCCGGGGACGTTCATGAAGGACACCGGCCCCGCCTCCGGCTCGTCGGTGCGGTGGGTGCGGGGCGTGTCGGACATGGTGGCCATCATGCCCGCCGGGTGTCCCGGCGGTACAGCACGGCCGCGGCCGCGGTGAAGACCACCAGGAAGCCGGCCAGACCGCCGACCGCGACCAGGTCCAGCGACTGTCCGGGCCGGGTGAAGCCGGCCAGCCGGTTGTACAGGTAGACCGGGTTGACCTGGGCGATCGTCCGCAGCGTGCCGGTCACCGGGAACCACGTCCCGCCGAACAGCGCCATCACCATGTAGGTGATCATCACGACGGTCTGCACCGAGTCCGCCCCCGCCGCGTAGCCGAGCGCCACCCCGAGCGCCGCGAAGACGAAGCTGCCCAGCCAGAGCGCCACGGCCAGGCCGGCCCACTCGGCGGCCCCCATCCGCACGCCCTGGGCGGCCCCGACCCCGAAGACCACCAGGATCGCGGGCAGCGTCGTGACCGCGCCGGCGGCGATCTTGGCGACGGTGTACGCCCGGCCGGGCAGCGCCGTCAGCCGCAGCTGGCGCACCCAGCCGCTCCTGCGCTCCAGCGAGATCCGCTGCGCGCTGCCGGTGAGCACCGCGCCGACCGCGCCGAAGGTGGCCATCGAGACCATGAAGTAGGTCTTCACCGGCAGGCCGCCGGCCACCTGGTCGGTGCCGTAGGCGTGGATGAAGAAGAAGTACATCAGCGCCGGGTAGAGCACCGTGAAGAGCACGTACCGCTTGTTGCGCAGGGTGCGCGTGATCTCCAGCCGGATCAGCGTGGTCATCGGGCGGCCTCCGTCGCGAACTCGGTGGTGTCGGCGGTGTCCTGCTCGCCGGTGATGGTCAGGAAGGCCTGCTCCAGGCCCAGGCCGGTCACCTCCAGCCCGCGCGGGTACAGACCCGCCCGGTAGAGCCCGGCGACGCCCGCGTCGGCGTCCGCCGTCCGGATCCGGACGGTCCGCACCCCCGGGACCCGGCCGCTGACGTCCAGGGCCAGCACCCCCGGCAGGCGACGCAGCGCCGCCTCCTCGAACGGGCCGTCCACGTCGTGCAGCTCGAAGGTGATCCGGCGGGCCCCGGCCTTCGCCTTGATCTCGGCGGACGTACCGTCCGCGATCAGCCGGCCCCGGTGCAGCACGAGGACGCGGTCGGCGATCGAGTCCGCCTCCTCCAGGTAGTGGGTGGCGAACAGCACCGTGCGCCCGGCGTCGGCCTGTGCCCGCATGCTCGCCCAGAACGACCGGCGGACCGAGACGTCCATGCCGGTGGTGGGCTCGTCCAGCACGATCAGGTCGTTGGCCCCGGCGATCGCCAGCGCGAAGCGCACCCGCTGCTCCTGGCCGCCGGAGAGCCTGTCGACCCGCCGCTCGGCCAGCTCGGTGATCCCGGCGTCGACGAGCACCTCCCGGACGGCCCGGCCGCGCGGGTGGACGTCGCAGGCCAGCCCGACCAGCTCGCGGACCTTGACGTCCGCCATCAGCCCGCCGCTCTGCAGCATCGCGCCGACCCGGCCGGCCGCGATCGCGGCGCGCGGGGCGCCGCCGAACAGCGTGACGCTGCCGCGGTCCGGCTCGCGCAGGCCGAGCAGCAGGTCGAGGCTGCTGGACTTGCCGGCGCCGTTCGGGCCGAGCAGCGCGACGGTCTCGCCCGGCCGCAGCACGAGGTCGAGCCCGTCCACCGCCCGCACCCGTCCGTAGCTCTTGCCCACGCCCCGGAAGGCGGCCACCTCGGTACCCATCGACCCGGTCCTCTCCCCTGCTGGTGTTCGCACCAGCTCAGAGTCCCGCGCGGCCCCGGCCCGGCGGCAGTGGCCGCCGTCGTGACTTCGGCATGACGGATGTCATGCCGGTGGCCGGTACCCGTGTCACGGGTACCGGCCACCGAAGCCGCAGGTCGCGCGCCGTCTGTCAGTGCCGGGGGCCGGCGTCCCCACCGGGGCCGGGCCCGTCGACCCCGTGCGGGCACCCGCGGCCCGGGGGAGCGGAGGGCGCCTCGGCACCGCTCGTCCGCGGGCCCCGGCGCCCTGACGGCCCCCCTCCGCTGAACCTCGCAGCCGCCCGCCTCAGAGGCCGAGCGACTTCTTCACGAAGTCGACCTGGAGCAGCAGCAGGTTCTCCGCGACCTCCTCCTGCGGGGTCATGTGCGTCACCCCCGAGAGCGGCAGCACGGTGTGCGGCCGGCCGGCCGCGAGCAGGGCCGAGGAGAGCCGCAGGGTGTGCGCGGCCACCACGTTGTCGTCCGCCAGACCGTGGATGATCATCAGCGGGCGCTCCAGCCCGGCCGCGTGGCCGGTCAGCGAGTTGGCCGCGTAGACCTCGGGCCGCTCAGCGGGGTGGCCCAGGTAGCGCTCGGTGTAGTGGGTGTCGTACAGCTCCCACTCGGTCACCGGGGCGCCGGCCACGGCCACGTGGAAGACGTCCGGGCGGCGCAGCACGGCGAGCGCCGCGAGGTAGCCGCCGTACGACCAGCCGCGGATGGCGACCCGGCCGAGGTCCAGCGGGAACTCCTCGGCGAGCGCCCGCACCGCGTCCACCTGGTCGTCCAGGGTCGCGCCGGCGAAGTCGAAGGCGATCGACTTCTCCCAGGCCGGCCCGCGCCCGGGGGTGCCGCGCCCGTCGGCGACGACCACCGCGAAGCCCTGGTCGGCGAACCACTGCGAGTTGAGGTGCGGGTTGTGCGCCTGGACGACGCGCTGCCCGTGCGGGCCGCCGTACGGGTCCATCAGGACGGGCAGCAGGCCGTCCCGCTCGCGGTCGTAGCCGGTGGGCAGGAAGACCGCGGCGGGGATGCGGCGCTCGCCCGCGAAGCGGAACACCGGGCGCGCGGTGAGCACCGGCGTCTCGGCGTAGGACGCGACGGTGGCGACCACGTCGACCACCACGCCCTCCGGGAGGTCCCGGGCGACCTGCACCAGCGTGCCCGGCAGGTCGGGCTCGGCGGTGGCCCGCACGGTGATGCCGGCCGCGTGCACCGCCGACGTGACCGAGGTGAACGGCCGGTCGTTGGCGGCCTCCCAGGAGAGCCGCTTGCCGTCGTGGCTGATCCGGCCGACCGCGATCCAGCCCGGCTCGGGGTCGGTCTCGCCGGCGCCGCCGGAGGCGGTGAAGAAGACCTCCTCGGCCGTCACCGCCACCACCGAGCGCACCAGCAGGTCGGCGCCGGTGACGGTCTGGTCGCCGATCACCAGCGCCCGCACGCCGTCCTCGCTCGCGCCGTCGGAGATCCGGACCAGCTTGCCGTCCGGCGTCCAGGCGGGCACGCCCTGGAAGAGCTCCAGCCAGGCGTCGTCGTGCTCCTCGAACAGCACCTCGGTGGCGCCGGTCTCGACGTCCACCCCGAGGATGCGCTGGCTGCGCTGGTCGCGGGTCTGGACGAGCAGCAGTGGCACGCCGCCCGCCGACCAGTGCACCCGGGCCAGGTACGGGAAGGCCGCGTCGTCCCAGCGGACCTCCGTCCGGCCGCCGTCCAGACCGATCAGCCAGAGCCCGACGCCGGCGTTGGCGGTGCCGGCCGCGGGGTAGGCGATCTCGGCGGGCTCGGTGCCCGGGTTGGCCGGGTCGGCGATCCACCAGCGGCGCACCGGGGTGTCGTCGGCCCGCTCGACCAGCAGCCGGTCGCTCTGCGGCGACCACCAGAAGCCGCGGTCGCGGCTCATCTCCTCCTGGGCGATGAACTCGGCCTGGCCCCATGTCACGCCCGGGCCGTCGGGCTGCGCGAGGGCCCGGTCGGCCGTCCCGTCGGCGCGGGTGAGCCGCAGCTCGCCGGCGGTGTTGGCGTAGGCGACGTGGACGCCGTCCGGGGCGAGGCGGGGGTCGACCACCGGGCCCTCGGCGGGCAGTTCGACGGTGCCGCCGGCGACCAGGTCGGCCGTGAAGAGGCGGCCGGAGAGGGCGAAGGCGGCCAGCGCGCCGGCGCCGTCGAGGGAGTAGCCGACGATGCCGGCCGAGCCCTCGCGGCTGCGCTCGCGGCGGGCCTTCTCGGCCGGGGAGAGGTCCTCCTCGCCGCCGCCGAGCAGGGCGACCGGATCGGCCGCGATCCGCTCCTCGCCGGTGGCGGTGTCGAGGGTCCAGAGGCGGTTGGCCCGGTCGCCGGCGCGGGGGGTCTCCCCGGCCGAGGGGCGGGGCAGGGAGCGCAGGAAGACGACCCGGGAGCCGTCGGATGCGACGGAGAAGGACCGGGGGGCGCCGACGGTGTAGCGCAGGGTGCGCGCGTACTGCCGCGGGAAGGTGTCCGCAGGGGTGTGGGAGGTCATGGCACCAGACCCTATGACGTTCCCCCGCCCCCACCCGGAGGATTTTGATCACTCGTTCGGAGCATCGTCGACCGGGACCCCGGAACGGGGGCCACACCCCTTCCGACCGGCCCATGCGCCCCATTTGTGCCACCATGCCCCGGCGCGTGCAGCCTCACTGAACGTAATGCTCCCCTCACACATCGGGTATGACTGGTTCAACGAGTGATCGTCAGGCCCCGTCCCGGGCCCCGGTCGCCCGACCGCAAGTCCCGCACGGTCCCGACCGCCGCCCTCCCCGAGGGGGTGGCGCACCCGAGAAGGGGTGTGAGCCGACATGGCTTTGTCCATCTCCGCAGCCATGCTGATGCTGGTCATCGTGGTGGTGCTGATCCGCCGCTCCGGCCTGAAGCTCGGGCACGCGATCGTCTGCGCGCTGCTCGGCTTCTACCTGGCGTCCAGCTCCATCGCGCCGTCGATCAGCCAGGTCACCAGCAACCTCGCCGGAATGATCAACGGCCTGAAGCTCTGACCCCCCGCACGCGGTCGTTAGGCTTCCTCCCATGACCGCGACTACCGGCCGCCGCCTGCTCCTGGTGCACGCCCACCCCGACGACGAGTCGATCGGCAACGGCGCCACGATGGCCAGGTACGCCGCCGAGGGCGCCCTGGTCACCCTGGTGACCTGCACCCTCGGCGAGGGCGGCGAGGTGATCCCGCCGGAGCTGGCCCACCTGACGGCGGATCGGGACGACACCCTCGGCCCCCACCGGATCGGCGAGCTGACCGACGCCATGCGCGCCGTCGGCGTCGCCGATTTCCGCTTCCTCGGCGGCCCCGGCCGCTACCGCGACTCGGGGATGATGGGCGTCCCCGACAACGACGTGCCCGGCTGCTTCTGGCGGGCGGACGTGGACGAGGCGGCCGGCCACCTGGTCGCGGTGGTCCGCGAGGTGCGGCCGCAGGTCCTGGTCACCTACGACGAGGACGGCGGCTACGGGCACCCGGACCACATCCAGGCGCACCGGGTGGCGATGCGCGCGTACGAACTGGCCGCCGACCCGACGTACCGGCCCGACCTGGGCCCGGCCTGGCGGATCGCCAAGGTGTACTGGAACCGGATGCCCCGGTCGGTGATCGAACGGGGGCTGGCCGAGACGGCCGCCAAGGCGCCGTCGCCCGGCGTCGCGAGCCCCTCCGACGTACCCGGCGTGGTGGACGACGCCGTGGTCACCACCGTGCTGGACGGCGCCGCGTACGCCGACCGCAAGGCGGCCGCGATGGCCGCCCACGCCACCCAGATCACCGTGCACGGCGACTGGTTCACGCTCTCCAACGACCTCGGCCAGCCGCTGGTCGCCACCGAGTACTACCAGCTGGTCCGCGGCCGGGCCGGACGGCCGCTGCCGGAGGACGACCTCTTCGCCGGCCTGGACAGCACCTTCGAGGAGAGTGCCCGATGACCGAGCCCGCCACCCCGCAGGCCCGTCGCCGCTCGATCCCGGCGGCCGTCCTCGGCACCCGCGCCGAGCGGCTGGCCGAGCCGCAGCCCCCGCGGATCGGGCGGATCGCGGCCTATGTCCTGTTCTTCCTGCTGGGCGTCGCGGTCTCGGTCTGCGGAGCATTTGTGCAGGCCTTGTGGCCGCCCGTGGGAGTCCTGCTGGCGCTCGCCGCCACCGGCGCGACGTTCTACGCGGGCCTGCGGGTGACCGGCACCCGGCTCGGCGCCGCGCTGCCGGCGGCCGGCTGGTTCCTGGCGCTGCTGCTGGTGATGGTCCCCCGGCCCGAGGGCGACAACGTGCTCTGGACCAACGCCACGTCGCTCGCCTGGCTGTTCGCGGGCTCGATCCTGGGCGTGATCTGCGCCACCCTGCCGACCCGGACGAGCTGGTTCCCCGGAGTGCCCGGCCCGCCGCGCTGACCGCCCCGGCGGCCCGCGTACGGTACCGCGTACGACGCGCAGTCAGGACCACACAGCCGTACTCTCATACCGGAGGAACCGGACGTATCAGGTTCTATCCGAACCGGTTCACCGGTCAGTTCTTCCCAGTATGGTGGTGCCGCAGAACGCCCGTACCCCACCGCCGCCCGCCAGGCCCGGCGACCACGAACCGCGGTCGCGCCGCACGGCCCGCCCGCGAACCCGGAGCAGAGCAGCATTGAGCAGCCGCGAATCTGACAACGCCCACCCGACGCCTCGGCGGACGGGCCCGGACGCCTACCCGTCGGGCACCCCGCCCTACGGCACACCGGGTTTCCCCGGCGGCGACCGCGCGGGTGCCGGTGCCGCCCCGGGCTCCGCGTCGGCCGGGGAGGACGAAGCCCCGAAGACGGAGACCACGCTGACCACGCGGGTCCGGATCAACATCCCGGGCTCGCGCCCGATCCCGCCCGTGGTGGTCCGCAGCACCGTCAAGAACGAGGACGGCCAGGGCGAGGAGGCCCCGCCGACCGCCGCCGAGCCGGCCGGACCCCGGCACCGCTCCGCCGCGTCCGCCTCCCCCGTCCTCGGGGTGATGGACGGCGGCGCGCGGACGGCCACCCCGCCGAACCTGCCGCCGGAGTGGGAGATCCCGCCCGCGACCTCCGAATCGGAGTCCACCGGCGCGTGGTTCCGGCCGCGCCAGAAGAAGGGCCCGGCGGAGCCCGCCGCCGTCCCGGCCGGCGCCGCGGACGCCCCGGCCGACCCCTTCGCGCCGGGCCCCGCGCCCGCCCCCGGCACCGAGGCCCGCCCGAACGGCGCCCGGCCCAAGGCCGCCCGCCCCGCCCGGACCGCGGGCCCGGACACGGCCCGCCCGAACGGCCGGGCGGTACCGGCGCAGGCCGCCGCCCCGCGCCCGACCGGCGCACCCGCCTCGCCGTTCGGCACCGGTGCCGGCCCGGACGCCCCGGCGGACGAGGCCGGCGTCTACGAGGACGCCCCGGCGGACCCGTTCGCCACCGGCCCCGGCGCCGACCCCTTCGGCCCGGGCCCCGGCGCGGACCCGTTCGCGGCCCGCCGCGCTCCGCAGGGCCAGGGCCACCCGATGGCCGGCCCGGCCGACGCGGCGAACCCGGAGGACACCTCGGTGGACGGCTTCGCGCCGATCCGCGAGGAGACCCTCCCGCCCGCCGCCATATCCGGCCTGCCCGGCGGCACGGCCCAGCACGGCCTCCCGCCGAACGGCTCCCCGCAGAACGGCCTGTTCGCCTCGGCCCCGGCCGGCGCCGATCCGTTCGCCGCCCAGCGCCCCCAGGCCGGCGCGGAGCCGTACGGCACCGCCGCCCCCGGCGGCCTCTTCCCCGGCGTTCCCGGCGTCTCCGGCGCCCAGCCGACGGCCCCGGCCGACCCGCAGGCCGGTCGGCCGGGCGGCCCCGGCAGCGCCGCCCCCGGCCGGCCCCACCCCGGCGGCCCGGAGGCCGAGGCCGGTACCGCTCCCGCCCCGAAGCAGCCGGCGCCCGCCGCGCCGCAGGCCCCCAAGGCGGCCACCGGCAAGGCCCGGCCGAGCCGCGGCAAGAAGCTCGTCAAGCTCGGCGTCTACGGCGTCGCGGGCGTGCTCTTCCTCGGCGCCGCCGCGTACGGCACCGGCCTGATGCTGAACCAGTCCGACATCCCCAAGGGCACCGTGGTGCTCGGCACGGACATCGGCGGCAGCAACCGCGACCAGGCGATCCACCAGCTCGACGAGACGGTCGGCAAGGCCGGCCAGCAGCCGGTCAAGCTGAAGATCGGCGACCAGGCGATGGACCTCGACCCGACCGTCGCCGGGTTGAGCTTCGACACCACGGCCACCGTGGACCGGCTCACCCAGCACTCCTACAGCCCGGTCGACGTGATCACCTCGCTGAAGGGCGACGAGAAGGCCGTGCCGCCGGAGGTCAAGGTGGACCGGGCCAAGCTCAAGGCCGCCCTGGAGGGGCTGGCCGCCGGGTCCGGGCAGGGCCTCCAGGAGGGCTACGTCAGGTTCGGCGACGCCGGCGAGCCGGTCGTGGTGCCCGGCAGGGCCGGCCAGGCGGTCGACGCCGCGTCCGCCGTGGACCAGGTCGAGCAGGCCTACCGCGACCGCGCCACCGGCAAGGCCGAGCAGCCGGTCGCCCTCACCGTGACGGCCGCCCAGCCCAAGGTCTCCCCGCAGGCCCTGCAGGCCGCCGCGGACAGCCTCGGCAAGTCCGCGGTCAACGGGAAGATCCACATCACGGCCGGCACCAAGACCTGGGACTTCGGCCCGAAGACCGCCCCCAAGACGCTCACCCTGGTGCCCGACGCCGCCGGCAAGATCGTGCCCAAGTGGGACCTGGACGCGCTCGCCGGCCAGTTGGGCACGGTGTTCGACAAGCTGAAGATCAAGAAGAACGGCCAGACCGCCGCGATCACTCCGCAGGACGTCGCCGACGCCATCACCTCGGTGCTGGACAAGACCGGCGACAAGGAGCGCACGGTCAAGTTCACCGTCGCCTGAGCGGAGCCTCCCACCGCCCGGGCCGGCCCACCGGCACCGGGCGCACGGCGAGTGGACGAACGACCGAGGGGCGGGGGCGGGGGGGGGGGGGGCGCGGCGCGAAAAACAGACACCCCACCCCACAAGATATAGGT
>NZ_JBEXYC010000003.1:0-198298 GCF_040630835.1 Kitasatospora sp. NPDC005751
GGCGTTCTCCCGCTCGGCCTCGGCCCGCACCGCCCGGAGCGAGGCGGCCGCGGGCCCCGGAGCACCCGCTCCGGGGCGGACGCGCGTGCGGGCGGCGGGAGGTTACGGCCAGACCAGGCAGTACAGCTGGTGGCCGGCGTCGTGCAGCCGGTTGGCGAAGTCCTGCCACTCGTGCAGCATGCTGTAGATCACGAAGGCGTCCCGGGGGCCGCGGCGGTCGGGCACGGTGGACCAGATGAACGCGGCGGCGCCGAGTTCGGTCTCGTCGGCCTTGCGCAGCGGTTCGACGACGTTCTGCGGGAGCTGCACCACCGCGTAGTCGGGGTGCAGCACGACCAGCTCCAGCGGCGGCACCTGGTGCAGCGGCACGCCCTGGATGCCGGTGAGGACCATGGCGCTCATGGTCTCCGGCTTGATCTTGGTGGAGAGGTGCCCGTTGGGCGAGCCGCTGGTCTCCATCAGGTCGCCGAGCCGCCCCAGCGAGCCGAGCTCGCCCGCGTCCAGGCCGAGCCCTCCGGGGCCGAGCGCGGTGGGGACTCTGGCGGCGGTGGCGCGGTCGGGTGCGCCGAAGTACTTGTACGTCACCCCCACGCGTCCCTCACCCCGCCTCTCGCCACCGCGACCGCCACGCCCCGTACCCGCTCCCGTACCCCCGCGTGCGGCCTCGGCGGGGCGGCGGGGGCCACCCGCGGCCTCGTCGTAGCCGTCCTGCGCCTCGGACACTCGGACCATCCTCACCGGAATTCGCCGGAATCGACAGACCCCCGCACGTCCGGCGTCCCACCGGTCGTGCTCCTTACCCGTCATGCGCCGCCGTACCCAGTCATGGCACGCGGCAGTCCTCTTCACACCCCTGAAACACCGGAGCTTGCGCACGCCCGGAGTACACAGTCTGACTGGTCCGTGCAGCCGGGGTCGCCAGGACCCCCGTTGTACGGATAACCGTACAGACTTCGTCACCCGGATCATCGTTCCAGATGATGAGGTCCGACATGCAGAGGTGAAGGACACGATTTGAGACCATGTCTCCCGTGAGCTACCCCTACGAAGCCCCCCAGTCCCAGTCGCTCTTCGACCGCGCCTCGGTCGTCACGCCCGGCGGCGTGAACTCCCCGGTGCGCGCCTTCCGCGCGGTCGGCGGTACGCCCCGCTTCATGGTGTCCGGCAGCGGCCCCTACCTCACCGACGCGGACGGCCGCGAGTACGTCGACCTGGTGTGCTCGTGGGGCCCGATGATCCTCGGCCACGCGCACCCCGCGGTGATCGACGCCGTGCAGCGGGCCGTCGCGCACGGCACCTCCTTCGGCACGCCCGGCCAGGGCGAGGTCGAGCTGGCGGAGGAGATCGTCGCCCGGATCGCCCCGGTCGAGCAGGTCCGGCTGGTCTCCTCGGGCACCGAGGCGACCATGTCCGCGATCCGGCTGGCCCGCGGCTTCACCGGCCGGGCCAAGATCGTGAAGTTCGCCGGCTGCTACCACGGTCACGTGGACGCGCTGCTGGCCGCCGCCGGGTCCGGCGTCGCGACCTTCGGCCTGCCGGACACCCCGGGCGTCACCGGCGCCCAGGCCGGCGACACCATCGTGCTGCCGTACAACGACCTGGCCGCGGTCGAGCAGGCCTTCCGGGCGCACCCGGGCGAGATCGCCTGCGTGATCACCGAGGCCTCGCCCGGCAACATGGGCGTCGTCCCGCCGCTGCCCGGCTTCAACGGCGGTCTGGCCCGGCTCTGCCGGGAGAACGGCGCGCTGTTCATCTCGGACGAGGTGATGACGGGCTTCCGCGTCTCCAAGGCGGGCTGGTACGGCCTGGAGGCGGCGCACGAGGGCTGGGCGCCGGACCTCCTCACCTTCGGCAAGGTGATGGGCGGCGGCTTCCCGGCGGCGGCCTTCGGCGGCCGCGCGGACGTCATGGGCCACCTGGCCCCGGCCGGTCCGGTCTACCAGGCCGGTACCCTCTCCGGGAACCCGATCGCCACCGCGGCGGGCCTGGCCCAGCTGCGCGGCTGCACCGACGAGGTGTACGCCACGGTGGACCGGGTGGCCGCCGAGCTGTCGGCGATGGTCTCCGGCGCGCTGGCCAAGGAGGGTGTGGCGCACCGGCTGCAGACCGCCGGGAACATGTTCTCGGTGTTCTTCACCGAGGCCGCGGTGACCAACTACGACGAGGCGAGGACCCAGGAGGCGTTCCGCTTCAACGCCTTCTTCCACGCGATGCTCGCCGAGGGCGTCTACCTCCCGCCGTCCGCCTTCGAGTCCTGGTTCGTCTCGGCGTCCCACGACGAGCGGGCGATCGAGCGGATCGCCGCCGCACTGCCGGCCGCCGCCCGCGCGGCCGCCGAGGCCCAGCCCGCGTAGCCGCGGCCGACCACCAGGAGTACTGAGAAGTGAGCACCAACGACACCACCGTCGTCCACCTGATGCGACACGGCGAGGTGCACAACCCGGAGGGCGTCCTGTACGGCCGCCTGCCCGGCTACCGGCTGTCCGAGCTGGGCCGGCAGATGGCCGACCGGGTCGCCGAGGACCTGGCCGGCCGGGACATCACCCACGTGGTGGCGTCCCCGCTGGAGCGGGCGCAGGAGACCGCCGAGCCGATCGCCAAGTCGCACGGCCTGGACCTCGCGGTCGACGAGCGGCTGATCGAGGCCGACAACATCTTCCAGGGCAAGACCTTCGGGGTCGGCGACGGCTCGCTGAAGAACCCGGGCTACTGGAAGTACCTGACCAACCCGTTCAAGCCGTCCTGGGGCGAGCCGTACCTGGAGCAGGCGGTGCGGATGATGGGCGCGCTGGCCGCCGCCCGGGACGCCGCGCGCGGCCACGAGGCGGTCTGCGTCAGCCACCAGCTGCCGATCTGGATCGTGCGTTCCTTCGTGGAGCGCCGCCGGCTCTGGCACGACCCGCGCAACCGCCAGTGCTCGCTGGCCTCGCTGACCAGCTTCACCTACGAGGGCGACCGGATCGTGTCGGTCGGCTACCGCGAGCCGGCCCGCGACCTGCTGCCCGCGCACCTGGTCGGCAAGGGCGGGAAGAGCAAGCCGGTGGGTAAGAGCTTCGGCGCCTGACCGCCGTCGGGTGGTCTGGCCCAGCCGCAGGTCAGAGGGGGTTCGACACGGAATGTCGGACCCCCCCGAACCTGCCCGCAACTCCATGCGAAACTTTTCACATGTCTGGCATGACGCGCCCCCGTCCCCGTGTCGCCGCAGCGGCCGCCGCCACCGCCGCCGCTGCCGCGCTCGCCCTCAGCGGCTGCAGCTCCTCAGGTTCGTCGGCCAGCGGTGACGGCCAGATCGGCTTCGTCTCGGCCAAGGGCAGCAACATCTCCAAGGCCGCGGTGGGGCACCGCCAGGACGCGCCGGACCTCTCCGGCACCACCCTGGAGGGCACCCCGGTCAAGCTCTCGGACTACCGGGGCAAGGTCGTCGTCCTCAACGTCTGGGGCTCCTGGTGCGGGCCCTGCCGGGCCGAGGCGGACGACCTCCAGCGGATCTGGGACAAGTACAGGGACCAGGGCGTCCAGTTCCTCGGCATCAACACCCGGGACCCGGAGATCACCAACGCCGTCCGCTTCGAGCAGGAGCGGGGCGTCACCTACCCGAGCCTCTACGACCCGGCCGGGACGCAGCTGCTGAAGTTCCCCAAGGGCAGCCTCAACCCGCAGTCCGTGCCGACCACCATCGTGGTCGACCGGGAGGGCAGGCTCGCCGTGCGGGCCGTCGGCGGCCAGCTGGACGACGGCCTGGAGTCGATGCTCCAGCCGGTCCTCGCGGAGCAGCAGCAGTGAGTGCCGCGGCCCAACTCGCCGACACCACCGGGACCATCCAGAGCGGGGCGCTGCTGGTGGCCGCGCCGATCGCGCTGGTGGCCGGTCTGGCGTCGTTCTTCTCGCCGTGCGTGCTGCCGCTGGTGCCCGGCTACCTCTCCTACGTCACCGGCTTCTCGGCCGCCGACCTCGCCGACGCGCGCGGGGCCCGGCGCGGCCGGATGCTGCTCGGGGTGCTGCTGTTCATCCTCGGCTTCACCGCCGTCTTCGTCTCCACCGGCGCGCTGTTCGGCTTCTTCGGCTCGACCCTCCAGGAGCACCGGCGGGTCATCTCGATCGTGTTCGGCGCACTGACCATCGTGATGGGCCTCGCCTTCATGGGCCTGGTGCCCGGGCTGAGCATGCGCGAGGTGCGCTCGCACCGCCGCCCGGCGGTCGGCCTGCTCGGCGCGCCGATGCTGGGCGTGGTCTTCGGCGTCGGCTGGACGCCCTGCCTCGGCCCGACCCTGGCCGCCGTCCAGAACCTGGCGCTCAACGAGGCCGACGCCGGCCGCGCCGCGCTGCTGATGACGGCCTACTGCCTGGGCCTGGGCGTACCGTTCGTCGTGGCCGCGGTGGCCTTCCGCCGGGCCCTGGGCGCCTTCGGCTGGGTCAAGCGGCACTACCCGCTCGTCATGCGGATCGGCGGCGGCATGCTCGTCGCGGTCGGTCTGCTGCTCGTCACCGGGGTCTGGGACTCGATGGTGAACGAACTGCAGTCCTGGACCGCCGACTTCCAGATCGGAATCTGACCGTGAGCAAGACCACGACCGATACCGAGCTGCCCCCCCAGGCGGTCGAGGACGCGGCCGAGCGGCTGACCAGCGCCCCGGTCGAGTCGGACGGCCCCGGTGGGATAGGGGCGTTCGGCTGGCTGCGCTGGATGTGGCGCCAGCTGACCTCGATGCGGGTCGCGCTGATCCTGCTCTTCCTGCTCTCGCTGGCCGCCATCCCGGGCTCGCTGATCCCGCAGAGCGGCCAGAACGAGTTCAAGGTCGAGACCTGGAAGGCCCGGCACACCACGGTCGCGCCGATCTACCAGAAGCTCCAGCTGTTCGACGTCTACAGCTCGGTCTGGTTCTCGGCGATCTACATCCTGCTGTTCGTCTCGCTGGCCGGCTGCATCGTCCCGCGCACCTGGCAGTTCGTCGGCGTGCTGCGCGCCCAGCCGCCGGCCGCGCCGCGCAACCTGACCCGGATGCCGGTCTACGCGGCCTGGCGCACCGAGGCTGACCCCCGGGAGGTGAACGCCGCCGCGCACCGGCTGCTGCGGCGCCGCCGGTTCCGGGCGAACCTGGCCGGCGGCGCGGTGGCCGCCGAGAAGGGCTACCTGCGCGAGGTCGGCAACCTGGTCTTCCACCTGTCGCTGTTCGCGCTGCTCGGCGGCTTCGCCTGGGCGAGCCTGGCCAGCGGCACCGGCGGCAAGCTGATGGTCGCCGGCGAGGGCTACTCCAACACGATCACCCAGCTCGACGACTTCACCGGCTCGCGGTTCTACGGCTCCCAGGACCTCGACCCGTTCTACCTGAAGCTCAACGACTTCACCTCGCGCTTCCAGACCAAGGGCGACCAGATCGGCGCCGCCCGGGAGTTCACCGCGAACGTCGAGTACTACTCCGGCAGCGACGCGTCGAAGCTGAAGCAGGGCTCGATCGAGGTCAACCACCCGCTGGAGATCGGCGGCAGCAAGGTCTACCTGATCGGCCACGGCTACGCCCCGGTGGTCACCGTGCGCAACGCCGCCGGAACGGTGGTCTACACCGGTGCGACGCCGTTCCTGCCGCAGGACCCCAACCTGACCTCCACCGGCGTCATCAAGGTCTCCGACTACGGCGAGAAGGACGGCAAGCGGACCCAGATGGGCTTCTCCGGCTTCTTCCTGCCGACCGCCCCGGTGGCCTTCGACGCCAACACCGGTCCGCGCTCGCTCTTCCCCGGCGACGCCGACCCGGCGCTGGTGCTGAACGCCTTCGCGGGCGACCTCGGCACCGACTCCGGCCTGCCGCAGAACGTCTACCAGCTCAACACCAAGAACCTGACGCAGCTGCAGCAGGACGGCAAGATCGCCAAGGTCCGGCTGAAGCCGGGCCAGGCGTGGGACCTGCCGGACGGCTACGGAAGCGTCACCTTCGAGGGCTACAAGCAGTGGGCCAGCTTCAACGTCTCGCACCGCCCGGGCAACGCGATCGCCCTGACCGGCGGCGTGCTGGCGATCCTCGGCCTGATCGGCTCGCTCTTCGTGCAGCGCCGGCGGATCTGGGTGCGCGCGGTGGCGCTGCCCGGTGGCGGCACCCTGGTCGAGCTGGCCGGGCTGGGCCGCAGCGAGTCGGCGAAGACCGCCGAGGAGCTTGCCGAGCTGGCGGTCGACCTCCAGGACGACGCTCCGGCGGCCGACGAGCCGGACTCCGGCGCGACCGGTCCCCACCGGCCGGATGAACCCGCCGGGGCCGCCGAGCCCGATCAACCCGCCGAGCCCGACGGGGCCGCAGCGGCCCCCGAGCCCTCGGCACCCGCAGACCCCGCAGTCCCTGCCGACCAGAACTCCAAGGAGTAGACGGTGCATCTCGCCTCGGCGGTCGACCCACAGCTGGCCGACCTGTCCAACAAGCTGATCTACTCGGCCATGGCCGTCTACCTGATCGCCATGTTCGCCTACATGTTCGAGTGGACGTTCGGTTCCAAGGGAGCCGTCGCCGTCCGTTCGTCCGCGCAGGCGGGCCTGGCCGAGACCGTCGCCGAGGCCGCGCCCGCGGCCGGGAGCGGCAAGAAGGTGACCGTCACGGTCGCCTCGGCCGGCGGCGGCACCACCACGCTCACCCGCACCGCGCTGGCGGGCGAGGGCGCGACGGTGGTCACCAGCGGGCGCGGCGACGGCGAGGTCGACGGCCCGGGCGCGGCCGGCACCAGCGAGAAGGCCGACCTGTCGGGCCGGATCGCGATCTCGCTCACGGTGCTCGGCGCCATGCTGCACGCGGGCGGCGTGGTCACCCGCGGCCTCTCGGTCTCACGCTGGCCGTGGGGCAACATGTACGAGTTCTCCTGCGCCTTCGCGCTCGCCATGACGGTGGCCTTCCTCGGCCTGCTGCTGACGAAGAAGCCGGTCCGCTGGCTCGGCCTGCCGGTCACCCTGGCGGTGCTGCTGACCCTCGGCATCGCCGTCTCGGTGCTGTACACCGAGTCCGAGCAGCTCGTCCCGGCGCTCCACTCGTACTGGCTGGCGATCCACGTCTCCACCGCGATCATCTGCGGCGGCGCCCTGTACGCGGCGTTCATCGCGACCCTGCTGTACCTCGGCAAGGACTCCTTCGACAAGCGGATGGCGGCCGGCCTGGCCAAGGGCCCGCTCGGCACCTCGCCGTCGATCTGGCGCCGGCTGCCCGCCGCCTCCACGCTCGACAAGCTGTCCTACCGGATCAACGCCCTGGTCTTCCCGCTCTGGACCTTCACCATCATCGCGGGCGCGATCTGGGCCGAGGCCGCCTGGGGCAAGTACTGGGAGTGGGACCCCAAGGAGACCTGGTCGTTCATCACCTGGGTCGCCTACGCCTGCTACCTGCACGCCCGCGCCACGGCGGGCTGGCGGGGCCGCAAGGCCGCGTACCTCGCGGTGCTGGCCTTCGCCTGCTACCTGTTCAACTACTACGGCGTGAACATCTTCGTCACCGGCAAGCACTCGTACGCGGGGCTCTGACCGGGGCTGCACCACCCACCGGCCCGGCGCTCCGACCAAGGAAGCCGGGCCGTGGTGCGACAGGGGTAGTTCGTGCCGGCCACCCGGTCCGGCACGGGGAGGAACCGAGGAGGAAATCGCGCAATGGAGTGCGACGAGGTCATGCTGACCGTCCGAATCACCGCCGCCGAGCGCACGCTGCTCCGCAGACTCGCCCAGGGGCACCGCAGCGACGTGTCCGAGGTCGTGGCCGACGGCCTGCTGGACATCATTCCGACGCTCAGCTCGCAGGCGGACGCCTACCGGCTGCTGGGCGCCCTGACGGCCCCCGCGCCGTGCGCGCTGACCGTCTGGCTGCCGACGCCGCTGGCCGATCTGCTGGTGCCGGGGGCGGCCCGGATCGCCCAGGTGACGCAGGTGCGGATCGGCTCGGCCAGCGCCATGCTGGGCGCCGCGCTGCGGCTCTGGCTGGCCCAGGACCCGACCAGGCTGGCCGCCAACCTCAGCGTGATGCACGCCGGCCGCCCCGCGGCGCTGGTGGCCGCCTGAGGGTGCGGACGAGGGCCTGCCGGTCGCCCGCCGGCCCCGGACACCGGTCCGGGGTCAGCTGGCGAGCGGCAGGCCCCTCGCGCGTCCGGAGCCGGCGGGGCGGGTGTCCCGGGCCTCCTGCCGGGCCGGCTCGGTCAGCAGCCGGCACTCGGCCGCCGTCCGGCCGTCCTGGACCAGCTGGACCCGGACCGGTACCCGCCGGCCGTCCGCGCCGCTCTCCCGGACGGCCCGCACCAGGCAGGGCCGGTCCAGCTCGATGAAGCGGTCGAACGAGGACAGCAGCTCGACCGGTACCACCGGCTCGGGGTGCCGCAGCCGCTGGGCGGCCTGCCGGGCGGCCTCCAGCACCAGCATCCCGGGGACGTGGTCTGCCGCCGGGTCGAACAGCACCGGGTGGCCGGGGTCCACCCGCAGCAGCCAGCTGTCCGGCGCGGGGGACGCGCCGAGCACCACGTCGGCGGACCGCTCGCGGCCGACGAGTTCGGGCGCGGTCGGCGCGGACAGCGCCGCGGCCCGCATCGGGGGCGCGCCGGACAGCCGGGGAGGCACCGGCCGGGGCCCCGGACCGCGCAGCCGGGCGTAGGCGGCGGGGGAGTGCACTCGTAGCTCTCCGGAGCCGTGGCCGACCGGACGGCCGTCCCGCTCGACCTCGACGTGCACCCGCAGCGAGGCCGGTCGGCCGTGCCGCATCCGGACGTCCTGGCAGCCGACCTTGAGCATCAGCGAGGCCGGTCCGGCGCCCACGGCGAGCCCGTCCAGCCCGGCCGGGCCGAGCGTGAAGCAGAGTTCGTCCAGCGTGAAGTGGTGGCCGCGCGGCACGCCGAAGCCGACGTGGCCGATCAGCAGACCGGCCTGGCGGACGGTCTCGGCCATCAGCAGCGGATCGTGGTACCGGTCGTCCGGCAGCCGGTAGAAGCCGTGCAGCCGCGGCCATTGGGCGCCCAGCAGGAAGTCGTAGGGGCCGGCCGACTGCCAACCCGTGATGAGGACGTCGGAGACGCAGGAGCGGTGGACCAGGTGCCGGGAGACGGTCCGCTCGTGGAAGTCGTAGCCGGGACCGGGGTGGGCATAGGGGATGCCGGCGTCCGGATCTACGATCAATGGCATGACTGGCCCCACTCCCGGGTCTCGGCCGACCGGCCGCGCAGACGGCCTCGGTAAAACATACAGACCACCCGGTTTGCGCACTACTGGCGGGGTCGTCGTTGCCGAGCACTCCGCGTGATCACGGTACCCGCGGGCTGGACTGCGGGAACGTGCCGAGGGGAGAAGTCCGCGACCCGGACGGGCGCCGCTCCCCCCTGGACGGCGGCGTCGAGCGAGGGGCTAGATTAGATACCAACCATGCGGTTTGGGATGGCCCGTCCGCATGCGAGGCGTCGCACCGTCGACGACGACGCCCTGAGAGCAGCCGGGCGAGCCGCGATCTCGCCGGCGCCGAGGCCGGAGGGGCCGAGTGGTCAAGCAGGAACGCGCGGGTCGGACCAGGCAGGCCGTCCTGCTCGCCGCGGCGGTCACCTTCGCGGACGCGGGGTTCGAGTCCGCCAGCCTGATCGACATCAGCCGCCGGGCGGGCGTCAGCAAGGGCGCGCTCTACTTCCACTTCGTCTCCAAGCAGGCACTCGCCGACGGCGTCCGGGCCGCGGCCGGGCGCGAGATCGGCTCGGCCGCGCTCCGCGCCCTGCGCGGTGGCGGACCGGCCCTCCAGGGCTTGATCGACTTCACGCACGAACTGGCCCGGCTGCTCCGCGAGGACGTCGTGGTCCGGGCCGGAGTCCAGCTCGGCCAGGGCGCCCGGGGCGGCTCGGACGCCTGGCACAGCCTCACCGCCGTGGTCCGGCGGCTGCTGGAGCGCGCGGCGGCGGCCGGCGAGCTGCGCCCGGGGCTGGATCCGCGCCCGGCCGCCGAACTGCTCACCACCCTGGCGGCGGGGCTGGTGCTGCTCGCCCCCGAGGACGCCGACCGGCTCCGCCCGGAGGCGGTGCGGAGCCTGTGGGGAGCGGCGCTGCCCGCGCTGGTCCCGGGGGACCGCTGCGCCGCCTACCGGACCTGCGCGCCGTAGCGCCGCACCCCGCGATCGGCGGCCGCCGGATCAGCCGCCGCCCGCGCCCCGCTCGGCCACGCTGAGCCGGGCGAGTGCGTGCGGCTGGACCAGGCCCGGCAGCAGCAGCGTCCAGAGGTCGGTCATCCGCTGGAGGAGGTCCCGGCGGCCGGCCAGCACCTGGGAGCTCAGCTGGATCCCGGTCACCGCCCCGGTGATCACCCCGGCCGCCGCCGCGACGTCCAGGCCCGGGTGCAGGTCGCCGGCCTCCCGGGCCTGCTCCAGCAGCGCGCGTGCCGCGTCCGACCAGCCCTGGTAGGCCTCGATCTGCGGCTGGGTGAAGCTGCCGTGCTCGATCGTCAGCCTGATGCTGCCGCGCACCAGCGGATCGTCCAGCAGGGCGTGGGCGAAGGCGTACCCCAGGTCGATCAGGGTCTGCACCGGGCTGTCGGAGGTCGGCCGCCAGGTGGCGAGCCAGTCGGCCTGGCCCTCGATCACGGCCAGCGCCAGCTCCTCCTTGGAGTGGAAGTGGAAGTACAGCGCCCCCTTGGTGACGCCGGCCCGCTCCAGGATGTCCGCCATGGTGGCCGCGGCGTAGCCGCGTTCGTCGAAGACTTCGGCCGCGGCGAGGAGCACCGCCTGGCGGGTCGCCAGTGCCCGGGCCTGCCTGGCCATCGCAGCCTCCCTGGGTAGTTCGCACGCTCCGGCAGCGGCTGATCCTAGGGCCGCGACGGCGCGGAGATCACATACCGTCCAGTAGGTATTCTACCGAGCCGCCCCGGGCCCGACCGGGACCGTCCGGGGCCGGGACGGGTCCGTCCGGGCCGGGACGCCCGGTGAGCGGGGCCCCGGTACGCCGACGGCCGGCCACCCGGGGAGGGTGGCCGGCCGTCGGGCGGGCGTGTCGGGCCGTCAGGCGGCCTGCTGCCAGCTGACCGGCGAGTAGTACGCCGGGCGGCGCTCCAGGCGCTGCCAGCTGGCGATCGGCTCGATCGGGGCGGCGGCGGCCGCGGCCTGCTGGGCGGCCGCGGCGCGGGCCAGCAGGACGGCGGTCAGGGCGGCGAGTTCCTCGTCGTCGAGGGAGCCGCGGACGATACGGACGAGAGGTTCGGCGGAAGCGGTCATGATTCGGTTTCTCCCCCGGCGCAAGTGTGGTGTGTGGTCGGTGGCGTGGTAACCGCGGTGCTACATCGGCGGGTTGCCGTGCTTGCGGGACGGCAGGTCCGCGTGCTTCGTCCGCAGCATGGCCAGCGAGGAGGCCAGGACCTGGCGGGTCTCGGCCGGGTCGATGACGTCGTCCACGAGGCCGCGCTCGGCCGCGTAGTACGGGTGCATCAGTTCGTTCTTGTATTCCTTGATCTTCTGCGCCCGCATCGCCTCGGGGTCCTCGGCGCCGTTGATGTCCCGGCGGAAGATCACGTTGGCGGCGCCCTCGGCGCCCATGACGGCGATCTCGTTGGTCGGCCAGGCGAACGAGAGGTCCGCGCCGATCGAGCGGGAGTCCATCACGATGTACGCGCCGCCGTAGGCCTTGCGCAGGATGAGCTGGATGCGCGGCACGGTGGCGTTGCAGTAGGCGTAGAGGAGCTTGGCGCCGTGCCGGATGATGCCGTCGTGCTCCTGGTCGACGCCGGGCAGGAAGCCGGGCACGTCGAGCATGGTGACCAGCGGGATGTTGAAGGCGTCGCACATCTGGACGAAGCGCGCGGCCTTCTCGCTCGCGTTGATGTCCAGCACGCCGGCCAGCGACTGCGGCTGGTTGGCGATGATGCCGGTGACGTGGCCGTCGATCCGGGCGAGCACGCAGAGCACGTTGGTGGCCCAGCGCTCGTGGACCTCCAGGTACTCGCCGTGGTCGACGATCTCCTCGATCACCTTGCGCATGTCGTACGGGCGGTTGCCGTCGGCCGGCACCAGGTCGAGCAGCACGTCGTTGCGGCGGTCCACCGGGTCGTCGCTGACGACCGTCGGCGGCATCTCGCGGTTGTTCTGCGGCAGCAGCGAGAGGAGGTAGCGGACCTCCTCGATGCAGGACTGCTCGTCGTCGTACGCGAAGTGCGAGACGCCGGAGACCGCGGAGTGGACGTCGGCGCCGCCGAGGCCGTTCTGGGTGATCTTCTCGCCGGTCACCGCCTGGACCACGTCCGGGCCGGTGATGAACATCTGCGAGGTCTCGCGGACCATGAAGATGAAGTCGGTCAGGGCCGGGGAGTACGCGGCGCCGCCGGCGCACGGGCCGAGCATCACCGAGATCTGCGGGATGACCCCGGAGGCCCGGGTGTTGCGCTGGAAGATGCCGCCGTAGCCGGCCAGGGCGGTGACGCCCTCCTGGATCCGGGCGCCGGCGCCGTCGTTCAGCGAGACCAGCGGGGCACCGGCGGCGATGGCCATGTCCATGATCTTGTGGATCTTCTGCGCGTGGGCCTCGCCCAGGGCGCCGCCGAAGATCCGGAAGTCGTGGGCGTAGGTGAAGACGGTCCGCCCGTGCACGGTGCCCCAGCCGACGACCACGCCGTCGGTGTGCGGCTTCTTGGCCTCCAGGCCGAAGCCCTGGGCGCGGTGCCGGCGCAGCGGCTCCACCTCGCGGAACGAGCCCTCGTCGAGCAGCAGCTCGATGCGCTCGCGTGCGGTCAGCTTGCCCTTGGCGTGCTGGGCCTCGGTGGCCTTCTCGCTCGGGCCGCGGCGGACCTGGTCGCGCAGTTCGTGCAGCTCGGCGACCCGCCCGTGGGCGTCGGCCGCGATCTCGGGGATCTCGTCGCCGACCGGCGCCTCATGCACAACCGTCATCTCGAACCACTCCAAGGGTGAGGGAACTGTCCGACAGCCAACGTCTGCTGTGCCCCCGGCTGCGAATCACTTTCTTCACTTATGACTGTACGAGGGGCCGCACGCTGGTTTCGGCGTCGATTCCGTACAAGGTCGGGTCCGTTTAGATGTCAGGGCTGCACAGAAACCGGTCGGTGGGACTGCGTACGGTAGGTGTCCGTTCGATTACCCGAAGCCGTCGTCACGGCTTCCGGAAGATGATCTGAACATGAGGGAACGTGCAGGTCAGGGGCGTGCGCCGAGGGGCCGGGCGGGGCACGCCGCGGACGGCCGGCGACGGCCGCCGGGCGGTCGCGGCCGGCGCGGCGCAGCGGGTCGGGGCGTCCGCCACTCGTAGGGATGCGCCAAAAACACCGCAGCCCACCCGGAACCGGTCCGGCTGGGCTGTCCGGGGTAGCCGGGTCAGCTCTTCCGGCCGTCCTCCGGCTCGTCCTTGCCGCGCAGCTCCTCCTCGCGGCGGCGCAGATCGGCCTCCCACTGCTTGAGCATGTCCTCGTGCTTCTTGTCGTCCTTCTTCAACGAGGCGAGGAACTCGGGGTCGTCGTCCGGCGCGAGCGGCCGGCCGCCGCGCGGGCGCTCGTACTCCGGGGAGCCGCCGGGGCCGCCGGCCACCGCCGCGCCGCGCCGCTTGCCGGCCACCAGCCAGGCGATCGAGCCGACCAGCGGGAAGAGCAGCACGATGATCACCCAGACCACCTTGGGCAGGTGCTTCACCTCGTCCTCGGGCGTGGTCAGGCAGTCGATGAACGCCCACACCCAGAGGGCGAGCGGGAGTACGAAGGTCAGGATCCTCAGCACGGCGGCGATCTCCCCCGGCGACGGCGGTTTGCGGCGGGCGGCCCGGAAGCGGTGGACGGCTTCACGGGGGCCCTTGACCGAGCCAGGCTATCGGGTGGCGGATACTGGCTGGCATGGCATACGACGATCTCCGCTCGTTTCTGCGGGCCCTCGACCGCGAGGGCGATCTCAAGCGCATCAAGGCCGAGGTGGACCCCCATCTGGAGATCGGCGAGATCGTCGACCGGGTTCAGAAGGCCAAGGGCCCGGCCCTGCTGTTCGAGAACGTCAAGGGCTCGTCGATGCCACTGGCGATGAACGTCTTCGGCACCGAGGCCCGGCTCGCCAAGTCGCTCGGCCTCAAGGGGCCCGAGGACATCGCCGAGAAGATCGCGGGGCTGCTCAAGCCGGAGCTGCCGCAGGGCTTCACCGGCTTCCGGGACGCCTTCGGCAAGCTCGCCTCGATGGCCCACGTGCCGCCGAAGAACGTCAAGGACGCCCCGGTCCAGGAGGTCGTGCTCACCGGCGACGACGTCGACCTGGACGCCCTGCCGGCCCTGTTCACCTGGCCGCTGGACGGCGGCTCCTTCTTCAACCTGGGCCTGACCCACACCAAGGACCCGGACAGCGGCGTGCGCAACCTGGGCCTCTACCGGCTCCAGCGGCACGACCGGCGGACCATCGGCATGCACTGGCAGATCCACAAGGACAGCCGCAACCACTACGCGGTGGCCGCGAAGCGCGGCGAGCGGCTGCCGGTCGCGATCGCCTTCGGCTGCCCGCCGGCCGTCACCTACGCCGCCACCGCGCCGCTGCCCGGTGACATCGACGAGTACCTGTTCGCCGGCTTCGTGGCGGGGGAGCGGGTGCGGATGGTCGACTGCAAGACCGTCCCGCTGCAGGTCCCGGCCGACGCCGAGGTGGTGCTGGAGGGCTGGCTGGAGCCCGGCGAGATGCTGCCCGAGGGTCCGTTCGGCGACCACACCGGCTTCTACACGCCGCAGGAGCCCTTCCCGGCGCTGACGATCGACTGCGTGACGATGCGCCGCCGGCCGATCCTGCAGTCCATCGTGGTCGGCCGGCCGCCGACCGAGGACGGCCCGCTGGGCAAGTTCACCGAGCGGTTCTTCCTGCCGCTGCTGAAGATCATCATTCCGGACATCGTCGACTACGACCTGCCCGAGGCCGGCGGCTTCCACAACTGCGTGATCGTCTCGATCGACAAGAAGTACCCCAAGCACGCCCAGAAGACGATGCACGCCATCTGGGGCGCCCACATGATGTCGCTGACCAAGCTGATCATCGTGGTGGACTCCGACTGCGACGTGCACGACTACCAGGAAGTCGCCTGGCGGGCCTTCGGCAACGTCGACTACAGCCGGGACCTCACCGTCGTGGAGGGCCCGGTCGACCACCTCGACCACGCCTCCTACCAGCAGTTCTGGGGCGGCAAGGCCGGTATCGACGCGACCCGGAAGCTGCCCGAGGAGGGCTACACGCGCGACGGCGGCTGGCCGGAGATGGTCTCCTCCGACCCGGCCACCGCCGCCCTGGTGGACCGCCGCTGGAAGGAGTACGGGCTCTGATGGGTACCGCCGCCGCCCTCCCCGACGTCCCGCCCGGCAAGGTCAAGGCGTTCCTGCGGCTGGTGATGATCGAGCACTCGGTCTTCGCCCTGCCCTTCGCCTACATCGCCGCGCTGACGGCCATGTTCCTCGCCGACGAGCGGGTGCACTGGGCCGAACTGTTCATCGTCACGGTCTGCATGGTCGGTCTGCGGACCTTCGCGATGGCCGCCAACCGGATCATCGACCGCGAGATCGACGCCCGCAACCCGCGCACCGCCGGGCGCGAACTGGTCACCGGCGCGGTGTCGGTGAAGACGGCGTACATCGGCTCGGCGGTCGCGCTGGTGGTCTTCCTCGGCGCCGTCGCGCTGCTCAACCCGCTCTGCCTGGCGCTGGCGCCGGTCGCCGTCGTGCCGATGGTGGTCTACCCGTACGGCAAGCGGTTCACCGACTTCCCGCAGGCGATCCTCGGCCTGGCCCAGGCGATGGGCCCGGTCGGCGCCTGGCTCGCCGTCACCGGCTCCTGGTCCTGGGACGCGGTCGTGCTCGGCGTGGCGGTGGGCATCTGGATCGGCGGCTTCGACCTGATCTACGCCTGCCAGGACGTCGCCTCCGACCGGTCGGGGGGCGTGCGTTCGGTACCGGCGCGCTTCGGCGTCCCGGCGGCGATCCGCGGCGCCCGCGCCTGCCACGTGCTGACCACGCTGCTGCTCGGCTGGTACGCCGTGCTGACCGACGCCGGTCCGGCGTTCTGGGTCGGCCTGCTCGTGGTGGCCGGGGCGTTCGTCTACGAGCACACCATCGTGAAGCCCCACGACCTGTCGAAGCTGAACCGGGCGTTCTTCCAGACCAACGGCTTCGTCGGCATCTCGCTGTTCTTCTTCGCCCTGGTGGACCTGCTCCTGCGCGGTCTGGGGACCTGACCCGGATCCGCTCGTGCCCGGCCGGGACCCGGACGCCCCGGCCGGGCCCGGCCCGTCCTACCGGCCGGCGTCCTCGTCGAGGGTGTGCTTCACCAGGGCGTTGGCGTGGCCGTGGCCCAGACCGTGCTCGGACTTGAGCCAGCCGACCAGTTCGCCGTGCCTGGTCAGCGGCGAGGAGCGGATCAGCTCCTGCCAGTGCGCGACCGGCCGGCCGTACGTCTTCTCGATCGACGGGAAGTAGCTGGCGGGGCCCTTCACGGACGCGGTCACGGGAGTCTCCTGTCGGGGTGTTCGGTCGCCTTCGCGGTGTTTCCGAGAGTTGGACCGGAGCGGACCGCCGAACTCATCGGTCCGCCGGAGTGACCCGCGTCACAGGGGCGCCCGGTATGCGCTCGGCCCGGCGCAGGACGGCCTCCGGGCCGCCATCGGGGCCGGGTTCGACGCGCTGCGCTGACGGCCCCCGGTATTCCCCCGCAGCCGCGCGATCACTCCATCCCGTGAACCCGGCCGCGCGGCCGACCGGCCCGGGCGGGGCCGCCGTTACGCTGCGCCCATGGACATCGTGATCCCGCTCTTCGACCGTTTCGAGCCGCTCGACGCGATCGGGCCGTACGAGATCCTCGGCCATGTCCCGGGCGCCGAGGTGCGCTTCGTCGCGCCCGAGCCGGGGCGGGTCACCGATGCGCTGGGGGCGCTGACGGTCGACGTCCCCACCCGGTACTCGGAGATCGGGTCCTGCGACGTGCTGCTCGTCCCCGGCGGCGCCGGGGCCCGGGCGCTGGTCGCCGACGAGGACTTCCTGGACTGGGTCCGTGCGGTGCACGGGGAGAGCGGGTTCACCACCTCGGTCTGTACCGGCGCGCTGGTGCTCGGCGCGGCCGGGCTGCTCAAGGGCCTCACCGCCACCACCCACTGGGCGGCGGTCGCCGAGCTGGAGGCCCATGGCGCCACCTACACCGCCGAGCGGGTCGTCCGCCACGACCGGATCATCACCTCGGCCGGGGTCTCCGCCGGCATCGACATGGCCCTGCGGCTCGCCGCCCTGCTCACCGACGACCTCACCGCCCAGGCCATCCAGCTGTACACCGAGTACGACCCGCGACCCCCGTTCGACACCGGCTCGGTGGCCAAGGCCCCGGCCGCCGTCCTGGAGCGCACCCGCACGCTCGGCTGAGGAGCCGCCGCTACCGTGGGGCGTCGAGGCCGCGCCGGTAGCGCAGACCGGGGCGGCTGTCGACGACGGTCTCCCCGGTCACGGTGAACCCGGTCCGCCGCAGCACCGCCCTCGACGCCGGGTTGTCGATCGTGGTGACGGCGGTGAGTCCGGTCAGGCCGTATTCGGCGGCGGCCAGGCGGCACACCTCCTCGACGCCCGCCGTCGCCGCGCCCCGGCCGGCGGCCCGCTCGCCGATCCGGTAGCCGAGTTCGGCGCTCCCGGCCGCCACGTCCACCAGGTTGACCCGGCCGAGCAGCTCGCCGCGCTCGTCGACCAGGAGGTGGAAGTGGCAGGCCCCGGTGTCCTGTTCGGCGAGCAGCGCGCGGTGCCGGTCGGCGAACGCCGCGAAGTAGTCGTCCCCGCGGTCGGGGACGGAGCGGGCGAAGTACTCCCGGTTCTCCCGTTCGAAGGCCAGCAGGGCCGGCGCGTGGTCGGCCCGCAGTCGCTCCAGTCTCGTCGTCATGCCCCGAGAGTAGGGGGGCGTCGACCGGGCGTCCGCCCGTAGGCCGGCTCGCGGACCGCCGCCTCGCCGCTCCCTGGACTCGGAAGATCGTCGACCGGTCGGACGGGAGAGCACGCATGGGTACTGCCAGGATCGCGGTCGTCACCGCCACCGCCGCCGCGGAGTACGACGCCGACCTGCCCCTGATCGTGGACGCCTTGCGGGCGGGCGGCCTGACGGCCGAGGCGGTGCCCTGGGACGCGGCCGCCCCGGGGTGGGGGGAGTTCGACCTGGCGGTGGTCCGGTCGACCTGGGACTACGCGGAACGCCTCGACGAGTTCCTGGCCTGGGCCGACACGACGGCCCGCGTCACCCGGCTGCGCAACCCGGCCCCGGTGGTGCGCTGGAACAGCGACAAGCGCTATCTGTCGGTGCTCGCCGAGCGCGGCGTCCCGGCCGTGCCGACGCGGTTCGTCGCCCCCGGCGACCGCTGCGACGAGGCGGACTTCGACCTGGCCCCGGGGGTGGTGGTCAAGCCCGCCGTCTCGGCCGGGGCGCAGGACACCGCCCGCTACGAGCCCGGCCGGGCCGCCGACGCGCTCCGCCACGCCCGGATGCTGCTGGAGCGGGGGCGGACGGTGATGGTGCAGCCGTACCTGCCGCTGGTCGAGGAGGGGGAGCGCGCGCTGGTCTTCATCGCGGGAGCCTTCAGCCACGCGATCCGCAAGGGGCCCGTGCTGACCGAGCCCGGGGTGATCGACAATGACCGGATGCCCCACCCCGGCGTCACCCCGTACCTGCCGACCGAGGCGGAACTGCGCACCGCCCGAGCGGCGTTGGCGGCCGTCCCGGCCCCGGACGCCCTGCTGTTCGCGCGGGTGGACCTGGCGCTGAACGACGCCCGCGAGCCGGTGGTGATGGAACTGGAGCTGATCGAGCCGAACCTGTTCCTGCGGAGCGCCCCGCAGGGGCTGGCACGCCTGGTCGACGCGGTGGCCGCCGAGAGCCGGCGGCCGGCCGGGTAGCCCGCCGCCGTGCCCCGGGGCCGGACGGCGGCTACTCGGCCGTCTCGGACGTGATGTAGTCCTGGTACTCGGCCGCGGTCAGCAGGCCCTCCGGGCCGCTGCCCGCCGCCGGGGTGACCTCGATGATCCAGCCCTCCTCGTACGGGTCCTCGTTGAGCAGCTCGGGGGAGTCGTTCAGTTCCTCGTTCACGACGCTCACCGTGCCGCCCAGCGCCATGTAGAGCTCGCTCACCGACTTCACGGACTCCACGCTGCCGAACGGCTCGCCGCCCTCGAACACGTCGCCCTGCTTGGGCAGTTCGACGAAGACGATGTCGCCGAGCTGCCTCTGGGCATGGTCCGTGATGCCGATCCGCAGCCGGCCGTTGTCCAGGGACCGCACCCACTCGTGGTCCCTGGAGTACTTCCGGTCGGTCGGGATGTTCGTCATGGGGCTCTCCGAGGGTTCGTCGCCGGGTGGCTGACGGTGCGCCAGCCACGCGGACGAGCCTGCTACAGACCCCGGGGCCCGGCCGGGACGTTCACTCGCAGGAGTGAGTCCCATCCTCCGGCCCGCGGAGGACAATGGCGGCGAACCACCCGTCCGTCACCAGGGAGCGCCGTGATCGGCACACTGCAGTGCATCGTCCTCGACTGCCCGGAGCCGGCCGTGCTGGCCCGGTTCTACGCGGCCCTGCTCGGCGGCGAGGTGGACCGGCCGGACCCCCGGTGGTCGCTGGACGGCGCGTGGTCGACCCTGCACGTCGGGGGCGGCCCGGTGCTCTGCTTCCAGGGCGTGGCCGACCACCGGCCGCCGCGCTGGCCCGACCCGGCCCACCCGCAGCAGGCGCACCTGGACATCGACGTGCCGGACCTCGACCGGGCCGAGCGGGAGGTCCTCGCCCTCGGTGCCACCCGACTGGGAGACGCCGGCGGTTGGAGGATCTACGCCGATCCCGCCGGCCACCCGTTCTGCCTGCTCCCGGCCGCCTCCGGGAGTGGCCCGCGGGCCTGACGGGAGCGGCCGGACTCAGCCGAGCGACAGTTCGTCACCGACGCTCAGGCGCCCGGGAGCCACCACCTCGGCGAGGGCGTCCAGCCGGCCGTCGTGGGCCTGGACGATGGCCTTGAGGATCTCCGGGGCGTGCGGCAGGCCGGGCTGGGCGACGGTGGTCATGGCGCAGCGCTCGCTGGCCCGGACGAAGGAGAGCCGGGCACCGGTGCCGGCGCCGCCCTCGCGGCCGAACCAGCCGTCCTCGACGAACGGCGGGGTGCCGGGCGGTGTCCGCAGCAGGATGTTGGGCCGGAACCGCCGCACGTCCACGACGACGGAGGGCGCGGCCCCGCAGACCCAGTCCAGGGTCGCGGTGGTGAGCACGCTGACCGGCAGCTGGTCGAAGTGCGAGACGGCGTCCTCGCGGGCGAGCGCGACGTCCGGGCGCTGGAGGTAGGCGCGCAGGAAGGCGGTGGAATCGGCGACCGGCCGGCCCAACGGGTCGAACAGCTCGGGGCCGTCGAGCCGGCGGCCGAGCCGGGAGGAGAGCCGCAGCAGGCCGTCCATCCGGCGGAAGCGCCGGGTGTTCTTGCCGGAGCCCAGCTTCCCGGCGCCGTCGCGCACCGCGTAGAGGCGGTCGCCGGCCAGGCCGCGCTCGTCCAGCTCGACGGAGTCGAGCCGCTCGCCGCCGGTGGACTTCACGGGGTAGCGCCAGAGCTGCTCGATCACTCCGATGATCTCTGCCATGGCGCGCAAGCGTAGCGGCGCCCGCCGGGGATGGTCTAGACCAAGTGCCGACGAGCGTCAGCCCAGTCGCGCCACCGCCCGGACGGGCGCGCCGTCGGCGGCCACCAGACGCAGCGGGAACAGCGACACCTCCACCGGCCGGCCGGCCTGCTGGGCGTCCAGCAGTGCCCGCAGATCGGTCAGGTTCTCGGCGATCACGCCCCCGCCGGAGGCCCCGAGCAGCACCCGGTGCGCGGCCAGCGTGGGCTCCGGGGCGGCGGGTTGGTCGTGCTCGTCGGTCAGGTCGGCCAGCAGCGCGGCGACCGCCGGGTCGCCCGGGCCCGGGTCGGGGGTGGGGTCGACGCTGAGCGCGTCCACCCCCACCGTCCGCACCCCGGCGGCGACGATCGCCTCGGCCGCCGCCGCGCTCAGGCAGGGATGGGCCAGGTAGGCGTCGGTGCCCCAGTGCCGGGCCCAGCCGGTGGCCAGCAGCAGCACGGTGCCTTCGCCCGCCCGCTCCAGCGCCGGGGCGAGCTGCTCCGGCGTCACCTCGGCCCGCGGCTCCAGCCCCCGCAGGTCGGCGACGACGGCGGGCCCGGTGAACCGCTCCAGCGGGAGCCCGTCCAGGGTGGGCCAGGTGACGTCCACGTGGTACGGCGCGTCCACATGGGTGCCGGACTGCGAGCCGAGGTGCACGGCCAGCACGTTCACCCCGGCGGTGGCGGTGGTGAGCACGGGCGTCAGGACGACGGCCGGATCGCCGGGGTAGACCGGCATCGCGGTGGTCACCTGATGGGTGAGGTCGACGAGGGTCGCTGCCATGGCGCCCATCCTCGCAGGGGTGAACGCGGATGGGCCCGCCCCGGGGGCCGCCGTATAGAAAGGGGCCATGGGAACAGAAACGCGTCAGCCATGGGTGGTCGGGGTCTCGGGCGCCTCCGGTACGCCGTACGCCGCCTCGGTGATCCGGGCTCTGCTCGCCGCCGGGGAGCCGGTGGACCTCGTGGTCAGCCGGGCCGCCCGGCTGACCATCCTGGACGAGACCGGGATCTCCTTCCGGGACGCGCACTGGCGCGCCGACCTCGCGGCCTGGCTGGGCGGCGACGAGGGCCTCGACGACGTCCGGTACTGGTCGTCCGGGGACTTCGCGGCCGGGCCGTCCAGCGGCTCCTACCCGGCCAAGGGCATGCTGGTCGTCCCCGCGACCACCGGCGCGGTGGCCGGGATCGCGCTCGGCCTGAGCAAGGACCTGCTCCAGCGGGCCGCCAGCGTCACCCTCAAGGAGCGCCGGCCGCTGGTGGTCTGCGTCCGGGAGGCGCCGCTCAACGGGGTGACCCTGAAGCACCTGGTCGAGCTGGACGCGCAGGGCGCCGTCGTGCTCCCCGCCTCGCCCGGTTTCTACGCCGGCGGCTCCACCGTCCGCGAACTGGTCGATTTCGTGGCCGGCCGGGTCCTGGACGCCGTCGGCGTCCCGCACACGCTGTACCGGCGCTGGGAGGGCGAGTTGGGCGCGGCCGCCCGCCCGGCAGGCCAGGGCGGGTGAAGGCCGGTCCCGGGGGGAGTGGGCGGCCCCGGGGCAGGAGAGTATGTTCTCTGCGATATCCGGGTTGTTCCGCGCACGGCGCCTTTGAATCCGGATAATGATCTGTGGGTCTGGTGAGGTTCGGAAGGACGCGGACGGTATATGGACACGGTGGACAGACAGCTCATCCAGGCGCTCCGGGAGAACGGCCGCGCGTCCTACGCCGAGCTGGGCCGACTGGTGGGCCTCTCCGGCCCGAGCGTCACGGACCGGATCAACCGTCTGGAGCAGGCGGGGGTCATCACCGGCTACCGCGCGACGGTCAATCCGGCGTCGCTCGGCTTCGGCGTCACGGCCCTGATCGGCCTTCAGCTCACCGACGCGGCCGACCACGAGGACGTCGCGTTCCGGCTGAAGGACCTCGGCGAGGTCGAGGACTGCTGGTTCATCGCCGGTGACGACTCGTACATGCTCAAGGTCCGGGTCTCCGACGTGGAGGGCCTGGAATCGGTGGTCAAGCGGATCTCCGGCACGAAAGGCGTGGCCCGGACCCGTACGACCGTCGTACTCTCCACGAAGTGGGAGAACCGGGTGAGCGAACTCCCGATGGTCGAAGGCGAGTAACACGATGGCACTGGTCGGTCTGGAGGAGCTGCGCGCGGCTCGGCAGCGGATCGCCGGGGTGGCGGTCCGCACCCCGCTGGTCCCCGCCCCCTGGGCGGGCGACGGCGAGCGCCGGCTCTGGCTCAAGCCGGAGAACCTCCAGCCGACCGGCGCCTTCAAGACCCGCGGTGCCTACAACCGCCTCGCCGCGCTCGACGACGAGGAGCGGGCCCGCGGTGTGGTCGCCCAGTCCAGCGGCAACCACGCCCAGGCGGTGGCGTACGCGGCCGGGCTGCTCGGCATCAAGGCCGTGATCGTGATGCCGGACACCTCGCCGGCGGTCAAGGTCGAGGGCACCCGCTCGTTCGGCGCCGAGGTGCTGCTGGTCTCGCCGGAGGAGCGGGACACCGTGCCCGGCGAGCTGGCCGAGCGGCACGGCTACGTCTGGGTGCCGCCCTACGACGACCCGTACATCATCGCGGGCCAGGGCACGGTCGGCCTGGAGATCGCCGAGGATGCCCCGGCCGAGCTGGACACCGTGCTGGTGCCGGTCAGCGGCGGCGGCCTGATCTCCGGCGTCGCGGCCGCCCTCAAGCTCACCCGCCCGGGCATCCGGGTGGTCGGCGTCGAGCCCGAGCTGGCCGCCGACGCCCAGGCCAGCCTGCGGGCCGGCGAGCGGCTGGCCTGGCCGGTCGCCGACACCTACCGGACCATCGCGGACGGGCTGCGCACCCCCTCCGTCGGCGAGCTGCCGTTCCAGCACCTCACCGCGTACGTGGACGACATCGTCACCGTCACCGAGGACGAGATCCGCGCCACGGTGGCCGTGCTGGCCCGGCGCGGCCGGCTGGTCGCGGAGCCCTCCGGCGCGGTCGCCCCGGCGGCGTACTTCCACCGCGCGGGCGAGATCGGTGGCCGCGCGGTGGCCGCCGTGGTCAGCGGTGGGAACATCGATCCGGCGCTGCTCGCGGAGCTGCTCGCGGCGTGACGCCGGCATAGGCGTACGCTCGGTCCGGCAACGATTCGAAGTCGGAGGAGGCGGGGCACCGCATGGACGCAGGGCTCAAGCGCGAGCTGGAGGCGAAGGTCTACGCGGGTGAGCGGCTGACCCGCGAGGACGGGATCGCGCTCTACGAGAGCGACGACCTGGCCTGGCTGGGCGGTCTGGCCCACCACGTGCGGACGCGGAAGAACGGCGACGTCGTCCACTTCAACGTCAACCGCCACCTCAACATGACCAATGTGTGCAACGCGTCCTGCGCGTACTGCTCGTTCCAGCGCAAGCCGGGCGAGAAGGACGCGTACACGATGCGCATCGAGGAGGCCGTCCGCCTCGCCAAGGCGATGGAGGTCGACTCCCTCACCGAGCTGCACATCGTCAACGGGCTGCACCCGACCCTGCCGTGGCGCTACTACCCGCGCTCGCTGCGGGAGCTGAAGGCGGCCCTGCCGAACGTCTCGCTGAAGGCCTTCACCGCCACCGAGATCCACTGGTTCGAGAAGATCAGCGGCCTGCCGGCCGACGAGATCCTGGACGAGCTGATCGACGCCGGCCTGGAGTCGCTGACCGGCGGCGGCGCGGAGATCTTCGACTGGGAGGTTCGCCAGCACATCGTGGACCACGACACCCACTGGGAGGACTGGTCGCGGATCCACCGCCTCGCGCACAGCAAGGGCCTCAAGACGCCCTCCACCATGCTGTACGGCCACATCGAGGAGCCCCGCCACCGGGTCGACCACGTGCTGCGGCTGCGTGAGCTGCAGGACGAGACCGGCGGTTTCCAGGTCTTCATCCCGCTGCGCTACCAGCACGACTTCCACGACTCCAAGGACGGCGTCGTGCGCAACAAGCTGATGGCGCGCACCGAGATGGCCACCGGCGCCGAGGCGCTGAAGACCTTCGCCGTCTCCCGGCTGCTGTTCGACAACGTGCCGCACGTCAAGGTCTTCTGGGTGATGCACGGCGTCACCACCGCGCAGCTGGCGCTCAGCCACGGCGCGGACGACATGGACGGCTCGGTCGTCGAGTACAAGATCACCCACGACGCGGACAACTTCGGCACGCCGAACAAGCTCGGCCGCGACGACCTGCTCGGGCTGATCCGGGACGCCGGGTTCCGCCCGGTGGAGCGCAACACCCGCTACGAGGTCATCCGGGAGTACGACGGCCCGGACCTGACGCGCCGGGAGACCCCGCAGGCGATGCGCCTCTGACCGGTCCCCGACCGGCTTCCACTGCCTCCCGGGCCGCCCGTCGGCCCGGGAGGCGGTGTTCTTCACCGGGTCCGCACAGGCCCCCGGGTTTCCCAACCGGGTCCGGGTTTGGCAGGATCAGCGCCATGTCCGGTTCCCATCGCGCCACCGCGTACCCGTCGTACGAGCCGATGCACGAGCCGGTGTACGAGGTGCCGCAGCAGTCCTACGGGGTCTACGAGCAGCAGTCCCACCAGGGCTGGGACGCTCCCGCGCAGGCCGTGGCCGACCCGAACCAGCCGTTCCACGACGGCTGGAACGGCTACCCGCAGCAGGACCACTGGAACCACCAGGCCCACCAGAACCACCCGGACCACCAGGCGGTCTACGTCCCGCAGGCCACCGCCGCCGAGGGCTACGACGCCTACGACCGGCCGTTCCAGCCCCAGCCCGCCGAGCCGGTGGCGCCGCTCGCCGCCGCACCGGTCCGGCCCCGGGGCCAGGCACCCGCGGCCGCCCCGGCCGCCGCCGCGGCCGGTCCCCGGGCGGCCGCCCGCGGCCACCGCCGCAAGCCCAAGAAGAAGCGCGGGGGCAAGGCCGTGACCGCCGGCACCGCGCTGCTGCTCGCGGCCGCCGCGGGCTGGTACACCGTCGGCCAGGACTCCGGCCACCCGGGCGTGACCGCCGCCGACGGCCCCGGTCCGGAGGGCGTCTCCGCCCCGGACCAGCCCTCCCCGGCCGCCGCCGCGCCGGCCGCCCAGGCCGCGAGCGACCGGCACACCGGGGCCCCCGCCGCCGACCGCAGCGAGTCCCGCCCGGACGGCTCGGTGGCCGCGATACCCGGTCTGGGGGCCGCCTTCACCGCGCGGATACCCGCCGAGACCACCCAGGTCGTGCTCGCCTCCGGTCAGGACAAGGACGCCAACCGGACCGCCGTCACGCTCTGGACCCGCACCGCCGAGGGTCGCTGGCTGGCCGGCGAGACCTGGCAGGGGCACAACGCCAACAAGGGCTGGACCACCGACCACAACGAGGGCGACCTGCGCAGCCCGATCGGGGTCTTCTCGCTCACCGACGCGGGCGGCCGCAACGCCGACCCCGGCAGCCGCCTCCCGTACGACAAGGACGCCAACTTCGTGGTCTCCGGGAAGGGCTTCGCGGGCGAGTCGCTGGCCGGCTCCTTCGACTACGTGATCGCGATCAACTACAACCGGGTGCCCGGCAACTCGCCGCTCGACCCGCGACGCCCCAGCGGTTCCTCCAAGGGCGGCGGCATCTGGATCCACGTCGACCACGGCGGCCCGACGCACGGCTGCGTCTCGGTGCCCGAGGACAAGATGGCCCAGCTGATCCGCACCCTCGATCCGGCGGCCCATCCGGTGATCGTGATGGGTGACTCGGCCTCACTGGCCGCCTGAACCGGCCGTCCGGGCCGCCGCCACTCCCCAGGCGCCGCAACGGCCCTTGTCGGCCTCCTACAGCTTCCGGGGGCGGATCCTGTAGCCGGTCGCGCCCCGCTGACCAGCGGGTAACCCGGTTGAGTGGCTGTATGAGCGGTTCGCGCATTGTGGCACTCGGCCACTACCAGCCCCCCAAGGTCCTCACCAACGACGACCTGGCGGTGCTGGTCGACACCGACGACGAGTGGATCCGCAGCCGGGTGGGGATCCGGACCCGCCACATCGCCGAGGGTGAGACCCTGGTCGACCTGGCCACCGAGGCGGCCCAGAAGGCGCTGGCCAACAGCGGCCGCTCGGCCGCCGAGATCGACCTGGTCGTGGTCGCCACCTGTACCGCGGTCGAGCGCAGCCCCAACACGGCCGCCGCCGTCGCCGCCCGCCTCGGCGTGCGCGCGCCCGCCGCCTACGACATCAACACGGTCTGCTCGGGCTTCTCCTACGCGCTGGCCACGGCCGACCACGCGATCCGGGCCGGTGCGGCCACCCGCGCGCTGGTGATCGGCGCCGAGCGGATGTCGGACACCCTCGACTGGACCGACCGGACCACCTGCGTGATCTTCGGGGACGGTGCCGGCGCGGCGGTGGTGGAGGCCCAGGAGGACGGCGCCGAGCCGGGCATCGGCCCGGTGGTCTGGGGCTCGGAGCCGGAGAAGAGCGACGCCGTGGTGATCACCGGCTGGGATCCGGTGATCAGCCAGCAGGGCCAGTCGGTGTTCCGCTGGGCCACCACCCAGATCGCCCCGCTGGCCCGGAAGACCTGCGAGAAGGCCGGCATCGACCCGTCCGAGCTCAAGGGCTTCGTGCCGCACCAGGCGAACCTGCGGATCATCGACGCGATCGCCGCCAAGCTGGGCGCGCCCGACGCGGTGGTCGCCCGGGACGTCGTGGTCTCCGGCAACACCTCGGCGGCGTCCATTCCGCTGGCCTTCTCCAAGATGGTCGAACGCGGCGAGCTGTCGCCCGGCGACCCGGTGCTGCTGTTCGGCTTCGGCGGCGGCCTCGCGTACGCCGGCCAGGTCGTCCGCTGCCCCTAGCGGCCCCCTGAGCACCCAGGGCACCCCAGGGCGCCCCTGGGCGCCCGCCACGGCCCCTTCCGGCCCCCGGGCGTCCCCGGAGGCCCGGAAGCCCCCTCTCACACGCGCATGCCGGTGGGCGGGCACCCTGCACGGGTGCCCGCCCACCGGCATGTCTGGCACGCTGCGGCACGTCGGCGGACCTCCCCCGAGGACACGGCCGCCGTCCGTCGTTCCCCGGACAGGAGGCCGGGGCTGCGTGCGGAGCGGATGGGTGGGTAGGCGGGATCGGTCTACTTGGGCGGCTTCTTGCCGGTGACACCCAGGTACACCAGGGGAGCGAGGTTGGGCTTCAGGTCCTTGACCTTGACGCCCCACGAGGTGAACGCCTTCTGGTGCTCGGCCGCCGAGGCGAGCAGCGAGACCAGCGAGCCGGCGACGGCGGCCGGGTCGAGCGACTTGTCGGCCTGGCCCTTCGTCTGGAGCTCCTTGACGGCCTCCGTGAGGGGCTTGGCGACCGCGTTGAGGACCGTCATGCGGATCTTGAAGAACCGCTTGTCCCCTTCGGCGGCACCGAGCGTGACCACTCGGAGAATGGCGTCGTTCTTGCGCCAGAAGGCGAGGAATCCGTCGACCAGTTCTTCCGAAGTGGTCGTGCCGGACTTCCCTGCCCAGGACTTTCCGGCCACCAGCTCTTTGAGGGTGTCGGAGTCCTTGGCCATTTCCTCGGCGATTTCGAGGACTGCGCCCTCGACATCCGGGAAGTACTGGTAGAAGGTCGCGGGGGAGGTACCCGCCATACGGGCGACGTCGATGACCTTGACGTCCCGATAGGGCGACGTGCTGAGCATCTCGCGGAGGCAGTCGAGCAGCTTCTGCCGCGTCTCCTGTCCGCGTCGCCCGGCGACGCGACCGTCGACGGTGCGAACTTGTCCTGTCATGCCGTCAGCTTACCGTGGCACGATCTTGGCGCGATTCGGTGATGCGACTATTACTCCGCACGGGGGGTTGCTATAGGGGGCGTGAACGACTTCGGACGGATATTCACCGGGCTCCGGAGGCGCCTGTTGAAGCCCCCCCGTGTGCTTATGACCCCACAGCGTGACGGACCCTCCGCTGAGGGGTGGTCGAGTGACAGAGCGTGACGATCGCGGCCGGGTCCGAGGTGCCCGAAAAAGAGTTGCGGGCATCTCGTGTGCAAGCCGCAGGCGGAGCGGGCGTCAGAATCCGGCCGTTCCGGCGGCACTGACCGGACGGTGAGCCGGAGGGGCCTCCGGGCGGGGGAGGTTGGAGTTGACCGGGGCGGCATTGGAGAATCGGCTGCGGCACCCCGTGGCGGGTGCGGAAGACGGGGAGGTGGCAGCGGAGTGGACCAGCTGACGGCGCACGATCCGAGGCGGATCGGGCCCTTCGAGGTGCTGGGGCGGCTCGGCGCGGGCGGGATGGGCCTGGTCTACCTGGCGCGCTCCGCGTCCGGCCGGCGAGTGGCCATCAAGACCGTCCGGGGGGAGCTGGCCGAGGACGAGCTGTTCCGGGTCCGTTTCGCCCGGGAGATCGCGGCCGCCAAGACGGTGGGCGGGTTCTACACCGCCGCCGTGGTCGACGCCGACGCCGACGCCCGGGTGCCCTGGCTGGCCACCGCGTACGTCCCGGCGCCGTCCCTGGAGGACCTGGTCACCGAGTGCGGGCCGCTGCCCGCGGGGGCGGTGCGCTGGCTGGTGGCGGGCATCGCGGAGGCGCTCCAGTCCATCCACGCGGCCGGGCTGGTCCACCGTGACCTCAAGCCCTCCAACGTGCTGGTGGTCGAGGACGGTCCGCGGGTGATCGACTTCGGCATCGCCGCCGGCGTCTCCAGCACCCGGCTCACCATGACCAACGTCGCGGTCGGCACCCCGGCGTACATGTCGCCGGAGCAGGCCCGGGACAGCCGTGGCGTCACCGGTGCCAGCGACGTCTTCTCGCTCGGGTCGCTGCTGGTCTTCTGCGCCACCGGGCACCCGCCGTACCGGGGCGCCAACCCGGTCGAGACGGTCTTCCAGCTGCTGCGCGACCAGCCCGACCTCTCCGGCCTGCCGGCCGAGCTGGTGGACCTGGTGCGCGCCTGCATGCGGCCCTCCCCGGAGCACCGGCCCTCGCCGGCGCAGATCCAGGCCGAGCTGGCCCCGCACCTGTTCTCCCGTGACGACGCCTCGGGCGAGGCGGGGGACTGGCTGCCGGCCAACGCGCTGGAGCTGATCGAACGCAAGCGCGGCCGCCGCCCGGCCCCGGCGCCCGCCCCCGCTCCGGCGCCCGCGCCGGTGCCGCCGCAGCCGGCCCCGCCGCCCCACCCGCACCAGCCGCTGCCGCCCCAGCGCCCCGCGCAGGACGACCCGCGCACCCGGCATCCGGCCGAGCGGTACGCGCCGCCCGCGCCCGGGCCGGTGCACGCGTTGCCCGGGCCGGACCCCGAGGCCGCCACCGAGAAGCTCGCCGCCCCCCGCCGCCACCGGGCCCCGGTCGCCGGGGAGAGCGCCGCCGAGGTCCGGCTGCCCGGGGCCTCGGTCCGGATAGGCCCGGGTCCGCGCGCCGAGCAGGCCGGGCCGGGGGCCGCGCCCGCCGAGACGGACTGGGTCCGCCGGGCCACGCCGCCGCCGGTCCAGGCCGCCCGCTGGCGCCCCTGGCGGTTCCGGATGTCCAACGACGTCTGGGGCACCCCGGTGGTCGCCGACGGCACGCTCTTCGTCTCCAGCTTCGAGGTGCACGCCCTGGACGTCGCCTCCGGCCAGCGCCGCTACAAGACCCGGGACGTCGCCTGGGCGCTCGCGGTGGACGCCGGCCGGGTGCACGCCGCCGACGGCCCGCACCTGTACACGGTGGACGTCGCGGACGGCACCGAGCGCTGGCGCAACTCGCTGGACGGCTGGGTCTACTCGCTGGACGCCGCCGACGGCGTGCTCTGCTGCGGCGTCCGGGGCGGCGGGGTGCAGCTGCGCTCGGCGGCCGGCGGCGCCGAGCTGTGGCGCGCCGACGACGCCCAGCAGGACTACGAGAACCCGCAGTCCGGGCCGGCCCTGGTGGGCGGCGCCGCGTACTACTACGGCGGCGGGCGGCTGCGCTGCGTCGATCCGCGCGGTGCGGGCCTGCGCTGGTCCTTCCCGGTGGGTGAGGACGTGCCGTCGCGCCCCGCCGAGCGGGCCGGCGTGCTGTACGTGACGGCCGGCACCCGGGTGTACGCGCTGGACGCGGCCAGCGGCGCCGAGCGCTGGCGCTTCGAGGCGCCGGTGGTGCTCTTCACCCCGCCGACGCTGGACGCGGACGCGGTCTACGTCGCCGACTACCTCGGCACGGTCTACGCGCTCGACGCGGCGACCGGCCGGGACCGCTGGCGCGCCGCCACCGGCAACCGGCAGGGCGCCGAGCCGGTGGTCGTCGGGGACGGCATGGTGCTGGTCGGCAGCGGGGACGTGCTCTACGCGTTCGAGGCGGCCACCGGCCGGGAGCGCTGGCGCTACACCGCGCGGGGGGAGATCGTCGGCTCGCCGGCGGTCGCCGACGGCCTGGTCCACCTGGGCAGCCGCGACCACTCGCTGCACACCCTGGACCTGGTGAGCGGTCAGCTGCGGTGGGAGCTCGGCACCAAGGGCGAGCTGACCGGCTCGCCGGTGGCGGTCGGCGGGCGGGTCTTCGTCGGCAGCAAGGACCGCTGCGTGTACGCGCTGGACGCCTTCTACGGCACGGCGGTGCCCTCGCACTGAGCCGCCCTCCCGAACGCCCCGCAGGCGGGATCCCGAGGACCGGCCCTACCGCCTGCGGGCCCCCGGGTGCCGGGCGCACCAGCCCTCCCAGGCCGAGGTCACCATCTCCTCGACCCCGTGGCGGGCCGTCCAGCCCAGCTCGCGGTGGATCAGCTCGGCGGAGGCGACCACCCGGGCCGGGTCGCCGGCGCGGCGCGGGGTGACCTCGCCGGTGGTGTCGTAGCCGGTGACCCGGGCGATCACGTCCAGCATCTCCCGGACGCTGACGCCCTCGCCGCGGCCGATGTTGAGGACCAGCGAGGTCTCGCCGGGCGGGTCGGCGGCGAGCCGCCGGGCGGCCGCCACATGGGCCGAGGCGATGTCCCGGACGTCGATGAAGTCGCGGACGCAGGTGCCGTCCGGGGTGGGGTAGTCGGCGCCGAAGATCAGTGGGGCGCGCCCGGCGGTGAGCCGTTCGAAGACCATCGGGATCAGGTTGTAGGCGCCCTCGTCGGAGAGCTCGGGCGAGGCGGCGCCGGCCACGTTGAAGTAGCGCAGCGAGACGGTGGAGATGCCGTGCGCCCGGCCGACCGCGGACACCAGCCACTCGCCGGCCAGTTTGGTCTCGCCGTAGGGGTTCATCGGGGCGCAGGGGGCCGTCTCGGTGACCAGCTCGACGTCGGGCATGCCGTAGACGGCGGCGGAGGAGGAGAAGAGGAAGCGCGGCACCCCGGCCTCGGCGACGGCCTCCAGCACGTTCTGCAGGCCGGTGAGGTTCTCCCGGTAGTAGAAGAACGGCCGCTCGACCGACTCGCCGACCCGCTTCTTCGCCGCGAAGTGCAGCACGCCCGCGATGTCCTGGGAGCGCAGGGCGGTGTCCAGCGCGGCGCGGTCCAGGGTGGAGCCCTCGATCAGGGTGACTCCCCGCGGCAGCCGGGCGCGGTCGCCGGTGCTGAGGTCGTCCAGTACCGCCACCCGCTCGCCGGCCTCGACCAGCTGGTGCACCACGTGCCTGCCGATGTACCCGGCACCACCGGTGATCAACCAAGTCATGGCGTGAATCCTAGGGCTTGTCCGCCTTGCCCCAGGTCGTGCCCGGTGACGGGCGCGTCGGGGCAATGATTCGGACATATCGGTGAAATGCTGACAAAGATCTCTGTGATCTCGATGGTTCCGCACGGACCTCGACGGCCCCGGTACGGCCGATGGAATCGGAGGCAGCCCAGGTGAACCGAAAGAAGGAACCCACCCGCCCGCTCCCGGCCGGGCCGCGCCCCACCGGCCCCCGGGCGTTCGCCGGGCGACTGACCGGGCCGGCGGCCGTCGCCGCGCTGACCGCGCTGACGGTGGCCGGGTGCAGCAGCGGATCGTCCTCCTCCTCGTCGACCGCCACCACCCCCGGCGCGTCCTCGTCGTCCGCCGCCCAGCCGGCCGGCGGCAACCAGCTCCAGGACGCCTACCAGAAGGTGATCGCCGACGTGCTGCCCTCGGTGGTGCAGATCACCACCGCGACCGGGCTCGGCTCCGGGATCGTCTACGACAACAAGGGCGACATCGTCACCAACGCCCACGTGGTCGGCACCGCCACCACCTTCACCGTCACGCTGGCCAACAGCACCAAGGCCCTGGACGCCACGCTGGTCGCCTCCTACCCGGACTCCGACCTCGCGGTGATCAAGCTGACCAGCCCGCCGAGCGCCCTCAAGCCGGCCGTCTTCGGGGACTCCGCCAAGGTCGAGCTGGGGCAGATCACCCTGGCGATGGGCAGTCCGCTGGGCCTGTCCAGCAGCGTCACCCAGGGCATCGTCTCGGCCACCGGCCGGACCGTCTCGGAGCCCCAGGGCGGTGGTTCGCCGGGTGCCACCATCGGCAACATGGTGCAGACCTCGGCGGCGATCAACCCGGGCAACAGCGGCGGCGCGCTGGTCAACCTGAACAGCCAGGTGATCGGCATCAACACGCTCGCCGCCACCGAGCCGGAGGCCAACGGGGCCGCCGCGCCCGGTATCGGCTTCGCCATCCCGGCGTCCACCATCACGAGCATCGCCGACCAGCTGATCAAGGACGGCAAGGTCACCAACTCCGGCCGGGCCGCGCTGGGGGTCACCGCCCGGACGTACTTCGACCAGAACTTCCGCCCGGCCGGCGCCGTGGTGGTGGCCGTCAGCGCGGGCGGGCCGGCCGCCTCGGCGGGGCTCCAGCCCGGCGACGTGATCACCAAGGTCGGCGACGCCACCGTCGACTCGCTGAACGGGCTCACCAGCGCGCTCGCCTCGCTCACCCCGGGGACCACGACGACCGTCGGCTACACCCGGGACGGCCAGGCCAAGACCGCCGACGTCACCCTCGGCACGCTGGAAACGCCCTAGGGCCGGGTGGGACAAGCCCTGGCCCCTCGGGTTCCCGGCGGCGGCCGCCCGCGCACCGCGCAAGGGTCGGCGGGCGGCCGCCGCACGGGTACGGGCCGGGCTCCGTCACTGCCTCGACGGAGTCCCGGCCCGTTGACGTGTCCGGCGGGGGGCCGGAGGAACGGTCAGCGGCGGGCGGCGCGGGTGCGCCAGGGGAGCTCGATGGTGACCGTGGTCGGCCCGCCGTCCGGGCTCTCCACCAGGAACACCCCGTCCACCGCCCGGATCCGTTCGGCCAGCCCGGCCAGGCCGCTGCCCGGGTAGGCGGCCGCGCCGCCCTTGCCGTCGTCCCGGACCAGCAGCATCAGCTGGTCGCCGGCCCGCCAGGCGTCCACCGTGGCGGAGCGGGCGCGGGCGTGCTTCGAGATGTTGGTCAGCAACTCGCTGACGGTGAAGTAGGCGATGCCCTCGACCGCCGAGTCCGGACGCTCCACCGTGCCGTCGGCGGCGGTCAGCTCGACGTGCACCTTGACCCCGTCCGGCACCGTGCAGCGGGCCGCCACCGCGGAGAGCGCCGCGTCCAGCCCCCGGTCGGTGAGCACCGCCGGGTGGATGCCCCGGGCCAGGTCGCGCAGCTCCTGCAGGGCCAGCTTCACCTCGCCGTGCGCGGCGCCGACCATCCGGGCCGCGGCCGCCACGTCCTCGGGCGTCTCGGTCTCGCTCAGCTTCTCCTTGGCCATGCCGAGGTCCATCGCCAGGGCCACCAGCCGGGCCTGGGCGCCGTCGTGCAGGTCGCGCTCGATCCGGCGCAGGTCGGCGGCGGCGGTGTCGATCACCGTGCCGCGGTCGTCCTCCAGCTCCCGCACCCGCTCGGAGAGCGCGCCCGGGTAGAGCAGGACCTCCACCAGCATCCGGTCGATCGCCGCCTGGAAGCGGACCACCCAGGGCAGCACCGGCCAGCCGACGATGACGCAGATCAGCGTCACCGCGAAGCTCAGCAGGCCCCAGGGCAGCAGCAGCACGTTGTAGAGCGCCGAGCGCCAGCTGAGCGGGTCGGTGAGGTAGGCGATCGCGTAGCCGGTGATCCCCGGCCGGTTCCGGCGCACCGGCTCCGGCTCGCGCACCTCGGAGCCGAGCACCGAGCGGGCCCGGCGGCGGGCGAAGGCGCCCAGGAGTCGGCATCCGGCCAGCCCGGCGGCCAGCAGCGGCAGGCCGATCACGGTGATGGAGAGCGCCAGCCCGACGGAGAGCAGGACGACGGTGAAGACGAACCCGGCGAGGCCGAGCGGCAGATTGAGCATCAGCTGCCCGGCCTGCCGCCACATCCGCGCGCCGTACAGCGGGGCGCGCTCGGGGCCCGCGTCCTGCTCCTTGAGGGCATCCGCGGCGCGGCGGTGCAGTGGCTTCATGTCGGATCTACCGTCCCTTGGAGTCGAGCTGGTGATCCAAGCTTCCCCGGTCGGGGGCGCGCGGGGCCATGGGGGTGATACGTCTTCCCGCCCGGGGGTTATCCCCACCCCCGCCCGGGGCGGCCGGCGGGCGCGGTCGTCCACCGAATGTCCATCGGCCGTCTTGCGGATCGGGCGGGATGCGGTGCTCCACGGCCGTGCACTTAGACTCACGCATTGGCGATGGTTATGACCGTGTAAAGAAACGTCGTAGAACTGCCGTGAGGGCGGTTTTCCCAGGCGATGTGGAGGCGAGGGGCATGGAGGGGCAGCCGGCAGCTGCCGTCGCGGCCGACCCGGCCGCCGGCAGCGGCTACTTCGACGCGTACGCCGCGATGGGCCTGCTCGCCGTCGTCGGCGTGCTCTTCGTCGCCGTGGCGTTCACCGCCAACCGGCTGCTGCGGCCGGTGGTGTACTCGCCGGAGAAGCTCCTCGCCTACGAGTGCGGCGTGGACCCGGTGGGAGAGGACTGGGCGCACACCCAGATCCGCTACTACGTCTACGCCTTCCTGTACGTGATCTTCGCGGTAGACGCGATCTACCTGTTCCCGTGGGCGACCGTCTTCGCCGCCGCCGGCTACGGCGCCGGGACGCTGATCGAGATGTTCGTCTTCATCGGCTTCCTCGCGGTCGGGCTGCTCTACGCCTGGAAGAAGGGCGTTCTGGAATGGACGTGACCCACAACCACTCGCACGCGCACGGCACCGGGGGCGCCGGGGGCCCGGTACCGCTCGGTCTGCCGGACCCGTCGCGCCCCGGTGCGGCCGTCGGGCGGAGCAGCCTCGGCCCGCTCGCCCGGCTGGCGCCCGACCCGGTCAAGGTCGTCCTGAACTGGGGCCGCCGCTACAGCCTCTGGTGCTTCAACTTCGGCCTCGCCTGCTGCGCGATCGAGTTCATCGCCGCGTCGATGGCCAAGCACGACTTCATCCGGATGGGTGTGATTCCGTTCGCGCCCGGCCCCCGACAGGCCGATCTGATGATCGTCTCGGGGACGGTGACCGACAAGATGGCGCCCGCCGTGAAGCGCCTCTACGAGCAGATGCCCGAGCCGAAGTACGTCATCTCCTTCGGCGCCTGCTCCAACTCCGGCGGACCCTACTGGGACTCCTACTCCGTCACCAAGGGCGTCGACCAGATCATCCCGGTCGACGTCTACGTGCCCGGCTGCCCGCCCCGGCCGGAGGCCCTGCTCCAGGGCATCCTCAAGCTCCAGGAGAAGATCGCCGCCGAGTCGCTGCCCGGCCGGTACGCCGCGCCCGCGAGCGCCCTGCGCCGCCCGCTGGTGGCCGGCCCCGCGCCGTCCGAAGGAGGCGTCTCGTGAGCACCGCCGAGCAGTACGCGGCGTCGGTCGGCGAGTGGGCCACCGGCGCCGAGGCGTACGGGCTGGTCACCGTCGACGTGCCCGCCGAGCACTGGATCGAGGCGCTCACCGCGGCCCGGGACGTCCTGGGACTGCGGTTCTTCGACTGGCTGAGCGCCGTCGACGAGCTGGCCGAGGGCTTCTCGGTGGTCGCCCACCTGGCCGCCGCGGACGGCCCCGGGGTGCGCCACCTGGCGCTGCGCACCAAGGTGGCGCGGGCGGGGGCCGCCCTGCCGACCGCCGTCGAGGTGTACGCGGGGGCCGGCTGGCACGAGCGCGAGACGCACGAGATGTTCGGCATCGACTTCCCCGGGCACCCCCACCTGGTCACCCTGCTGCTGCCGGACGGCTTCGAGGGGTTCCCGCTGCGCAAGGAGTTCGTGCTCGCGGCCCGGGTCGCCAAGGCCTGGCCGGGCGCCAAGGAGCCGGGCGAGTCCGACCACGGTGACGGACCGGCGCGGCGCAAGATGCAGCCGCCCGGCGTCCCGGACCCGAACGAGTGGGGCCCGCTCAAGGGGACCCTGCCGCCGGTGGCCGAGCGGCCCGCGCGCGGTGCGCGGGCGGCCGGCGCGGCGGCCCGTACGCCCCGGGCCGGTGCGGCCGCCGCAGGTGCGGCCGCCGCTTCGGCCGAGGGCGGGCCCGCCGTCCGGGCCGACCGGCCGCGCCGGACCAGGTCGGTCGACGCGGGCTCGGTGAGCCAGGCCGCCGAGACCGTCGCCGAGGGAGCCGCCGCCGAGGCGGCGCCGCCGGTGCGGGCCGACCGGCCGCGCCGGACCAGGTCCGTCACGGACGGCTCGGCGAGCCAGGCCCCCGCCGGGGAGCCCGTCGTGGAGAGCGCCGAGCCGAAGCCCGGGCGGCCGGCGCCGGCCCGGACCCAGTCCGCGGACGCGCCCTGGCACGCCCCGGTGCCCGCGCACGGTTCCGAGGCCGAGGCCGCACCTGAGGGCACTGCCGCACCCGAGGCCGAGACTGCTGCCGCTGCCGCTGCCGCTGCCGCTGCCGCTGCCGCTGCCGCTGCCGCGCCCGAGGCGCCCGGCGAGGCGGCCGGTGCGACCGGACCGGAGGACGGGAAGCGCGCGGAGGACGGGACGAAGGAGACGCCGGCCGACCCGGCCGACCAGGACGGAGACAGCACGTGAACCTGCTCGACACGCTGCTGCGCTGCGTCGCCACCCTCGTCGTCTTCCTCACCTTCCCCCTGGTCATCGGCCAGACCGAGCACAAGGTGATGGCGCACATGCAGGGCCGGCTCGGTCCGATGTACGCCGGCGGCTTCCACGGCTGGGCGCAGCTCGTCGCCGACGGCGTGAAGTTCGCGCAGAAGGAGGACATCGTCCCGGCCGGGGCGGACCGCAGGATCTTCCAGCTGGCGCCCGCCGTCTCCCTGCTGCCCTACCTGTTCGTGCTGCTCGCCATCCCCGTCGGGCCGGACGGCTTCGTCGGCCAGGCGATCGACGCCGGCCTCTTCTTCGTGCTGGCCGTGATGGGCGTCGGCGTGATCGGCAAGCTGATGGCCGGCTGGGCCTCGGCGAACAAGTTCTCGCTGCTCGGCGGTCTGCGGACGGCCGCGCAGCTGATGTCCTACGAGCTGCCGATGGTGCTCGCGGCCGCCTCGGTGGCGATGGCGGCCGGCACGCTCTCGCTCCCGGGGATCCTGGACGCCTGGCAGTGGTACTGGATCCCGTGGCAGCTCATCGGCGCCTTCGTCTTCTTCACGGCCGGCCTGGCCGAGCTCCAGCGCCCGCCGTTCGACATGCCGGTGGCCGACTCGGAGATCATCTTCGGCGCGTACACCGAGTACACCGGGCTGCGCTTCGCGCTCTTCCTGCTCTCCGAGTACGTCGGGATCCTGGTGGTCTCCGGGCTTACCGCGGTGCTCTTCCTGGGCGGCTGGCACGGTCCGCTGCCGGACGAGCTCGGCTGGCTCTGGACGATCCTGAAGACCTTCGCGCTGGCCTTCGTGGTCATCTGGCTGCGGGTCACCTACCCGCGACTGCGGGAGGACCAGCTGATGCGCTTCGCGTGGCTCGTGCTGATCCCGCTGGCCCTCGTCCAGCTCGCCCTCACCGGCATCATCAAGGTGGCGATCTCATGACCGAGCGCAGCGAGCTCGTGGCCGACAGGCACGCAGGGGCCGACGCCCCGGCCCGGCGGAGCGGGGTGGGCGCATGAGCTTCCCCGGCTCCGGACTGGCCAAGGGCCTGGCCGTCACCCTGCGGACGATGACGAAGAAGACCGTCACCGCGCAGTACCCCGACGTGCAGCCCGCGCTGCCGCCGCGCTCGCGCGGCGTGATCGCGCTGCTGGAGGAGAACTGCACGGTCTGCATGCTGTGCGCCCGCGAGTGCCCGGACTGGTGCATCTACATCGACTCCCACAAGGAGACGCTGCCGGCCGCCGACCCGAACGCCCGCGCCCGGACCCGCAACGTGCTGGACCGCTTCGCCATCGACTTCTCGCTCTGCATGTACTGCGGGATCTGCATCGAGGTGTGCCCGTTCGACGCGCTGTTCTGGTCCCCGGAGTTCGAGTACGCGGAGACCGACATCCTGGAGCTGACCCACGAGCGGGACAAGCTCCGCGAGTGGATGTGGACGGTGCCGGCGCCGCCGGCGCTGGACCCGGCGGCCGAGGAGCCCAAGGAGATCGCCACCGCGCGCAAGGCCGCGGACAAGCTGGCCGCCGCCGCCTCGGCGGCGCCGGAGGAGGGTGACCCGCGATGAGTGCCGCCCTGCTGACCGCGGCCGGGTCGCTGGACCCGGCCGCCCGCTCGTTCCTCTCCCCGACCGGGGTCGAGATCGTCTTCCTGCTGGTCGGCGTCGCCGTGCTGGGCTCGGCCGTGATGGCCGTGACCACCAGGCAGCTGGTGCACGCCGCGCTCTGGCTGGTGGTCGCGCTCGGCGGCCTGGCGGTGGAGTTCCTGCTGCTCACCGCCGAGTTCATCGCGTGGGTGCAGGTGCTGATCTACCTCGGCTCGGTGGTCGTCCTGGTGCTGTTCGGGCTGATGCTCACCCGGGCGCCGATCGGGCGCTCGCCGGACGCCGACTCGGGCAACCGCTGGGTCGCCCTGGTGGTGGCGCTGGCCACGGCCGGGACGCTGGTGACGCTGCTCGTCGACGCCTTCCGGACGTCGTGGATCGACCTCGGCGGGGGCGGCGGTTCGGCGCAGGCGACGGGTACCAGCCTGTTCCGGACCTGGGTGCTGCCCTTCGAGGCGCTCTCGGTGCTGCTGCTGGCCGCACTGGTCGGCGCGCTCGTGCTGTCCCGCGGGGCCGGCCGGCGGGTACCGCCGCCCCGGGCCGCCAAGCTGCGCGCGGGCCGGCCGGTGGGCTCCAACGGGACGGTCGCCGCCACCGCGCCGAAGGCCCCGGCCGAGCCCGCGGCTCCCGCCCCGACGACCTCGGCGGAGGAGAGCTGATGCATCTCGCCTACCCCGTCGTGCTCGCCGCGCTGCTGTTCAGCGTCGGCGTGTACGGCGTGCTCGCCCGGCGCAACGTCGTCCTGGTGCTGATGTCCGTGGAGCTGATGCTCAACGCCGTCAACCTCAACCTCGTCGCCTTCGACGCCTGGCTGCGGGACTCTCTGCACGCCGGCCAGGCGCTCACCCTGTTCACCATCACCATCGCCGCCGCCGAGATCGGCCTCGGGCTCGCCATCGTCCTGCTGCTCTTCCGGGCCCGGGGCACCGCGGACATCGACCGGGCCACCGCGCTCGGTGATCCCGCCGAGTCCGCCGAGGAGGCGCCGGCCGGCGCCGGGGCACTGAAGGGCCAGGCCGCCGCATGAACCTCGCCCTGCCCGTCCTCGTCCCCGTCCTGCCCGCGCTCGGATCGGCCGCCACCCTGGCCGTCGGCAGGCGCGCGCCCGGTCTGGCCCGGCCGCTGGCGATCGTGCCGGTCGCCGTCTCGGCCGTGCTCGCCCTGGTGGTCGCCCTCCAGCTGGGCACCGGCCAGGTGCTGGAGGCCGGCACCCGGCTCACCCCGACCGGCGGTCCGGACCTCACGCTCGGCCTCTACCTGGACGGCTACAGCTCGCTGATCTCCGTGCTGGTCGGCCTGGTCGCCACCTGCGTGCAGGTGTACTCGACCGCCTACCTCAAGGACGACCCGCGCTACCCGTCGTACGCGGCGCTGGTCTCGCTGTTCACGGCGGCGATGTTCCTGGTCGTCTACTCGGGCGATCTGATCGTGCTGCTGGTCGGCTGGGAGGTCATGGGCATCTGCTCGTACTTCCTGATCGGCCACCACTGGGAGACCGCGGACGCCCGGTCGGCCTCGCTGAAGGCCTTCCTGGTCACCAAGCTCGGTGACGTGCCGTTCCTGTTCGGCATCTTCCTGCTCGGCGCCGACGCCGGCAGCTTCCGGATCTCTGACGTTCTGGCCGCCGCCGCCGAGGGGCGGCTCGGCCACCCGACGCTGACCGCGCTGCTGCTGCTCGCCGGCGTGGCCGGCAAGAGCGCGCAGTTCCCGCTGCACACCTGGCTCCCGGACGCGATGGCCGGTCCGACGCCGGTCTCCGCGCTGATCCACGCCGCCACCATGGTCGCGGCCGGCATCTACCTGGTCGCCCGGCTGCTGCCGGTCTTCCTGCTCTCCGGCGCGGCGCTGGTGGTGCTCGCGGTGATGGCCGCCGTGACGATGATCGGCTCGGCGCTCTGCGCGCTCGCCCAGGACGACCTGAAGCGGGTGCTCGCCTACTCGACGGTCGGGCAGCTCGGCTACATGGCCGGCGCCCTGGCCGCCGGCGACCGCGAGGCCTCCGTCTTCCACCTGGTCAGCCACGGGGCGTTCAAGGCACTGCTGTTCCTCGCGGCCGGTGTGGTGATCCACGCCGCGCACACCAACTCGATCTCCGCGATGTCCCGGATGCCGGGGCTGCGCAAGCGGGTGCCGGACGCCTACTGGACGATGGGCATCGCGCTCGTCGCCCTGATCGGGCTGCCGCCGTTCTCCGGCTTCTTCAGCAAGGAGGCGGTGCTGACCGCCGCCGAGCACGCGGCCAACGGCGAGGCGCTGACCAACGGCCTCGGCCCGGTGTCCGCGGTACCGCAGTCGGCCGGCTGGATCGTGCTGATCTCGGCCGCGCTCACCGCCCTGCTGACCGCGGCGTACGCGGCGCGGCTGTTCCTGGTGGCGTTCCACAGCCCGGCCGCCGCCGGCGCCGCCGCGCCCGCCGCGCCCGCCGCGCTCGCCTCGCCGGCGGACCACGAGGCCGACGCGCCCTACTCGCCCGAGGTGGACGAGGCCGACCCGGCCACCGCCGAGCCGCCCGCGATGCGCTGGCCGCTCTGGGTGCTGGCCGTCCCGACCATGGCCTTCGGCGTGACGAGCCTGCGCTCGGACTGGCTGCCCGCGCTGCTGGACGGCGGCTCGCTGCGGCCCTCGGCCGTCACCGCCGTGACCGGCACCGGCCTCGCCGTGGTCGGCGCGCTGCTGGCGTACGGGGCCTGGCGCTCCGCCACCGCGCGGCTCGGCGCCGGCCTGCCGCCCGCCGCACCGCTGGGCCGGGTGCCCGAGCAGGCCGGCGCCCCGGCCGCCGAGGTGATCGTCGCCGACCCCGGCCGCACCCTGCTCGGTCCGCTGTTCGGCCCGGCCCGGCACGGCTTCGGCGTCGACCGGCTCTACAGCGCGCTGTTCGTCCGGCCGGTGACCGCCGCGGCCCGGCTGGTCCGCTTCCTCGACCGCGAGGTCGTCGAGACGTACGTGCGCGGCAGCGGGACGGCGGCCGGCCTGCTCGGCCGGGCCGTCCGGCTCGCCCAGACCGGGAACGCGCAGACCTACCTCAGCGCGCTGCTCGCCGGCGTCGTCCTGCTGGCCGTCCTGGTGGCGGTGTAGCCGGATGGACCAGAACAGGCAGCCCCGCCGCCCAGCCCCGCCGACCGCAGCCCGTAGGAGCCCCCGATGAACGCAGTCCTCATCGCCCTCCTGGTGCTGCCGCTGGCCGGGGCCGCGCTGACCCTGGTACCGGCGTTCGGCGCCGACCCGGCCGCCGCCGACCGGCGCGCGCTGCGGCTGAACACCGTGGTCACCGGCGCCGTCCTGGTGCTCGGCATCGTCCTCGCGGCGGGCTTCGACCACGACGGGCCCGGCCGGATGCAGGCGACCACCGACGTGTCCTGGATCCCGGCCATCGGCGTGCGCCTCCACCTCGGCGTGGACGGCGTCTCGCTCCCGCTGATCGTGCTGACCGCGCTGCTCACCTTCCTCTGCGCGCTGTACTCGGAGAAGCGGCTGCCGACCGGGGAGGGCGTCCCGTCGGCCCGGGCCTTCACCGGGCTGTTCCTCCTGCTCGAAGTCGGCATGCTCGCCACCTTCGCGGTGCTGGACCTGCTGCTCTTCTTCCTGGCCTTCGAGATCGTGCTGATCCCGATGTACTTCCTGATCGCCCGCTGGGGCACCGGGGCGAAGGTGCCGGCCGCCAACCGGTTCATCCTGTACACGCTGCTCGGCTCGGCGGTGATGCTGCTCGGCTTCCTGCTGGTCGGCAGCAAGGCGGGCACCTTCGACATGCAGGCGCTGGCCGCCGCGCACGGCAGCGGCCTGAGCCACACCACCCAGGTGGTCGCCGCCCTGGCGATCATGGTCGGGCTGGTGGTCAAGGCCCCCGCCTGGCCGCTGCACAGCTGGCTCCCGGACGCGCACACGGCGGCCCCCACGGTCGGCTCGGTGCTGCTCGCCGGCGTGCTGCTGAAGATGGGGACGTACGGCCTGGTCCGGGTCCTCCTCCCGGTCGTCCCGGACGGTACCGCGACGCTCGCCCCCTACCTGGGCGCGTTCGCCGCCGTCGGCATCGTCTACGGCTCGCTGGCCTGCCTCGCGCTGGTCCGGCCCGGGGCCAAGGGCGACCTCAAGCGCCTGATCGCCTACTCCTCCGTCGGCCACATGGGCTTCGTGCTGCTGGGCATCGCCTCCCTCACCCCGGTGGGCGTCAACGGCGCGCTGTTCGCCAACATCGCCCACGGGCTGATCACCGGCCTGCTGTTCTTCGTGGTCGGGGCCCTGAAGGACCGCTACGGCACGGCGGACCTCGACACCCTGGCCGGCTCCACCGGGGCCGCCCTCTACGGACGGGCCCCGCGGATCGGCGCCCTGCTGGCCTTCGCCGCCGTCGCCAGCCTCGGCCTGCCGGGGCTGGCCGGCTTCTGGGGCGAGCTGCTCGCGATGTTCGGCGCGTTCGACCCGGCCGAGGGCCTCTCGCGCCCCGCGTTCGTCACCTACATGGTGCTGGCCGGCCTGGGCACCCTCCTCACCGCCGGGTACCTGCTGATGGTGGTCAAGCGCGTCTGCATGGGCGACCCGAAGCAGCCGGCTCCGGTGGCCGAGCTCGCCGACCTGCGCCCGTACGAGGCCGTCAGCTGGACCCCGCTGGCCGCCCTCACCCTGCTCGCCGGCCTCTGGCCCGCGCTCCTGCTCGGTCTCTCCGACCCGGCCGTCAAGCACCTCCTCGGGGGTGGCTGACATGCTCGGACCCCAGCTCGCCGCACTCGGACCTCACTCCACGGGGCAGCCCACTGTGACCTCCCTCGCCGTAGCCGACCCGGGCAGCCTGATCCAGTCCGTGGACTGGGTGGCGATCGCGCCCCCGCTGATCGCCGCGCTGGCCGCCCTCGCGGTGCTGGTCACCGACCTCTTCCTGCCCGCGCGCCACCGCAAGCTGCTCGGCGCCCTGGCCGTGGGCGGCCTCGCCCTCGCGCTGCTCGCCCTGCTCCCGCTCACCGGCGGCTCGCCCCGGAGCACCTTCTGCGTGCGGGACACCGGCTGCTCCTACGTCGCGGACCACTTCGCGCTGGTCTTCCAGCTGCTCGCGCTCGGCGGCGCGCTGATCGCCGCGCTGCTCTCCATGCACACCGTGGACGGCCCGGCATCGGACGACGGCTCCGCCGCGGGGCTGCCCGGCGGCGAGTACTGGTTCCTGCTGCTCTCCAGCGCCACCGGCGCCGCCCTGCTGCCCGCCTCCCGGGACCTCGCCACCCTGGTGGTCGCCCTGGAGGTGGCCTCGCTGCCGGCCTTCGCCCTGGTCGCGCTGCGCCGGGACGGCCGGGGCGCGGAGGCCGCGCTGAAGTTCTTCCTCTCCTCCGTCACCGCGACCGCGGTGATGCTGCTCGGCGTCGGCTTCGTCTACGCCGCGAGCGGCAGCCTGCACCTGGGCGCCGTCGCCGAGGGCCTGGCCCACGCCCCCGCCCAGCTGGGGCCGCTGGCCGAGGCCGGCGCGGTGCTCACCCTGGTCGGCTTCGCCTTCAAGGTCGCCGCCGTCCCGTTCCACTTCTGGGTGCCCGACACCTACGTCGGCGCCCCGCTGCCGGTGGCCGGCTACCTCTCGGTGGTCGGAAAGGCGGCCGGCCTCTCCGGCCTGGCGCTGGTCACCACGATCGCCTTCCGGCCGTACGCGCACACCTGGGGCCTGGTGCTCGCGGTGCTGGCCGCCGTCACCATGACGGTCGGCAACGTGGGCGCGCTGCGCCAGCGGTTCGACACCCGGTACAGCGCGGTGCGGCTGCTCGCCTGGTCCTCGGTGGGCCAGGCCGGGTACCTGCTGGTGCCGCTCGCCGCCGCCGGCTACGCACGGACCGGGGCGGACAGCCTGGGCGCCACCGCCGCGTACGCGCTGATCTACGGCGTGGTGAACCTGGGCGCCTTCGCGGTGGTCGCCGCCGTCGGCCGCCGGGCCGGGACGAGCGTGGACGAGTTCCGCGGCCTGTTCGCCCGGCGCCGCTGGACGGCCCTGGCGCTGGCGTTCTTCCTGCTCTGCCTGGCCGGGCTCCCGCCCGGGGTGATCGGCCTGTTCGGCAAGGTGGTGGTGTTCCGCGCCGCCGTCGACGCCGGGCTGGGCTGGCTGGCCGTGGTGATGGCCGTCAATGTGGTCATCGCGCTGTACTACTACCTGCTCTGGATGGCGCGGCTCTTCGCTCCGGCGCCGTCGCAGGACGCGGTCACCGCCGTCGCCGAGCGCCGGCTGCCGGCCTCGCTGACGGCCACCCTGGGGCTCACCGCCTCGGTGGCCGTGGTGCTCTCGGTGGCCCCGCAGCTGGTCCTCCAGGTGGTCGGCGGCACGCTGTTCTGAGGCCGCCGGCCGGGGCGGGCGGCTGGGCGGTCCGGGTGTAGCGGTGGTCACAAGGGAACAAGGCCGCCGGGCTCGCCCGTTGAGCGGGCAGAGGGACGAGGCAGCGAGGGCTTCCCCACCGCACCATTGGAGGGCCTGCCGTGCACCGCCGGCACAACGGACTGAGGACCGCCGCACTGCTCGGCGGCCTCTCGGCGCTGATCCTGGTGATCGGCAGCTTCTTCGGCCGCACCGGCTTCGTGATCGCCCTGCTGGTCGCGCTCGGGACCAACGCCTACGCGTACTGGAACAGCGACAAGCTCGCCCTGCGCGCCATGCGGGCCCGCCCGGTGAGCGAGATCGAGGCGCCGCGGCTGTACCGGATCGTCCGTGAGCTCTCCACCTCGGCCCGCCAGCCGATGCCGCGGCTGTACATCTCCCCGACCCCGGCCCCGAACGCCTTCGCCACCGGCCGCAACCCGCGCAACGCGGCGGTGTGCTGCACCGACGGCATCCTCCAGCTGCTGGACGAGCGGGAGCTGCGCGGGGTGCTCGGCCACGAGCTGAGCCACGTCTACAACCGGGACATCCTGATCTCCTCGGTCGCCGGGGCGCTCGCCTCGGTGGTGATGTTCCTGGTGAACTTCGCCTGGCTGGTGCCGTTCGGCCGCAGCGACGACGACGACGGCCCCGGGCTCTTCGGGATGCTCGCGATCATGATCCTGGGTCCGCTCGCCGCCTCGCTGATCCAGCTGGCCGTCAGCCGCTCCCGGGAGTACCAGGCCGACGCCGACGGTGCTCGGATCACCGGCGACCCGCTCGCCCTGGCGGGCGCCCTGCGCAAGCTGGACGTCGGCACCCGGCAGCTGCCGCTGCCGCCGGAGCCACAGCTCCAGACGGCCAGCCACATGATGATCGCCAGCCCGTTCCGCCCGGGCGAGGCCGGGACGAAGCTCTTCTCGACGCACCCGCCGATGGCGGAGCGGATCGCCCGACTGGAGCGGATGGCGGGCTACCGGGGCTGACGGGGGCCCGCCTGCCCCGCGCCCCCGCCCGCCCGCTCGCTCGGCGGCCGGCCGCGTTCAGCCGGTGAGACCCTCGTAGGCCCGGCGCAGCCGGTGGACGCCCTCGGCGATCCGGGCCGGGCTGTCGACGGCGGCATAGCTCAGCCGCAGGTGGGGCGCGGGGGGCTCGGCGGCGTAGTAGGGGCTTCCGGGGGCGACCAGCACTCCGGCGTGCAGCGCGGCGGTGGCCAGCGCGGCCTCGTCGGTGCCCTCCGGCAGCCGCAGCCAGAGGTGGTAGCCCCCGGGCCGGTGCGGGCCGAGCAGCCCGGGGAGTTCGCGGCGCAGCGCGGCCACCGTGAGCGTCCGGCGGTCGCGCAGCTCGGCGCCGAGGGTGCGCAGGTGGCGCGCCCAGCCCGGGTCGGCGACCAGTTCCAGTGCCGCCTCCTGGAGCGGCCGGGGCACGAAGAAGCTGTCCACCACCTGGGTCGCCCGCAGCCGCCGCAGGGCCGGGCCGCGGGCGGTCAGCGCGCCGACCCGCAGATTGGGCGAGGTGGCCTTGGTCAGCGAGCGCAGGTGGACCACCACGCCGTCCGGGTCGTCGGCGGCGAGCGGGCGCGGCAGTGCGGGGGAGTCGGCGTGGACCAGCCGGCGGGCGAAGTCGTCCTCGACGACGAACGCGCCGGCCGTCCGGGCGATCCGCAGCACCTCGGCGCGCCGCTCGGGGGAGAGCACCGCGCCGGTCGGGTTCTGGAACAGCGGCTGACAGACGAAGACCCGGGCCCGGGTGGCGTCGAAGGCCGCCGCCAGCAGGTCGGTGCGCACGCCGTCCTCGTCCACCGGGACGGGGACCGGCCGCACGCCCGCCGCGCGGGCGACCGCGAGCGTCCCGGGGTAGGTCGGCGACTCCACCAGCACGGGTGCGCCCGGGGCGGCCAGCGAGCGGATCGCGACGGTCAGCGCGCTCTGCCCGCCCGCCGTGACCAGGACGTCGCCCGCGCCCAGCGGCCCGCCGTTGCCGCCGATGTCCCGGGCGAACCAGGCGCGCAGTTCGGTCAGCCCGTCGACCGGCGGGCGCTCCCAGGCGCCGGGCCGCCGGCCGGCCCGGGCCAGGGCGGCGGCCAGCAGCCGCTCCGGCTGGAGCGAGGCGTGCGGGTAGCCGCCGTTCAGGTCGACCACGTCGGGCGGCGGGACGTTCAGGGTGGCGAACAGCGCGCCCGCGCCCCGGTCGCGCGGGCCCGCGTCGGCGCTCAGCGCGAGCTCCTGCCAGGAGAGGTCGCCGGGCCGGGCGGTCGGCGCGGCGAGCGGCGAACCGCCGCCGGTGATGCCGCCGCCCGCGAAGGCGGCGGCCCGGAAGACCCCGGCCCCCGGCCGGGAGACCACCAGGCCCTCGGCCGCCAGCACGGCGATCGCCCGGGAGACCGTCACCGGGCTGACCTGGTGACGCTCCATCAGGGCCCGGCTCGACGGCAGCTTGCGTCCCTCCGGGTAGCGCTCGACCTCCCGGCGCAGGCTGTCGGCCAGATCGGTCACGCTGCTACGCTCGTTCATGACGGCACAAGATAGCGCTACCCGCCCGATCGCGATAGCACCGCAGGCACCGATTGGCTCCGCCAGCTCGGGCAGCTCCGCCAGCTCCGGCAGCTCCGGTACGGCCCTGGCGGCCCTCGGCGTCCTCTCCTTCTCCTTCAGCTTCCCCGCGACCGCCTGGGCCCTGTCCGGGTTCGGTCCGTGGACGGCGACCGGCCTGCGCGGCGCCGTGGCCGGGCTGCTCGCCGCGCTCTGCCTGGCGGCCGCCCGGGTCCCGCTCCCCGCGCGCCGGCACTGGCCCGGGCTGCTGGTGGTCTCGGCCGGCTGCGTGCTGGGCTTCCCGCTGCTCACCACGCTGGCGCTGCGGGCCTCCTCGACCGCCCACTCGGCTGTGGTCATCGGTGTGCTGCCGCTCGCCACCGCCGCGTTCTCGGCGCTGCGCACCGGCCGGCGCCCGTCCCGGGCCTTCTGGTGCGCGGCGCTGGCCGGTGCGGCGGCGGTGCTGGCCTTCACCCTGCTGCAGAGCCACGGGCGGCCGACCACCGCCGACCTCTACCTGTTCGCCGCGCTGGTGGTCTGCGCGGCCGGGTACGCGGAGGGCGGGCGGATCTCGCGGGAGCTGCCGGGGTGGCAGGTGATCGCCTGGGCGGTGGTCGCGGCGCTGCCGGTCACCGTGGTGACCACGGCGCTGGCGCTGCCGGGCGAGCCGGCGCACCCGGGGGTGAAGGCGCTGGCCGGACTGGCGTACACGGCGGCGGTGTCGCAGCTCGGCGGGTTCGTGCTCTGGTACCGGGGGATGGCGGCGATCGGGGTGCCGAGGGCCAGTCAGCTCCAGCTCGCCCAGCCGCTGCTGACGCTGGTCTGGGCGGTGCTGCTGCTGGGCGAGGAGCTGCCGGTGGCGGCGCCGGTCACCGCGGTGGTGGTGCTGGTCTGCATCGCGGTCACCCAGCGCGCCCGCAGCTGAGACGGCCCGCGCCCGTACCGGCGGTGCGGTACGGGCGCGGGGCGGGTCGGTGCGGCCGGTCAGTACACGTCGTCCTCCGGCCGGTAGACGCAGAGCGCCCAGATGATGAAGACGTCCAGGGCGATCACCACGATCGACCAGAGCGGGTAGTACGGCAGGGCCAGGAAGTTGTCCAGGGCGCTCAGCGCGGTGAGGAACACACCGGCCCAGCGGGCCCAGGCGGCGCCCTTGAGGACGAAGGCACCGACCACCGCGACCAGGGCGCCGATGACGATGTGCACCCACCCCCACCCGGTGAGGTCGAAGCGGAAGACGTAGCGCGGGGTCGAGACGAAGATGTCGTCGTCGGCGACCGCCATGATGCCCCGCACCGCCTCCATGAAGCCGTTGATGAGCATCAGCACACCCGCGAACATCACCAGGCCGGGGGCCCAGTCACGGAACCGGTCGGCCGATGGCGGCGGGGGCGGCGCCCCGGTGCCGGAGCGCCAGGGCGGGGGCTGGTCGGGGGTGGGCGACGAGGTGCTCATGGACTCCTCCTGGGCCGCGGGCCGGCGTCGTCGGCGGTACCCGGCCGGAGCCGGACCGACGGCGAACAGGCGCACGGAAAGGGGTACGGACCTCGACCGTCCGCCGCGGCCGGGCGCCGGGCAACCGGACCGCGCCTGTTCGGGTGACCGGCCCCGCGCGCCCCCGGCGGGGCCGGGCGGCGGCTGGTAGTCGTTGTCCGACTGCTGTCCGGGCCCGGGCCGGCGGGCTCGACCGGGGCCCGGCCCCGAGTACGGAAGGTGCGCCGCGTGACTCTCCTGCCGAAGGACGCCGTGGAGCGGGCTCCGCGCCCGTCGCGCACGCCGCGACTGGACCGCCGGCGGGCGGCCGCGCGCCGACGGCGCGGCCGGGCCCTGGTGGGCTGGCTCACCACCACCGACCACAAGCGGATCGGCACCCTCTACATCACCACCGCGTTCCTGTTCTTCCTGGTCGGCGGGCTGATGGCGATGCTGATGCGGATCGAGCTGGCCCGGCCGGGGCTGCAACTGCTCTCCAACGAGGAGTTCAACCAGCTCTTCACCATGCACGGCACGATCATGCTGCTGATGTTCGCGACCCCGCTGTTCGCCGGCTTCGCCAACTGGATCATGCCGTTGCAGATCGGCGCGCCCGACGTGGCCTTCCCCCGGCTGAACGCGCTCGCCTACTGGCTCTACCTGTTCGGCTCGCTGATCGCCCTCTACGGCTTCGCCACCCCGGACGGCGCGGCCGACTTCGGCTGGTTCGCCTACGCGCCGCTGAACAGCGCCGAGCACAGCCCGGGCCTCGGCGCGGACCTGTGGATCATGGGCCTGGCCTTCTCCGGCTTCGGGACCATCCTCGGCTCGGTCAACTTCATCACCACGATCGTCTGCCTCCGGGCCCCCGGGATGACGATGTTCCGGATGCCGATCTTCGTCTGGAACATCCTGCTCACCGCCGTCCTGGTGCTCTTCGCCTTCCCGGTGCTGGCGGCCGCGCTGCTCTGCCTGGAGTCGGACCGCAAGTTCGGCTCGCACGTCTTCGACGCGGCGAACGGCGGGGCGCTGCTCTGGCAGCACCTGTTCTGGTTCTTCGGGCACCCGGAGGTGTACATCATCGCGCTGCCGTTCTTCGGCATCGTCACCGAGATCATCCCGGTCTTCAGCCGCAAGCCGGTCTTCGGCTACTCCGGGCTGATCGCCGCCACCATCGCCATCACCGGTCTGTCGATCACGGTCTGGGCGCACCACATGTTCGTCACCGGCCAGGTGCTGCTGCCGTTCTTCTCGATCATGACGATGCTGATCGCGGTGCCGACGGGGGTGAAGTTCTTCAACTGGATCGGCACCATGTGGAAGGGCTCGCTGAGCTTCGAGGCCCCGATGCTCTGGACGGTCGGCTTCCTGGTCACCTTCCTGTTCGGCGGGCTGACCGGGGTCCTGCTCGCGGCGCCGCCGATCGACTTCCACGTCTCGGACTCGTACTTCGTCGTCGCCCACTTCCACTACGTGGTCTTCGGCACCGTGGTCTTCGCGATGTTCGCCGGCTTCCACTTCTGGTGGCCCAAGTTCACCGGACGGATGCTGGACGAGCGGCTCGGGCGGATCCACTTCTGGACGCTCTTCGTCGGGTTCCACGCCACCTTCCTGGTGCAGCACTGGCTGGGCGCCGAGGGCATGCCGCGCCGCTACGCCGACTACCTGGCCTCGGACGGCTTCACCACGCTGAACACCGTCTCCAGCATCGGCTCCTTCCTGCTCGGCATCTCCACCCTGCCGTTCCTCTACAACGTCTGGCACACCGCGCGGTACGGCCGCAGGGTCACCGAGGACGACCCGTGGGGGTACGGGCGGTCGCTGGAGTGGGCCACCTCCTGCCCGCCGCCGCGGCACAACTTCGTCACCCTGCCCCGGATCCGATCGGAGTCCCCGGCCTTCGACCTGCACCACCCCGGGATCGCCGAGCTGGACCGGCGGCAGAACGCCCGTGAGCCGCTGGTCTGAGCGGGCCGGTGGGCGGCCGGGGGCCGGCGGCCGCTCGTTAGGATGAGAGCGCGTCCCGCCGGCTGCGGGGCGCGGCATCCGGAGGGAGTGGCCGTCATGGCAGAGGAGAGGCACGCCCCGGCGGCCGGGGATCCACGGGCCCGCCGGCGAGGCCAGGGCGAGCTGGAGGCCCAGGTGCTGGCGGTGCTCCAGCGGGCGCCCGGCCCGGCCACCGCGGTCTGGGTTCAGGAGCGGCTGGACGGCGGCCTGGCGTACACCACCGTGATGACCATCCTGTCCCGGCTGCACGCCAAGAAGGCCGTCTCGCGGACCCGTTCGGGCCGCTCCTACCTCTGGCAGGCGTCCTCCGACGCGGCCGGGCTGGCCGCACTGCGGATGCGCCGGATGCTGGACGGCGAGCCGGACCGGGACGCCGTCCTGGCCAGCTTCGTCACCGCCCTGCTGCCGCACGACGAGGAGCTGCTGCGGACGCTGCTGGACAGCGCCGGTGCCGACCCGGCAGTGGCCGACCACGAGAGCTGACCCGTGGGCGTCTTCGTCTTCCTCCCGCTCATCCTGCCGCTGACCGCCGTCCCGATCGCCCGGCTCACCGAACAGCACCTGCATCCGCGCGGGGCGTCCCGGCTGCTGACCGTGATCAGTGCGGTGATGGCGCTGTGCAGCGCCGTCTGCCTCGGCCTGACCGGGGTGGTGGGCACCGCCCAGATCCCGGGCAACCCGCTGCCGGACAGCTGGTCCGACCCGGAGGTGCGGGCGGCGCTGCCGTACCACGAGACGGTCGGCACGGCGGCGATCTGCGTCCTGACCGTGGTGGCCGGGGCCTGTCTGCGCACGGTGGTGCGACACCTGAGGATCCGGGCCCGGGCCCGCCGGGCGCTCGGCCGCGACCTCGGCGGCACGACCGGGTACGGACTCGGCGGCACGACCGGGTACGGACTCGCCGGGACCGCCGGGTACGGACTCGGCGGCACACCCGGCGGGCTCCCGGACGACCTCGCGGTGCTGCCGGACGACCGGCCCTACGCCTACGCGCTGCCCGGCTCGCCGGGGCGGGTGGTGGTCTCCACCGGGATGCTGGCCGGGTTGGCGGCCGACGAGCGCGAGGCGCTGCTCGCGCACGAGCGGGCGCACCTGGAGCACCGGCACCACCGCTATCTGCTGATCACCCAACTCGCGGGCTGCGTCAACCCGTTCCTGCGGCCCCTGCAGCAGGCGGTGGCGTACAGCGCGGAGCGGTGGGCGGACGAGGAGTCGGCCCAGGCGGTCGGCGACCGGCGGATCACGGCCCGGGCGGTGGCCCGGGCGGCGCTGGTCTCGCACCGGGCGCCCGCTCCCGGCTTCGCCGCCTTCGCCGCGCCGGGGGCCGTGCCCGGCCCGGTGCCGCGCCGGGTGGCCGCGCTGCTCGGCCCGGTGCCGTCCTCGCGGAACTGGCCGCCGGCCCACACCCGGGCGGGCCTCGCGGCCATGGTGGCGGCGATCGGAACGGCCGCGTCGGCGCTCTGCGCGGTCAACGCGGCGGTGGCGCTGCTGCTGGTGCTGAAGGCCGTCACCCCGCTGTAGGGGCCGGGCGCTGTAGGGGCCCGGCACCGGCGGACCGCGCGTGGCGGGCCGGTTCTGCGGTCGGTCCGGTCGTCGGTTCTGCGGTCGGTTCTGCGGTCGGTTCTGCGGTCGGTCCGGCGGGCGGCGGCGTAGACACGGCGGACAGCGGGCATGGCACGTCATAGGGGTCGGCCGTCCGTCGTGAGAGGGTGCCCACCATGAAGGTGATCGAGTTCGTCCTGAACGCCATCTGGCTGATCTTCTGCGGGATCTGGATGGCGCTCGGCTACGTCATCGCCGGCATCATCTGCTGCGTCCTCATCGTCACGATCCCGTTCGGCATCGCCTCGTTCCGGATCGCCGGTTTCGTGATCTGGCCGTTCGGCCGGACGACGGTGGAGAGGCCGGAGGCCGGGGCGGCGTCCTGCGTGGGCAATGTGATCTGGCTGGTGTTCGCGGGCTGGTGGCTGGCACTGGCGCACATCGCGACGAGCATCCCGCTGTTCGTGTCGATCATCGGGATCCCGTTCGGCTGGGCCAACCTCAAGATGATCCCGATCTCGCTGATGCCGCTGGGGCGCGAGGTGGTACCCACCGACGAGCGGTTCGGCGCGCGCTGAACCGCCCCCGCGGGCCGGTTGTCGGCCCTCCGGCGGTCCCGGCCCCGGTCACTCCACGGCCTCGCGCAGCCGCCGGAACTCCCGTGCCAGCGCGTCCGGCGTGTAGTGCGCGTTGAGCCCGCTCGGGTTGGGCAGCACCCAGACCTCGGTCTCCCCGAGGCCCTCCGGCTGCCGGCCGACCGCCGCCGTCCGCCGGCCGAAGGCCGTCCGGTACGCGCCGATGCCGAGCACGGCCAGCGCCCGCGGGCGCAGCGCCAGGACGCGGGCGGCGAGCGCGGCCCCGCCCTCGCGCAGTTCGTCGGCGGTGAGCTCGTCCGCCTTGGCGGTGGCGCGCGGGGCGACGTTGGTGATGCCGAGGCCGAGGTCGAGCAGCTCGCGCTGCTCGTCCGGGCGGAACTGGCGCGGGGTGAAGCCGGAGCGGTGCAGCGCGGGCCAGAACCGGTTGCCCGGCCGGGCGAAGTGGTGACCGGTGGCGCCCGACCAGAGGCCGGGGTTGATCCCGCAGAACAGCACCCGGAGCCCGGGGCCGGCGATGTCCGCGATGGTGCTGCCGCGAGCGGCGAGCAGCTGGTCCTGCGTGGGCTTCCTGGGTGTCTCGGTCACCCGCCCAGTCTGCCGGTGGCGGCCGCCGGCCGGGTACGGGGGTGGTGCGGTCCGCACCCGGCCGGGCGGCGCGGCTACCCCGGTACGGCCACCGCCAGCAGCCGGGCCCGGCGCCGTGCGCGCAGCCACCGCACGCCGTAGACCACCGCCGCCGCGTACGCCCAGCCGGCGAGGACGTCGACGATGAAGTGCTCAGCCCCGTAGACCAGGGTGAACGCCATCGCGAGCGGGTACGCGACCAGCAGCACGCGGACCCACCGCGCGGCCGTCGGCCAGAAGAAGAACAGCAGCATCGCCGGGTACGCGGAGTGCAGCGAGGGCATCGCGGCGACGTCGTTGGCGAACCGGCTGCCGTTCTCGAAGACCGACCCGGCCCGGGGCAGCCCGCTCTGCGTCAGCACGTCCGACACCACCCGGGTGAGCGCCGGCATGTGGCCCTCCTGCGCGGTGAGCCACGGCGGGTCGGCCGGGAACAGGATGTACGTCGCGAAACCGGCGAAGGTCAGCGCGAGGTAGCAGGTGAGCAGGTGCCGGAACCGGTCGTGGCGGCGCCGCCAGAGCACGGCCAGCACCACGAAGATCATGAAGAAGTGCGACATGTAGACGAGGACCGCCGCGTAGTCGTACCAGTGCGGCGAACCGGCGGTGTAGAGCCCGTGCTGCAGCCGGACCGTCCAGGTCTCACCGAAGCCGAGCAGCTCGTCCGCCCGCAGCTGCGGCCGCCAGTGCGGGGCCCACGGGGTGTGCGCGCCGTACCCGCGCAGCAGCGAGTACGCCCAGACGACGGCCATCACCGGCACCCAGTCGCGCAGCACCAGCAGGAAGCCGCGCGTCCCGTGGCCGCTGTGCACGGCGGCGGCCAGCAGCGCGCCGATCAGCCAGCAGAAGACCACGTCGTTGGAGTACGGCAGGCCGTACGTGCGCACGTACCAGAGCAGGGCGACGAGGTAGAGCGGCCACGCCAGGAGCCGCAGCCGCGTCAGTGCGCTGGCGCGCGCACCGGGCAGCGGCCGGGTCACCGGACGCAGCCGCCCGGCGCTCGCGGGTGGGGGCGGCGCCGGGCGGAGCAGTTTGGTCATGCCAGCCGAAGCTAGCAAGGCATTCTTTGAGAACTCTTCACGCGAACGGCCTGTCGTCCAGCAAAGACTCAGAAAGACGCCGGACAGCGGAACGGCCTGGCCCGCCCGATCGGCCCCGTGCGGCGCGGGGCGGGCGGACTCCGCGGCAGGTCGCGGGGCCGGTCGGCAGTGGTCAGGAGACGGCGGTCAGGAGACGGCGGTCAGGAGACGGTGCCCAGCTCGTGGGGCGTGTTGTTGAACCGCCGGCCGCCCTGGTCGGTCACCGTCACGATGTCCTCGATCCGCACCCCGAAGCGGCCGGGCAGGTAGACACCGGGCTCGATCGAGAAGCACATCCCCGGGACGAGCGGCTGCTCCTCGCCCTCGACGAGGTAGGGCGGCTCGTGCGTGGTGATGCCGATGCCGTGCCCGGTGCGGTGGATGAAGTACTCGCCGTACCCGGCCTCGGTGATCACCCGGCGGGCGATCCGGTCGATCTCCTGGCAGGTCACGCCGGGCCGGACCGCCTCGAACGCGGTCTGCTGCGCCTGCCGGACGACGTCGTGCACCGTCCGCACCTCGGCCGGGACGTCCGTGCCGACGTGCACCGTCCGGGTGGTGTCGGAGCCGTAGCCGTCCTTGAGGCCGCCGAAGTCCAGGACGACGGTGTCCCCGGCCTCGATGACCCGGTCACCCGCCTCGTGGTGCGGGTTGGCGCCGTTGGGGCCGGAGCCGACCACGGTGAAGTCGACCTGGCTGTGCCCGTACTGGATGAGCAGGGCGCTGAGGTCGGCGGCCACGTCGGTCTCCCGCCGGCCGGCGAACCGCACCTCCAGGATGCCGCGGTAGGCGGCGTCCGCGGCGCCGCCGGCCGCGGCCAGCCGCTCCAGCTCGTCGGTGTCCTTGACCGCCCGGAGCATCGGCAGCGCCTCGGTGAGCGAGGTCCAGCCGGCGCCCGGCAGGGCGGCCTGGAGGCCGAGCAGGTGCATCGCCCAGGCGTTGTCCGAGACGCCGTAGCGGCCGGCGGGGTCGAGCAGCGGGACGGCGGTGTCGTAGGGGCTCTCGCCGTCCGTCCAGTCGAGCAGCCGCAGGCCGGGGGCGCCGGTGGCCCGTTCGGCGTCGGGCCGCTCCAACTTGGGGACGATCAGGGCGGGTTCGCGCCCGTCGGTGAGGAGCAGCGCGGTCAGCCGTTCGGTGATCGCGGTCGGCTGGTAGCCGCAGAGGTAGACCAGGTCGGGGCCGGGGGCGACGACCAGGCCGCTGAGTCCGGCGGCGGCCGCGTCGGCGGTGGCCCGGGCCATCCGGGCGGTGTAGTCCTCGGTGCTGAACGGTCGTGGCATGAGGGTTCCTCTCTGCGTCTGTCCCGTACCGGAAGTGCTGCGTCTGCCCCGTACCGGAATTCCGCTTCTGTCCCGTTGGGTCTTCCCCGCTTTCTTCCCCGCTGTCTTTCCCGCTGTCTTCCCCGCCGTCCTTCCCGTTCTGGAACCGGGCCCGGACCGGTGGCCGTCCGGGTCGGGCCGGCCGCCGGGCGCGGGCTGTCGCGCGTACCGAACTCCCTCACGTCCGGGCGGACCCGGCGTAGTGCCGGAGGAACAACGCCTCGACGTGGGCCATGTGTTCGATCTCGCCGGGATCGACGCTCTCGTTGGGCGCGTGGATCAGGCAGCGCGGCTCCTCGACGCCCATCAGGATGATCTCCGCGTCCGGGTAGGTGCGGGCGAACACGTTGCAGAGCGGGATCGAGCCGCCCTGGCCGAGGAAGGAGATCGGCTTGCCGTAGACCTCCCGCATGGCCCGGTCGAGCGCCTGGTACGCCGGCCCGCCGGTGGAGGCCTGGAACGGCGAACCGACGCTCTCCGGCTCGACCGTGACCTGCGCGCCCCACGGCACGGCGGCCTTCAGGTGCGCGGTCAGCGCGTCCTGGGCGGCCCGCGCGTCGGTGCCGGGCGGCACCCGCAGGCTGACCCGGGCGCGGGCGGTGGCCGGGACGGCGGCCGCCGAGCCGACCACCGGGGGGCAGTCGATGCCGAGCACGGTGACGGCGGGCCTGGCCCAGAGCCGGTCGGCGACGGTGCCGGAACCGGTCAGCCGGACGCCCTCCCGGACCCCGGCGTCGGTGCGGAACTGCTGCTCGTCGTAGCCGACGCCGCGCCAGGTACCGGTGGCGTCCAGGCCGTCGATCCGGGTGCCGCCCTCGGCGTCGCGCAGCGAGTCGAGGGCGCGGATCAGCGCGGCCAGGGCGTCCGGGGCGGGCCCGCCGAACATCCCGGAGTGCACGTCGCCGGCGAGGGTCGAGACGCCGACCACCACGTTGGTGACCCCGCGCAGCGAGGTGGTGGCGGTCGGCACGCCGACCGCCGCGTTCCCGGTGTCGCAGACCAGCAGGGCGTCGGCGTGCAACTCGCCCGCGTGCGGCGGCACGTACGCCTCCAGCCCGCCGGTGCCCTGCTCCTCGGAGCCCTCGGCGACGAACTTGATGCCGACCGGGAGGTCGTCGCCGAGCGCCCGCAGGGCGGTGAGGTGCATGACGATGTTGCCCTTGCAGTCGGCGGTGCCGCGTCCGTACCAGCGGCCGTCGCGCTCGGTGAGCTCGAACGGCGGGGAGGTCCAGGCGGCGTCGTCGAGCGGCGGCTGGACGTCGTAGTGGCAGTAGAGCAGGACGGTCGGGGCGCCGGGCGGCGGCGGGCGGTGGCCGATCACGGCGTGGCTGCCGTCCGGCGTCTCCTCCAGGTGGACGTCGCGCAGGCCGGCCCCGGTGAAGGCGGCGGCGACCCACTCGGCAGCCTCGCGGCACTTCTCCGGCGGGTACTGGCGTGGGTCGGCGACGGAGGGGATGGCGACCAGCTCGGCCAGGTCGTCCTTGGCCCGGGGCATCAGGGCGGCGATCCGGCGGGCGAGTTCGTCGGTCATGGGTACGGCTCCTGGGCGATCGGTCGGTTCGGTGGGCTGATCGTCAATTGCGCACGGTGTCGCGGAGCTTGAGGTCGTCGATCTTCTGCCGGATGTCGGCGAGCCTGTCCGGGCAGTACACCGAGAGCACGATCGACTCCGCGAACACCACCTCGCGGTCGGAGAGCACCGGCCGCTGCCCGGGACCGCCCGCGCCGTTGGACATCCCGTACTTCCACTGCGCCTGGTTCAGCGCGTCGGCCGGGTTCTCGCAGACCGCGCCGCCGTCCTCGCCCAGGGTGTGCACGATCTGGCTCTGGCTGGGCACCGGGTAGCCGGCCGCCGTCAGCGCGGACGAGAGCTGCTTGGCCTTGTCGTTGGCCTCGTTGGTGCTGTGCAGCTGGGAGTACGTCAGCAGACCGGTGATCAGCATGCCGACCAGCAGGGCGATCGCGCCCAGGTAGATCCAGCGGTGGCGGGAGGCCATCATGGTGCCGGTCATGCCGCACCTCCGGTGGTGCCGCGCCGCTCCTCGGCCTCCTGCTCGGCCAGTTCGGCCTGGGCGTCGGCGTTGCGCCAGGAAGGCTTGCGCAGCCTCAGGAACAGGTAGGGGATCACCAGGCCGAGCAGCACCAGGCCGCCGCCGACGATCGCGACGTACGACCAGACACTGCCGCTGCCGAACTGCGAGGACGGGACGAACCCGATCGCCATCGCGGCCGCCGAGGCGATCAGGCCGGTCACGCAGACCGGGACCAGCGCCGGGGCGCGGTAGCCGCGGGGGTGGTCCGGCTGGGTGCGGCGCAGCCGGATCGCGGCGGCGAACATCAGCAGGTAGACGATCAGGTAGACCTGCGTGGTGATCACCGAGAAGATCCAGTAGGCGCTGGAGACGTTCGGGATCAGGGCGTAGGCGAGGGCGATGACCGTGGTGACCACACCCTGGGTGACCAGCAGGTTCTGCTGGATCCCCTCCTTGTTCAGCCGCTGCAGGAACGGTGGCAGGTAGCCCTCCTGGCGGGAGATCATCAGCAGGCCCTTGGACGGTCCGGCGAGCCAGGTGAGCATGCCGCCGAGGGAGGCGGCGATCAGCGCCACCGCGATCACCGGGGTGAGCCAGCCGATGTGGAAGTACTGGAAGAAGGAGTCGAAGGCCTGCATCACGCCGGCCGTCAGGCTCAGCTGGCTGGACGGCACCACCCAGCTGATCGCCAGCGCGGGCAGGATGAAGATCAGCAGGACCATCCCGGAGGCGGTGAACATCGACCGCGGGAACTCCCGGGCCGGATCGCGGAGCGAGGAGACGTGCACCGCGTTCATCTCCATGCCGGAGTAGCTGAGGAAGTTGTTGACGATCAGCACCAGGCTGGCCAGGCCGGTCCACTGCGGGAAGAGGTGCGCGGCGTTCATCGGGGCGGCCGAGGTGTTGCCCTGGCCGAGGAAGACGAGGCCGAGCACCACGAGCAGCGTGCCGGGGATCAGGGTGCCGATCACCAGGCCCCAGGAGGAGAGGCCGGCCACGGCCTTCGTCCCGCGCGAGGAGACCCAGACGCCGGTCCAGTACAGCACCATGATCACGACGGCGGTGTAGGGCCCGTTGCTGGCCAGCGCCGGGTTGACCACGTACGCGATCGTCGAGGCCACGTACGCGAGCAGCGACGGGTAGTAGAAGATCGTCATCGCGAACTGGCACCAGACGGCGAGGAAGCCCAGCGGCTTCGACAGGCCCTCCGACACCCACCGGTAGACGCCGCCCTCCCAGCCGGAGGCCAGCTCGGCGGAGACCAGCGCGGTCGGCAGCAGGAAGACGATCGCGGGGACGAGGTAGAGGAAGACGCAGGCCAGGCCGTAGACCGCCATGGTCGGCGCGGCCCGGAGGCTGGCCACGGAGCTGGTCGTCATCAGCGCCAGCGTCAGCCAGGACATCCGTGGTGCGCCGGCCATCCGGGTGGCGACCGCGCCGCCGCTCCTGCGGGCGGCGCTCGGGCCGGGGCTGCCCCGGCCGGGCGAGGGTGCCTCCATCGAACTCATGCGTCCTCCTCGGGTGCGGCCCGGGGTACGTCCACCGGGGTCCGCTCCGGCGGTGGGGTTCGCCCCGGGAGAGCCCCGGGGGCGGGCCGTACCCGGCCAGTTCACCCGGTTGCCGGGGGTGTCGCATGCGGCGTGCGCCCGCTCGGGTGAGCGACTGTCAGGGATGCGCGGCGGAGGTTTGGCCCGCGGGGGCCCCGGTGCCCGGTTCACCCTCCCGGTCGGTCATCCGGTCGGCCGTCCCGGTGCCTCCGGCGGTCAGGACCGCCTGGTCCGTCCGCGTGGGCCGTCCGCACGCCGCGCCGCGGCCTCCGGCGGTCCGATGCGCCCGGGCCGTCCGATACCTCCGGGGCCCTGCCCGGGGCCCTGCCCGAAACCCTGCCCGGGGCCTGCCCCGGGCGCCCGAACCCGGAGCCGCGCCGTCCATCCCCTACCCGTCCGGGTACGGAATGGTAAATGCCGGGCGGAGTGTCAGTGCCTTGGTTCAGGATGACTGAATGTCGTACGAACTTCAGGCGCTGATCGGTTCGGCGGAGCTGCTCGCGGTGGCCGCCGCGGAGGTCCCGGCCGCCCGTCTCAGTCCGCTGGCCCAGGGGTTGGCCCTGATACCGGCCACCCCCGCCTTCCTGTCCGCGCTCCAGTTCGGCCGCGGTGAGCCCGGGTTCGGCGGTGAGTCCGGTTTCGACTGGTTCCCGGACGGCCTCGAACGCCGGCTCGCCGCGTGGTCCAAGGCCGGTCCGATCGCCTGTGTGGAGGCCGACTACTTCGGTGGCAGCGGCACCCAGCGCGCCGCCGTCTGGGCCGACGGCCGGCTCGACCTGGGCCCGCTCGTCAGCGGCGAGTTCGAACCCAGCCCGCCCGAGGGCACCCCGATCTCCCGCGCCCTGCGGCGCATCGGTGCCCGCGTCGTGGACGCCCACCACCACGACGAGTTCGAGGCGGTCGGCCTGACCGCCCACCGCCGCACCGACGGTTGGGCCGCTCCCGACGGGGCGTGAACCGTTCGGCGTACCCCGGTGGCTGGGTCAACTGGCTTGCCCCAACGTGTGAATCAGGCATTTCGCCTGATTCACATCGAGAGGAAGCATCACCCATGCGTGCCACTTGGATGGCCGCCGCGCTGACCGCAGCCATCGCGCTGACCCCGGTCGCCACGGCGTCCGCCACCGCCGCCGGCAACGAAGCCGCGGCCCTCACCCCCGCCAGCTCGCTCCCGGCGTTCCTCGCGGACGTCCCGCTGCCGGTCGGCGTGCCGCCGGTCGCGGCCCCGCCGGTCTCCGCCCCGGCTCCGGTGCTCCCCGCCGCACCCGACCTCGCCGCGGCGCCGGCCGCCGTGCCCGACCCGGCCGCCGCGCTCGGGGTGCTGGGCGGCCTGGGCGATGTCCTCAAGCTGGTCAGCGGCCTGCTCTCGGCCGCCGTTCCGTCGACCGGCATCCCCGACCTCGGCGTCCTCCAGCAGCTGATCGCCACGCTCGACGCGGCGACGAAGGACCTGCTGGCCCAGCTGCCCGCGGCGCCGGCGGCGGCCCCCGTGCCGGTCCCGGCCCCGCTGGACCAGCAGCCGGCGGCGGATCCCCCGCGCACCACCACCCCCGCGCTCCCGCCGCAGGCCCTGGAGGACCGGCTGGCCTCGCTCGGCGCCAAGGCCAAGGCCCTGGTCGACGCCGCCACGGCCGCCAAGCCGGGCCGGGCCGCCGTCCAGCAGTCCGTCACGGCTCTGGCCCCCGACACCGTCGCGACCACCACCGGCACGGCCACCCGCCTCACCGGCCCCTGACCCACCGCCCGGCACGACGGCCCCCGGACACCACACGGTGTCCGGGGGCCGCCGCCGCTGCGCGTCCCGACGGGACTAGCGGTAGTTCACGTACTGGAGCGCGAAGTCGAGGTCCTTGCCCTTGAGCAGGGCCTGGACGGTCTGCAGGTCGTCGCGGCTCTTCGAGGTCACGCGGAGCTCGTCGCCCTGGACCTGGGCCTTGACGCCCTTCGGGCCCTCGTCACGGATGATCTTCGCGACCTTCTTGGCATCGTCCTGGGAGATGCCCTCCTTCACGTCCGCGAAGATCTTGTACTCCTTGCCGGACAGCTGGGGCTCCTTGGCGTCCAGCGCCTTCAGCGACAGGCCACGCTTGATGAACTTGCTCTGCAGCACGTCCAGAATGGCCTTCACCCGCTCCTCGCCGCTGGCCTTCATCTCGATCGTTTCGCCGGAGCGGCTGATCTCGGCGCCGACGTTCTTGAAGTCGAAGCGGGTGGCGATCTCACGCGAGGTCTGGTTGATCGCGTTGTCGACCTCCTGCCACTCGACCTTCGAGACGATGTCGAAACTGGAGTCGGCCATGGGTGTTGGTCTCCTTGATGCTCTGGCTTCACTGACACGGCCCGCCCCACCGGACGCCCGCAGCCCCAGCCTATCCAGCACCACCCCGCCCCCGCCCCCGACAGCCACGCCACATCCTTTGATCATCACGTGACCAACCAGGTGGCGAACCACCCCCCGGCATCAGGTATCGTTTACGGAGTCGAACGGGGCAAGCCCCGCGAGGCGCCAAATCCTGGCTGGTTGCCCGAGCGGCCAAAGGGAGCAGACTGTAAATCTGCCGCGTAAGCTACGCAGGTTCGAACCCTGCACCAGCCACAGGATAGAGAAGGGCCCGTGAACTGCGGAAACGCAGAACACGGGCCCTTTCTCATGTTCGCCGCGATAAAGGTCGAACGAAGGTCGAAATGACCGGGTTGTCTCGGCCTGTCTCACCTCCTGACCAGCGCGTGTGGGACATCTGTGGGACGGCCCCGGGCGGATCTGCGGTCAGTCCCACTCGCTGAGCCCCTCGGCGATCCGGTTGTTCGCTGCCTCCATCGCGCCGTCGAGGCATTTCGCGTAGACGCGCAGCAGCACGGCGATGCTGTGGCCGGCTCGCCGGGCGCATTCCGCAGGGTCCACGCCGGACCGAAGCCAGAGCGAGATCCCCGCGTGCCGGAGGTCGTAGGGGCGCTTGGCCAGCGGCGAGGAGGCCTGCTCGGGCGTAAGGACCCTCTCGCGGGCCCGCTGCCAGACAACGCCGTAACCGCTCTCCTGCACCATGCCGCCGCGCGAGGTACGGAACAGCCGACCGTCCGGGGCCACACCGTGCGTGGCGATGTGATCACGAAGCATTGCCACGTAGAGCGGGGGGATCGGAACGGGCCTGGTGTCCTTTTCGGGCCTCCACTTGAGACCCCGGTCGTCGTGCGGCTTGCCACTGTCCGTCCAAGAGCTGCCCACGCGCGGACGGGTCCTGCCGAGGGTCAACATGCCCCACGCACCACCGGGCGGGAGGTAGCAGTTCGCATCCCGGAGGAAGACGGCCTCGGCCGGCCGCATGCCCGCGTGATACATCCCGCCGAAGAATGCTTCGAGGTGCTGGCCCCGGGCGCCCTGGCTGCGAACGGCGGCCAGCAGGTCCCGAAGCTGGCGGGGATTGGCCACCACGGCGGGGTCCACCTCCTCGACGGTGCTGGGCGCTGTCCACTGGACTAGCTTGAGCGGGTTGTGGGGGAGGCGGCGGGCCTCGACGGCGTACCCGAGAGCGTTGTGGAAAATGTTCTTCTTGCGGATCACGCTGGACGGCGCGGCCTTGGAGCCGTCGAGGTTCTTGGCGAAGGCCGTGAGCACCCGGCGGATCACCATGGGGTCGTCGAGCTGACTCATCGGCAGGGAATGACGCTCGACCCACTCCAGAGCCTTCCGAACCTGTTCCGGGGGCTCCTGTGTCCAGCGATTCATGTTGAATGCCCAGCTGTAGAGGGCCGTCCGCAGCTCACGGATGGGAGGCATGCCCACCCGTGACCTCACCAGCTGCGGCGTGGCGACGGCCAGCATGTCCGCGTGCGTCGTCCGGGTCTTTGCCGGAGACTCCGGCCACTTCATCTCCACGTAGTCCCGGGCGTGTGTGTACCAGCTCACGTCGTCCCGGGCGCGCACCGCCGACATCGGCAGGCCCGAGATCTCGTCGAAGGGTTCGCCGCTGTTGACAGCGGTCAGAAGCTTGGAGCGCTCGCCATCCGCGAGGGTCTTTGTCTTGAAGGTGGTGGAGAACGGCGTACTGCCGACCTTCCACCTCAGTTCGAACGTGTTGGGACCTGAGCGCTGGTTCTCCCGGATCGCCCAGATCCGGACCTTGAACGTGGGCTTGGGCAATTTCGGAACTCCTTGCAGAGGAGGGCCCCGGCGGCTACCGGGGCCCGGCGGGGCGGGCGTCAGGCGGCGGTCTGCTCCAGGTTGGCCAGCCACGCGTCGAGGTCTGCACGACGGCATCGGATGTGCCCGTTCGGCAGCTTGATCAGCCGGGGACCGTGTCCCCGGGCGCGCATCCGGTAGAAGGCGGGGCGGGACATGCCCAGCTCTCGGAGCACGTCGGGCAGCTTGAGCATCGCGGGCTCGGCCAAGGTCGGTCTTCCTCGATTCAGTTCTCGGCTGTCCGGGTGGGACAGTTGGCGATGGGTGTCCGGTCAGCCGTCCGGCTTCTTTCCGCTGCTCAGGCGGGATGGCAGGACAGCCGGACAGGCCGGACAGTTCAGGTGGCGGGCAGGGTGTCCGGTGATGTCGGCGGGGAGTACGAGCCACCGGGAGACCGGTGAAGCTGTCCGTCCTTCGCCATGCGCGAGCAGGTGCGGCGGGTCAGCTCAACGTCGATGCCTGTGGCGGCGGCGATCTCCATGGGCTTGCTGTCGGGACTGGCGCGGAGGTGGGCGAGGATCTGGGCGCGGGTGTCGCCGACGGTGTGGTCGCTTGCAGGGCCGTCCAGGAGCTGCCAGCTGCCGGTGTCAGGCAAGAACTCCAGGGCGTGTTCGTTCTCGTCGACGTCGCGGCCGGTGATGTGCAGGACACCGTCGGCCTTGCCGCGGGAGCGTTTGAGAACGAGGGTGGCGTCGGCGGCGCCGGCGAGGCCGTTGGTGCCGGAGACCTCGGCGAGGAAGTCGTCGGAGGCCATCTTGCGCACGTGGTGGACGAGGATCGTGGCGACGGAGTGGCGGTCGGCGACCTGCTTGATGTGGCCGATGGCGGCGTAGTCGGCGTCGTAGGCGGCGGTGCCCGGTGCGGAGTTGCCACGGACCTTGGCGAAGACGTCGATGACGACCAGGCGGGCGCCGGGGTTGCGGGTGAGCCATCCGTCGAGGGCGTCGGCGCCGCCCTGGGGCAGGGGCGGGAACTCGGTGACGAGGGTGAGGGCCTTGGGGGCGTCGCGTCCGGCGAGGAGTTTGCCCATGCGGGTCTTGAGGCGGCGTGGGGTGTCCTCAAGGGCGAGGTAGAGGACGGGGCCGGGCTCGACGTCGATGCGGCCGAAGGCGGGGCGGCCGGCGGCGACGTCGAGGCCGAGGCCGAGGGAGAGCCAGGACTTGCCGACCTTGGGCGGTCCGGCGAGGAGGCTGACGCCCTCGGCGAAGAACCCGGGTACGGCCCAGCGGGGTTCGGGGAAGTCGGTGGCCATGAGGTCGGCCGCCGACCACACCGTGCGGGGCCGGGAAGGGGTCGCGGCGGCCTCGACGGGGGCGGGCGGGGGCCCGGGGTCGGGAGTCGGCCAGGGGTCCGCGTGCGGGGCCGCTTCGTCCGGCCAGGGGATGTCCGGCTCGTCGTCGCCGACGATTCGCAGCCGCGGGCCGGGTGGTGCGTCCCCGGGACCGGCCGGGCGGGTCACGCGGCGCCCGGGCGGGGGCAGGTGGCGGCCGGCGGCGGGGGAACGGTCATGGTGGGGCCTTTCGGGTCGGGGCGGGATCGGCGGCAGGTGCGGAGCGGCGGGGTCTTGGTGCTCTTAAGAGGGGTGGGCGGGGTTGTGGGCGATGGACCAGTTGAGGGCGCTGGTGATGGTCGCGGCGGCGTCGCGCGGGGGCAGTCCGGCCCGTTCCGCCCCCGCCTTAAGAGCCTGTTCGACGTCGCCACGGTGGAGCTGGCCGCTGGCGACGAACCGGCCCAGCGCGCGGGCGGCCCGGGTCAGGGTCCAGTTGCGGGTTCCCTCGGGGGCGTTCGCGACGTTGGCGGCCTCGCCGCGCAGGGCGGCGTCCGCGTAGGCGGGCCGGCTGTGGCCGCCCCGCCCGGCCGCCATGGACGCCTGGGGGGCCGGACGGGAGGGGGCGGGGGTGAGCAGGGTCAGGAGCCAGGGCGGGAGCGGGGCCGGGTCGGTGTCGCGGACGACCGTGTAGGGGCGGCCGGCGATGAGGCTTCCGGGCGCGACGACGTAGCCGCCTCCGGCGCGGGTATCGACCTTCCAGCCGAGGCCGCGCCCGCAGTCCCCGCTGGTGTTGCGCAGGCCCGTGCCGGGTGGGACGGCGAAGTACAGGTGGGTGCTGCCGCCCGGGGTGGTGACGGTGAACGTGTCGTCGGGGTAGGGCTGGCCGTGCTGCTCGCAGATGAGGGCGAAGACGTCGTGGCCGCTGACGACACCGGGCAGTGCCCAGGTCTCGGGCGGCCGGTCGTCGGGGTTCTTGGGCATGTCGAGGTCGATGACGAGCAGGGCGGAGGGGCCGCAGGCGATGCCGATGTTGTAGGGCCCGGCGCTCCAGCAGCGCCGGATGCGTTCGGGGTCGAGGGTGGCGCGCTTCTCCCAGTCCTTGACGGCCGGGGGCTTCTTGCTTCCGGGCGTGACGGGAAGGACGTGGCGGCCGCGGTCGGCGGCGGCCAGGGCGGCGGCCAGCAGGGGGTTCGGGTTCACCGGTCTCTCTCCTTCCGGGAGCGTGCCCGGGGCGGGCGGGCGGTGACTCGCCCGCCCCGGGCGCGGTTGGTCGGCTAGTTGGCCGGGTCGGGGTGCAGGGGCAGCTGGCCGTCGGTCTCGGTGCCGGGCTCGGGGGGCATGAGGGCGTGGAGGGCGGCGCGGTGGCGGCGGTCGGTGTCGGGGCAGATGGTGCGCTGGTCGGCGGTGACGAGCCAGCCGCAGCGGCGGGCGTTGTCGGCGGCGATCCGCGGGGTGTCGAAGAGCGGCAGCACGCAGTCGTCGGTGTCCTCGTCGCCGCACACGTCGCAGGTGACGATGTGGAAGGTGATGGCGCGGATCACGGGATCTCCTAGGCGGCCTTGAGACGGCGGCCGGTGGCGGCCGTCAGGGTGTCGGTCCAGGTGGTGCGCAGGGCGGCGCGGTCGTGGCGCTCGCGGGCCGGGGTGCCGGACTTGTGCTCGGCGGCGCGGACGGGCATCTGCAGGCCGAGGAAGTCGGGCCCGGCGGCGATCAGCAGCGGCTTGCCGGGTCCGGCGGTCCAGGTGGTCAGCGGCTGGTAGCGGTGGGCGGCCTTGGCCCAGCGCGCGAGGAGGTCGGCGTTGTAGCAGGCTTCGGTGTCCTGGCGGGGTTCGGCGGCGAGGGCGTCCGCGAACAGCGGCCGCCAGGCCGGGAACTTCGCGGCGAGCGGCGCGTGGGCGGACAGGCTCAGCGAGCGGGTTCCGTCGCCGACCGCCAGCCGGGCGTCCGAGCGGTCGACGGCCTTGGGTGCGGTGTAGGTCAGGAAGAGGTCGGTGGGGCGGTTGCGGGTGGGGAAGAGGGCGCGCAGGGCGGTGAGGTCCGTGCGGGCGATGAACGCCTTCCACGGGTGGGCGGCCTCGGTGGCTTCGCGGCGGGTGAGGGCGAAGGTGTAGCGGTCGGTGGCGGCGGCGAACAGGTGGGTGCCGGTGGCCTCCAGGTAGATGCCGTGGATGGGCGGCAGGGTGTCGTCGGTGGCGATGTGCGGGGTGAGCTGGCGCACCAGGTGCGGCAGGTCGGTGATGGTCACGGACACGGTGGGGCTCCCCTCGGGTGGGCTCAGAACAGGGCGTCGGGTTCGGCGGGCGGGTTGGCCGCCTGGTGGGTCTTGCGGGTGGCGCGGGTGGTGGCGTCGAGGCAGGCCGGGCACCAGGCGGCCAGCGCGGCCTTGGGCAGGGCGGCCGCGTGGTGCGGGGGCAGGAGCAGGTCGGCGGGGGCGGCGGGGGCGGCGACCAGGCGCACGGGGCCGTGGCCGTGGCGCGGGTGGTCGCCGTGGGCGGTCTTGCAGCGGCCGCCGTCCTTGTCGTGGGACCTGCCGCAGGTGCCCCGGCACTGGCAGCGGCCGGCGGCGGCCGCGGTGACGGCCTGCCACAGGCCGCTGTCGGCGAGCGGCGCGGCGCGGCGGGTCACGACGCCCATCCGGTGGGCAGGTCCTGGCCGGTGACGGCCTCGACCAGGGCGCCGAGCAGGAGTTCGGCGACGTTGGAGGTGACGGCGTTGCCGTACTGGCGGACCTTCTCGCGCTTGTTGCCGACCACCACGTAGTCGCGGGCGAAGGTCATCGCGGCGCCGATCTCGTGCGGCTCCAGCATCCGGAACAGCACCTCGTCCACGTCCGTGGCGGCCCGCCGGCCTCCCGCGGCGAGGCCGTAGCGGTCGCGGGTGGTGAGGGCGCCGACCGGCTCGCCGACGGGCCGGGCGGTGCCGGTGCCGTAGTACGGCGTCAGCAGCGCCGGCCAGTCGGCCGTGCCGGAGGCGGGCGGCAGGGTGAGGCCGTGGTGGTTGCCGGAGGCGGTGACGGTGGCGAGCGCGTCGAGGACGGGCCGGGCGTCGGAGGAGCCGCCGCGCAGTTCGGTGATGAACGGGGCCCAGGCGAGGCCGGTCTCGTTGCGGGCGGTCTGGGTGCGCAGCGGGTCCGTCGCCGGTCCGGCGCTCTTGCCGTCGCGGCCCTCGGTGGGGACGAGCAGGGGCGGTACCGCGAGTCCGTCGTTCTCGCGGGTGGTGCGGGTGGGTGCCGGGTGGGTGAGCGGTGTCGCGTTCTCGCGCCAGGTGCCGCCGGCCGGGGCGAGCAGCGGGACGCCGTACTTGAGGATTCCGGCGCGGATCCGCTCGCGGGTCGCCGGCGCGTAGGGGGTGAACTTCCTGGTGGGCTTGCCGTCGCCGATGCGGCGGCCGGGCAGCGACCAGTCGATGACGGCGGCGGCCGGGAGGACGGGCGGTTCGACGACGGCGTTGCGGCAGGTGACGTTGGGGCAGCGGTAGACGTACTGCTGGCGGTAGCGGCCCATGTCGGCGCCGCGCTTCTTGAACACCTGCACGGCCCGCACCGCCCGGTCGCAGCCCTCGCACCAGGCCATGGGCCGCAGCCACTTGTCCCAGTCCGGGCCCCGGCCGAGGTCGGCGCGCCAGTAGGCGAGGTAGAGGCGGTCGCGGGACTGGGGGGCGACGGGGGTGGTGGCGGGGCGGGCGTGCATGGAGTTCAGGGCGATGAGGCGGGTGCGGTAGCCGAGGGCCCGGATGTCGCCGACCCAGGCCGACCAGAGGTCCCAGGCGCGGACGTCGATGACGTTCTCGACGACACCGGCGAGCACCGGCTTGCCGCGCGCGGCCATGGCCTCCAGGTAGCGGGGGACGTCCCACATGAGGGCGCGGGAGCGGTCGGTCGCGGCGTCGGGGAGGGTCTCGCCGAACAGGTCGGGCTGCTTGTCGAAGTCGCGCTTCTTGCCGCGGGCGTTGGACCACTTCGGGCATTCCGGGGAGGCCCAGAACAGGTCGGCGGCGGGGAAGGTGGCGACGTCGGCGTCGTGGAGGTCGCCGAGGAAGTGGTCGGCCTGGGGGAAGTTCGCGGAGTGGGAGGCGATGGCCTTGTCCCAGTGGTTCGCCGCGAGGACTGGGGTCACGCCGGGGACGGCGGCGGCGCCGGTGCTGCTGCCGCCGGCGCCGCAGAAGAAGTCGATGTAGGTCAGGCCCACGGTTCGTCCTTCCAGGTGGTGAGGTGGAACAGGTCGAGGACGGCCAGGGGGAGGGTCTCGACGGTGCCGTGCTCGTCCTGCGCGAGGAGGGCGGGCGGCTCGGCGTGGCGGGCGAGGATGCCGAGCGCGCACGCCGGGGCGTCGTCCTCCTCGACGTCGGGGCGCAGGGCCCAGATCTGGCCGGGAGCGGCGAGGGCGAGCGGGTCGCCGGCTTCGACCCGGGCGCGGGCCAGCCGAAGGGCGGCGGCCGGGGCCAGGTGGTCGAGGGCGGCGATGCGGCGGGCGAGGCGCAGGGTGTGGGCGGCGGCGCGCTCGGGGCCGACCACACGCGGCAGCGCGGTCACCGGACACCGCCGAGCAGCTCGTCGAGGAGCGGGGCGAGGTACCGGTTGGCCTGCCAGGTCAGGGTGGCGACGGCCGCCTTGGCCTCGTAGGTGAGGGTGCGGCCCGGCCGCGCCGTGCTCGGCTGGGCGAGGAGGTGCGAGGGGACCGGGACGAAGACCTCGGCGGTGACCAGCAGGACGGGCCGGTCGGTGGCGTCCGGGGCGCCGAAGACCTGCCAGCGCTCGTGGTCGTGCCAGGGGTTGAGCCGCCAGTCCGCGAGCCCCGCGGGGTGCTGGGCGAGGTGGCGGTGGTGCAGGGCGACACGCGCGCGCAGGCTCAGGCCGCCGTCCGGGCCGATGACGGGGCCGAGGTCGAGGAGGTCGGGGCGCACGCTCACGTAGCCGGGGGCCATGACCGGGGCGGTCGCGGTCCGCCAGGCGATGACGGCGAACTGGGCGGCGGGCAGCGGCTCGCCGTCGTAGTGGAAGCGTTCGGCGCTCTTGGCGAGGTAGGCGCCGTACCGGGAGTGGCCGTCGGAGGCCTGCTCCCGGTCGCGGATGTCGTCGATGACGGCGAGCGTGTTGTGGTCGAACTCGGGCATGCTGGTTCCTGATCTCTGAGAGGGGATCGAAGAGGCCCCGCAGCAGCCGGACGACCTTGCCGGGATGGCCGTCTGCTGCGGGGCTTCGTGCCGCGCGTGGCGCGTGGCTAGAACGGGGGCTCGGGCGAGGCGCCCGCCGGGTTACCGCCCCAGGCGCCCGCGCCGGTCGAGGCGGGAGCGGCGGGAGCGCCGCCGGGGGTGGCGGTGGACCACGGGTCGGTCTGGGCGCCGGGGGCGGTGCCGGTGCGCTGGGTCTTGGTGACCTTGGCGGTGGCGAACTTGAGGCTGGGTCCGATGTCGTCGACGTCGAGGCCGAGCATGGAGCGGTTCTCGCCCTCGGGGGTCTGCCAGTTGTGCTGGACGAGACGGCCGGTGACGACCACGCGCATGCCCTTGGTCAGGGTCTCGGTGGCGTGCTCGGCGACCTCGCGCCAGGCGGTGGCGCGCAGGAACAGCGCGGTGCCGTCCTTCCACTGCCCGCTGGTCTTGTCGTAGCTGCGGGGGGTGGAGGCGATGGTGAAGCGGGCCATCGCCACGCCGGTGTTGGTGAAGCGCAGTTCGGGGTCGTCGGTGAGGTTGCCGACGACGGTGATCGGGGTCTCTCCCACGGACACGGTGCCTCCAAAGGCGCTGGGGTGTCGGGAGCGGGGTCTGCCCGTCCCCCGCGCCACCCGGGCCCCGCGCCGCTCGCGGCGTTGGTCCGGGTAGCACGGCGGTCGGCACGGGCCGGATCAGATCTCGTCGGGGTTCTGGGCGAAGTCGCAGGTGCCGTCGCAGTCGTAGTAGCCGCAGCCGCCGCACTCGGGGCAGTTGTCGTAGTCGATGGGGACGTAGTCCTGGGCCTCGTCGTCCCAGGCTTCGTCCTCGTAGCCACCGCCGGTGCCGTGGCAGCCCTCGCACAACTCGGTGTGGCCGGGCCGAGGGTTGGCTTGCTCCTCCTCAAGGTGGCGCTGTTCCCCGACGAGGTCGAGGGCGATCTCGGCGCTCTTCTCTTCCTCGCGGGTCGGCTGGTCGGCGTAGTCGAGTGCGTCGAAGTCGTCGTCCATGGGCGGCCTTTCGGGCTTGAGTCAGCGGTGGGTTGCGCGGGCGGCGGCGATGTCGAGTTGGCGGTGGACCTGGGCCGGGGTGCGGCCGGGGGCGTCGTTCCACTGGTCGACGGAGCGCACCGACCGGTCGAGGGCGGTGAACTGCTCCATGAGGTGGCGGCGGGCCTCCATGACGGTGGCCTGGGTGCCGTATCCGGCTGCCAGGACGGCGATTTGGGCGCCGAGGAGGCAGCGGCGGCCGCGTCCGTCCCACAGTGCGCCCTGGCACCAGCCGTGGACGGTGAGGTAGCGGGAGAGCAGGCGCAGGTGGGTGGCGGTGTCGATGGCCACCGGTGCCGGCGGCCGACGCCTGGCGCGGTCCAGCAGGGTGGCGTGGGGGCGGGGCATGCCGAGGTCCCAGGTGATCGGTGCCTGACCGAGCGCGCAGATCGGCGGGACGGCGATCGGACGGGCGGGTGCGGGGAGGGTGGCGAGGTAGTGCTCGACCTCGCGGACGAGGGCGCCGCCGTCGGCCACGAACGCCAGGTCCGGCATCGCGAGCAGTCCGGCGAGAGTGGTGGTCATCGCGGGTTCTCCGTCCGGGTCAGTGGGCGCCGGGAAGCGCGCGGAAGAGGTTGGTGATCGCGTCGTTGACGGCGGGCGCGACGCCGGTGGAGGCGAGGTAGAAGCCGAACAGCGCGGCGACGAGCGCGCCGCCGACGCCGACGGCCTTCTGGCGCAGCATCACGACGAGGACGGCGCCGAAGAATACGGCGGCGGAGACGGTGAGCAGCACGGGGCGACTCCCTTGCGGAGTGGGTGGTTTGGGGTGGTTCGGGGGGCGTGGGGCGCCTTGACGGACCCTTGCCGGGTTTGGAAAACCGCAGGTCACAGGGGTGCCGGTTGGTGGCGGACCCCTGCCGACCCCTGCCCGGATCGTGCTGCGGGTGGCAGGGGCGGGCAGGGGTCACGCCCGGGGTCGCAGGGCTGTGACCTGCGGGTTTCCCGGCGGCGGCAGGGGTCTGTCGGGGGTGTGATGCGGGGCGGATCGGGCGTTTCGGCTAGTCGTCGTCGAGGGTGGCGGCGGCCGTGCGCAGGGTGGCGAGGTCGAAGCCGCTGGGGCGGGAGCCGTCCGGCAGGGTGACCCGGGTGGCCTCGACGGGGGTGCCGAGGTCGGCGAGGTCGGCCTTGAGGGTCTTGCCGGTGCGGGAGAGCCAGGCGGCGTCGGTCTCGGTGGGGCCGCGTCCGTAGCGGGTGGGGTCGACGGTGGCGAGGTGGGCGAGGAGGTCGGAGCTGGAGACGCAGCCGTGGCCGGTGGCCTCGGCGGCGGTGAGCATGTGGTCGAGGATCGTGCGACGCACGACGGTGCCGAGGCCGTCCTCGCCGCCGGCGGCGGCGCTCACGCCGGTGAGGACGGTCATGGCGGCCTCGACCGGGTCGTCGTAGTGGCCGGGCAGGCATCCGGCCGCCGCGCGGAGCTTCACGCCCTGTTCGATGAGCGGCAGGATCTCCCCGGCTGCTTCGTCGATGAACAGGGAGCGGACCTCGATGACGCCGGTGTCGGGGGTGGTCAGCCAGCCGCGACCGCGGCTGGTCTTCTCGATCGGGATCTTCGAGGCGTCGTAGCCCTGGCCGACCATGCCGTCGCCCAGGATGACGTTGGAGGCGCCGGGGGATTCGACGCGCATGGCCATGCGGGCGGCCAGGTTGCCCCGCAGGCGCGGGGTGACGATCTCGGCCTCGGGGTACTGGGTGGCGAGCGCGAGGACGATGCCGACGGAGGCGCCGACGGCGGCGATCTGGGCGAGGAGTTCGGTGATCTCCTCGGCGTACTTGCCGCTGGGGCCGTTCTTCGCGGTGTAGGTGGCGAGTTCGTCGATGATGACCAGCTCGATGCCGCCGAGCTTGTCGATCAGGGACTCGCTGGCCTTGGACAGGCCCGCCTCGACGAGGATCTCGGTGCGGCGGTTCATCTCCTCGGCCATGAGGCGAAGGAACTTCACCAGGCGCTTGGGGTTGCGCCGCACGAAGGTGGCCAGCACCCGGGCGTGGGGGACGTACTCGCCGGCGCCCTTGCCGTCGAACAGCCGGATCCGCACGCGCGGGTCGAGCATCGCGGCGGCGAGCAGGTTCGCCAGTCCCATGCCCTTGCCGGAGCGGGTGGCGCCGGCGAACAGGAACGAGTAGTCCGACAGGGTCGGGCGCAGGATCGTGCCGCGCTTGTCGAAGGAGAGCGGGAAGCCGTCGCGCCAGGTGTTCACGGACTTCGCGCCGGTGGCGACGAGCGGGTTGCGGCGGGTGGCCAGGAACGGGTCCTGGCCGCAGGCCCAGACGGCCATGCGCCGTCCGTTGGAGCCGACCTGTCGGATGTCGAGGTTGGTGCGGTCGATGCCCATCGCGGCGGCGATCTCGTCGACCTTGTCCCGGGCCTTCTTGACGGTGACGTCGGGCAGGTCGATGACGGCGTGCCAGGCGTCGGGCACGGCCGGGTCGACGGCGCACGGAGTGACCATCGTCAGGCGCTGGGACTCGCCGATGACCTTGGCGGCCTTGAACGCCCGGTCGAGCATGGTCTCGGTCATCGGGTCGCCGTCCGACAGCGAGCGCACGTCGGCGTCCCACTCGGTCTCGCGGTCCGGGTGACGGCCGAGGAACGCCTCGACGGAGAACACCGTCAGCGCGCCGAGGGCCAGGCCGGTGGCGCCGAGGGCGATGTAGGCGGTCAGGACGGCGGCGATCGGGATCCCGTAGGCGACCAAGGCGCGCAGGAAGCGCACGCGGCGCCGGTTGGACTTGGCCTTCTTGTGGGCGGCGACCGCCGCCACCGCGACGGCGACGGCGGCGGCGCTGTTCTTCTGGGCGAGGGTCCGCTCGCCGGGCAGCAGGGTGAAGCGGGCGCGGCGGGCCAGGTCGCGGGCCTCGCGGGTGGCGATGTGGGCCTGGTGGGCGGCGGCCTGCACGTGGGCGCCCTCGAACCCGGCCGTCCACTGGGCCGAACGCCGTATCCCGCGCCAGGCCTGGGCGGCGTGCCCGCGGGGGGTGGCCTGCCGGGAGGCCCAGCGGCGGGCGGCGCGGCGCGTCTGCTTGGCGCGTGCACGGGCCAGGGTGCGCCGGCCCTCGCTGGTGCGGATCCATCCCGGGATCAGCGGCCGGTCCCCGGCCAGATCCTCCCGCCCGGCCGCCGAGACCACCGCGGGGACGTCCGCCACGGTCTCGGCCGGGCTGTCATCGGTCAGGTAGACCGACTCGTCCGGCGCCACCGGGACGGTCTGGGGCGGCAGGGCGGGGGTGGCAGGCGGGGCGGTCTTGGTGAGGCGGTCGAAGGGGAGGATCTTCGCTTCGCCGCCCTCGACGACCGGGGCCGTCTCGGGTTCGGGCAGGTCGGGGGTGTGCTCCTCGTGGTTCACTGGCGGTCCTTCCTCACAGCGGTAGTTGCGCGGGTGAAGGGGCCCGGGACGGCCGCCGATGCTTGGCGGCTGGACGGCCGTCCCGGGGCGAGGTCAGCGCGCGTCGACGTCGGGGCGCGCCGTGGCGGCCTGCGGCGCGGGCGCGTTCTCCAGTTCGGCCTGCACCGCGGCGGCGGCGATGAGCGCGTGGGTGACGGCGGCCCAGGCCTGCGCAGCCTCCGGCTGCTCCGGGTTGGCGCAGAGGCACCCTTCGGCGCGGGCGGCGGCGGAGACGACGCGGCGGCGGAGCTCGTTCACGGTGAGCGGGATGCCGTTGCGGTCGAGGATGGTCATGGCGGTTCTCCTGGGGATCGATTCAGGCGGAGGCGCGGCGCTGCTGCCGGGCGGCCAGGGACATGGCGCGGCGGGCGACGGGCGAGTAGCCGAGGGTGTCGCCGGCGCGGCGCACGGGCGGGGTCCCGCCGTTGTTGCGGCGCCCGTCCGGCGTCCGCACGCGTGTGCTCTTCGCGGGGGCGGCCATCTGGGATTCGACCTGCGGCTTTTCGACCTTTTCACCCTGCTTTGCCGGGTCGTTGGCGGCGTCCTTGACGGCGGCCTTGGCGGCCACGCGGGTGGCGATGGAAGCGGCAGTGTCGCCGAGCGTGGCGCCCTCGACGTCGTCCCACGCGCGCTTCCAGGTGGCGTCGCTGGGGTGGAGTTCGCCGAGCGCGGCGGCGAGGGCGACCGCGCGCTCCCACACCTGCGGCCACTGCACCGAGCGGTTCACCTCGCGGGCCTCACGGTCGTCGGCCTCGCGCTGCTCGGCGGCGTTCCTCTCGATGACCTCGGCCGCGAGGCGGCGGGCCTCCTCTCGGCGTTCGCGGCGGGACTTGCGGCCGTCGCGCTTGAGGATGCGGCCGTGCTCGTGCAGGTCCCACACCATCGGGCCGGCCAGCGAGCAGAACGCCCCGCCCAGCCCGGTGCCGAGGCCGAACTCGGCGGATCCGTGCATGTAGTTGACGGCGGCGGCGAACAGCGCGACCGCACCCGCGAGCGCCCGGTAGTGCCAGGACGGGCGGGCCTCGTCGATGGCGGCCTCGGCACCCTTGAGGAGCGCCCACGCGAGGCCCTCCAGGACCAGCGGCGCGGCCAGCAGAAACGGGGCGTCCGGCGACCAGAACGCCATCAGCTGGAGCGGCAGCGACACGATCACGCAGGTGATCGCGATGGCCTTCGCGTACCTCCTCCACTGCTCGGCGGAGTGCCGGGCCTTCTCGCGGGCGGCCTCGGCCTCGGCCTGCCGGCGGGCGGTCTCGGCGGCGCGCTCGGCGCTCTGGCGCCGGATCTCCTCGGCCTCGGCCTCGCCCCTGGCGATCTCGGCGGCCGCCTTCGCGGCCTTCAGCTGGTTGCCGATCTCGGCGGCGGCCCTGGCGGCCTCGGTCTTGGCCCGCAGGGCCTCGGCCTCGGCCGCCTCCTTCGACGCCGACTTCGCCGGCGGACGCGAGCGGCCGTTGGGCCGCAACTCGGTGACGCTCATCGGGTACCTCCGGCGAGGTCGAAACGGATCGTGGACATCACGCCACGCAGCGCCCTGCGGCGGCGGGCCCGGGAGACGCGCCGGCGCAGGGCGGGCAGCAGGCTGGCCAGCAGCAACCCGGCTCCCAGCGCGCAGACGGCCGAGGGGTGGGCCAGCAGCAGCGCGGCGAGCGATGAGACGAAGACGAGGACGGACCTGGCGGCGGCCGGGAAGGCCACGGCGAGCAGCACCGCCGCGAAGCCGAGGCGCTTGGTGTGGGCCATCACGCGGCCCTCCTCGCGCGGCGCTGCCGACGGGCCAGCGCCTGGCGCTCGGTCTCGTCGAGGCCGCCGAAGATGCCGTGGGGCTCGCGGCGCTTCATCGCCAGCGCCAGGCACATCTCCCGCACCGGGCACCCGGCGCAGATCTGCCGGGCCCGGCGCTCGGAGAACTCGTCGTCGTCGGCCGGGAAGAACAGGTCCGGGTCCACGTCGGTGCAAGCGGCGCCCGGCAGCGCGCCCTCCGGCGAGAGCACGACCTTGGCGACCAGTTCGGCGGGGCGGCCGGTCAGCGTGGGACGGACGGTGCCGCGAACGCCGCGGCGCACGATGTGGGCGCTCACCGCTGCACCCCGTCCATGGCGGCCAGCTGGGCGGCGCGGCGCAGGCCGGCGACCTCGGGGGTGCGGCCGGCCTCGATGTCGTCGGCGACGGCGCGGACCTTGGCGGCCATGGACCGCATTCGGTCGCGCACCGCGTCCAGCGCGGCGAGGAGGTCCTCGACGGCGTCGTCCAGGGTGAAGGTGGTGCGGGACTCGTCGTCCGCGAGGGCGCGGATCTCGCGCTCGCGCTCGGTGGTGAGGCTCATGCCGCCACCTGCCCGAACACCGAGGCCGGCAGGTACTTGCCCGAGCGAGTGTTCCCGTCCACGACCAGACGCAGGCGGCCCAGCTCGACGGTCGGGGCGGCCGCCTGGGCGGCGTGGAGCATCAGATTCTCGGCGTGGGCGGCCAGCTCCGGGTCCTCCCGGCGCAGGACATCGAGGATGTCCTCGGCGGCGGCCAGCCGCGCGGCGCGCTCGGTCAGGGACTCGGGGCCGGCGGGACCGGTGAACAGCTCGGTGTCGACACCGAGCGCCAGTTCCGCGAACTCCTCCTTGGAGGCCGCGTGCTGGCCTGCGACGATAGTGCGCATGGGTCGTGGTTCCCTTCGACGAAACGGGACTGGGCGGCCCTGAGCGGCCCCGGTGTTACAGCACCGGGGCCGCAGCCGCATGGGGAATCGGCGCTCGACGAGCAGCCGCGGAACCCGACGCGCACTCGCCGCCCGTCGGGGCGGGTGGCGCGCGCCGGGAGCCGTGATCGCTGGTAATGCGACCGAAGGTTCGGCAAGCCCCACCGCGCTGTTCAGCGGCGGGGCCGGGTATGGGTTCGGGCCTTGCACATGGCAGGCTCCTCGCGTCAAAGCCCCTGACGGGGCGAGCGGTTGGGGATTGCCCGTCCTACGGGCGTCAGGTCTCTCGGGCCTGGTCCGGTGCCTCTCTCTGCTCAGCACCAGCAGGGCGGCACACGCCCCGGATCGGGGCGTGCTGCGTGGCTCGCAGCCGCCGGCGACATCACCCGGTCACCACGGGGGCGGTCTTCTCATATCCGCCACGTGCGTTGGGACTCCGCTGTACTCCCGGGGCGCCAGCCAGCCGTACGAATCGGCCTGGTCAGCGTCCCGTTCGGCCCCACACCCCCGGAAGGGTGGCATGCCACTGCGTAGGGGGAGGGCTTCGTTCATCGCGGCGGTTCGCCCCCGGTTCCTCAACCTAGGCGCCTGCCGCGACCGCCGCCCTCGCGTCGGTCCCGCACGATCACTCTTCAGTTCTCAAGGTCCAGGCAGCCCAAAGAAGGGCCACCAACCTCGCCCATCTGAACTAGCGAGGTCCGTACATCGCTATTACAGACACGGACCTGACTCCACGTCAAGCTGTTCGCGGAGATCCGTTGGTCCGAGCGACCCAGCGGGCTGACTCCAGGGAACCGCAGCGGCGTTGAATCCGGCACCGTGCGCAGGTCGGTGACGTTGTTCATGGGGGGTGCGTTTGGGGGTGCGCGCCGTGGTGTTCAAGGGATCTGATTGGTGGAAGGATGTTCGCCCCACGTTCCGGTCGTGGGCCGTAGCCACCGGGGGGATAGATGGCGACGAAGCAGCCAAACCTGAAGCTCGCAGCGATGCTGGCGTTGGCTCAGTTCTCGAATCAGCGCCTAGCGCGGCACGTCGTAACGATCGCCGGCGAAGCAGGCGTGCAGGTCTCCTACGACCACGTGTCCGTCAAGCGTTGGCTTGACGGAGCGCAACCACGCGGTGCGGTACCGCAGTTCATTGCCACCGCCCTCTCGCGCAAGCTTGGACGGCCGGTGTCGCTCGTGGACATCGGCATGGAGACCGCAGAGGGCCCCGCCTTCCCTGAGCCGACCTATGCGGAGGCTGCGGTGGGTGGGGTAGCGGCTGCTCTGTCGATGATCAAGGCCGATCTCGCGGGGAGCGCCACCGCGACCCTGCCAGGAGTCTCGTCCGAGGCATGGACTGACCTGATGGTGCAGTGGTTGCTTGCGCCCGACGACGCACAAAGCATTGACCCGAGGGACCTGTCTTCGCTGAGCCCCGCGGTTGCGGTCCGGTACACCACTGAGTCGTTTGCGCAGATCGACTACCGCTTCGGGGGCGGTCACGCGCGTCAAGCATTTCTCACATACTTCGAGAGCGGTGTGGCGCCAGCGCTTCGGACGGCGAATGCTGAAACTCAAGTAGGGCAGGCGCTCTACGAGGAAGGCGCCGCGCTGCTACGGCTGATTGCGTGGTCTTCATATGACATGGGAATGCATGGGGCGGCGCAGCGGTATTTTGCGCAGGCCCTTCGACTTGCGCAAGCGGCGGGGAACCGGGCGCTCGGCGGACGGATCCTCGCAGGCATGAGCCATCAGGCTAACTTTCTTGGCGACTTTGATCGGGCGGTCAATCTCGCGCGCACGGCAGTACGCGGAGCAGGCGGGGTCGCCACCGCAACTGGCATGGCTCTATTCCATGCAATGGAAGCCAGAGCGTTGGCCTCAAAGGGGGACGAGGCGGCATGCATTCGCGCCCTTGCGCTTGCGGAATCTTGGTTTGAGCGGCGCTCACCGCAAAATGATCCATACTGGCTTCACTACTTCGATGAGGCAGAGTTGGCGGCGGAGCATGCGCACTGCTTTCGCGAACTTGGCAAGCCCGGCCTGTCTGCCGAGTATGCTGCCCGCGCTATGGCGTTGCACGGCAGTCAGTACGTCCGAAGCATGACATTCGTGCGGACGGTGCTGGCCACGTCCCACATCGCGCGCGGCGAGCTGGATCAAGGTCTCTCCATCGCGAGCGATGTGGTCGACGTGGCGCGGGGAGGACTTCAGTCCGTGAGAACTGCCGCCTACATTCGCGAGTTCCTTGCGCGGCTCCAGCCTTACCGAAAGGAATCGCGCGTTGAAGAATTCCATCGCGACGCGACCGGAATTCTTCAGAGCTAATGCTTCTGTCGACCGCCCTAAAATCGCTTCCAGCGGCGCTCGGCAGATGGATTCCGCAGGTCCGAAACCCGCTGTTCAAACTCGATGCGGATGTCGTCCCGGTGGTCGACGTTTTGCATGATCCAGACTGTCATGTTCAGCTCGCGGATCGCTCGAAGGACAGGAAAGCAAGAATCACGGGATACGTCGTATCCATAGATGGATACGAAGCTCTCGTATTCACTGGCTGAGATCCAATCGAATCCGTAGCGATAGGCTGCGGGAAGCATTAGATCCCACTCGCGGGGCCCATTGGCGAAGTACTCCAGATCCACAAGGTACCTGGATCCATTTGTTGCGCGAAGCACGTTTCCGGGATGTGCATCCGAATGGATAGGGCCGCTGGCAAGGTTGAATGTCAGGCCGTCATAGGCGCTTTGTAGTTCTTTGGCATAGCGGACGAGGAACTCTTTGTCGGCCTCGCTCACCGAATCTGGCGCAGCAGCGATTCGTTCCGGCATCCGGCCGAGCGGGTCGAACGCTGGCAGTGCGAGGCTGGGCGGCGCGTGAAGCGCGTGGAGCTTCCTGAGAAGGTGAGCCAGGTCGTTCATGCTGGGTTTGACATCTGAGTCCTCCTCCAGCGGCTCCCAGATGCTCGTAAAGCGGCCAGCACACTCGACGGGTTGGTCCGGCGCGATGTCGTCAGCAACTCGCGTCGCCGGGTAATCGTGCTTGGCCAGCCAGCGCGCTACTTCGATCTCGCGCGTAACGTCCTCGCGGTTCGTAGTGCGGGCCACTCGGAGTACCAGGGAAGGTTCCTGGATTCGGTAGGTGGCGTTCTGGCCAAGGCGGAGAAGATGCACGTTGGCGGCCCATCCGTTCGCGCGGCAGACGGCTTCGGCGATCTTGGTCGTGTTGCTCACACTGAACTCATCCAGGGCCAAGTTCGTCATCAGTTGACCTCCGTCACACGGCGCCTGCCGCTTGTCGTTCGCTCGATCACGCCTGACCGCTCCAGTTGGTCCAGGGCGGCGCTAACCGTGGGGCGGCTCACTCCATACGTCCTGCCCAGGGTTTCGGCACCAGGTAGCACAGCTCCGAGGCGGTATGTCCCGCTCTCGATGTCCTCACGAATGCGGGCAGCCGTTCTCAGGTAGGCCAGGTCCGCTTCGCCCGTCGCGCCGGCTACTTGTCGGCGTAGCCCCCGTCGTCGTACGACAACGCCGAGGGCTTCCAAATCCTTTAGCGCCGCTCGGACGGTGTCCCGGGAGGCGCTGTGCTTCTGCATCAGCTCCTGCTCCGAGGGAAGCGTTGAGCCAGCGGCGTATGTACCCCCGATGATGTCCGCGTGAAGTCGCTTCGCGACCTGTTCGCGTTTGCTTCCCGCTTCGTCACCTCGCGCGAGAACTAGGGGGGCTCGCCCCTGGCGTAGTGCCAGCAGTCCGTGCCCCTCCAGAAGCCTCAACGCGTTGCGCAACGTCATCGGTGCCACGCCAAAGCGCTGGCAGAGTTCCGAGCTTGATGGGAGCGGTTCACCGGGCCGGTAGGTGCCGGACGAGATCTCCTGGGACAGCTCCTGGGCGATGGTTTCGTAGGCCGTGCTGCTTCTCGACTTGATCACGAGTCCCCTTACCTCTGCCTGACCTGTTCAGGCTAGTCCAGCTATCCCCCGAGCCGACTGGTCCAGATCTGCCTTGATCGGAAGAGGTCGGTCTTGGGGTTCTGACCGGACAGGCTGCCGGTGATGAAGTGTCCGGCCTGTCCGGGTGTCCGGTTAGGGGTGTGACCTGGAGAAACGGACCGGACAGCAACCGGACAGCCCGGGGGCAGTTGTCCGGCGACCTCGCGGGAGAGCGGGGCGCCGGGAACGGCTCTGCGCTCTTTCGGGGCGGAGGGGCGGTGCCTGTGGGCCATGGGTGGGACAGTTGGGCTGGGTTGCCACTGCGGTGCAGGCGAGGGGCACTCAGGTGCGTGGTCTGTAAATCTGCCGCGTAAGCTACGCAGGTTCGAACCCTGCACCAGCCACTGGATTACCAGACCGGCCCTGAACAGCGGAAACGTTGTTCAGGGCCGGTTTTGTCGTACCCGGGGGCGGGTCTCGGGCGCGGGCGTCCCGGTTCGGCGGTGCCGGGGGGTCAGAAGAGCGTGGGGGCCGGAGGGTCGGGGGTGACGCCGGGGAGGGCGTCCTGCCAGGCGGTGGCCCGGGAGAGCGGGAGGGGTCGCATGCTCGCCTCGCAGAGGAGGAGGGAGCGGCGGTCCCTCTTGTGGTCGTGGATGACGCCGTAGCCGGCCCGGCGGGTGGGCATCAGGGCGACCGGTCGGCCGCAGGCGGGGCACTGGACTCGTGGTGCGCGCATGAGTGAAGCCTGCCCGAGGGGGCCGACATCGGCGGGCGGCCGGTGCGGCTCAGGGGGCGGCCAGGAGGAGGGCGGCCGCCGTGGGGGTGTCGGGGGCGGTGCGGGTGGGGGCGGGGTGGGCCGGGGGGAGCGGCGGAGGTGGGGTGGGGGTGATCCAGATGGAGCGGATGCCGCAGGCGTGGGCGCCCAGCAGGTCGGTGGCGGGGTTGTTGCCGACCATCCAGGTGTCCGGGGTGAGGGTGCGGCCGAGGCGGGTGGCGGCCAGGCGGAAGATCTCGGGGTCGGGCTTGCGGGCGCCGGCCTCCTGGGAGACGCAGACGGCGTCGACGGCGGGGAGCAGGCCGGTCCGGGCGAGTTTGGCGCGCTGGACGTCGGTGTAGCCGTTGGTGACGACTCCGATGGTCCAGCCGGCTTCGCGCAGGGCGGTGAGGGCGGCGGCTACGCCCGGGATCGGGTGGGTGCGGGCGGCCTCGTGGGCGACGTGTTCCTCCCAGAGGGCCTCGCCGGACTGCCGGAGGCCGTAGCGGGCGGCGATCCCGGCGAAGCCGGCCGGGGAGCGGTCGGCGCGCACCAGCGTGACGATGGTGGGTGCGGTGTCCAGGGGGAGGGCGTGGGCGGTGCAGAACGCGGTGGCCCAGGCGTCGGTGCCGCCGTCGCGTTCGACCAGGGTGTGGTCGAGGTCGATGAGGAGGAGCGGGCTCGCCTGCGGAGAGTGGTGATCCATGCGCGGAGCGTAGCCCGCCGGAGGGGTCGGCATTATTGCGCATTACTTGCAATTGCTTCCTGGGGGCAGCAGAGTGTTCTCCGAGGGGTGGGGCCGGGCCGTTCAGCCTCCCCGCCGAGAAGTTCCGGACGTGCCCAGGCGCGCCGGGAGTCCTCCGTCCGAGCTGATCGTCTTCCCAACCGGCGCCCGCCGGGACATCGGCCCGCCCACCCCGCGCAGGAACCCCCTGCGAGGTGTCAACGAGCGGCGCGGCCCCGGCACACCGACGCGGTGGCATGCCGGCTGCGGATGCGGATGTAGCGGCCGGGGAGCGGTGCCTCAGGAGCGGCTCGCCAATGGGGGCAATTAAGAGCCTATGCCGTAAATGTCCTATCTGATCGTCATATCTTGACGAGGTCTTAACGGCCCCCCTTGACGCCCCCGAAACGCCTCCGAGCCGCTCGGAGCACGCCCCCCATAGCGGCTTCCACCTGCGGGAACACCCCGCCCAAAGGGCGTGTCCGGCGCTCGCGGTACTCCGCTCGGGCCCATGGACGGGCCGTTTTCCGCCCTTACGCTCGCCCATGTGTTCAACCTGCCCCAGGCGCTCAAGCGCCTAGTGATCGGCCGAGCCATGCGCAGCGAGGAGCTGGGCGAGACGCTGCTCCCCAAGCGGCTGGCGCTGCCGATCTTCGCTTCCGACCCGCTCTCCTCGGTCGCCTACGCGACCCAGGAGATCCTGCTGGTGCTCACCGTCGGTGGCACCGCCTTCCTGTACCTGACCCCGTGGGTCGCGGCCGGTGTGGTCGCGCTGATGGCGGTCGTGGTGATGTCCTACCGCCAGGTCGTCCACGCCTACCCGAGCGGCGGCGGCTCGTACGAGGTGGTGTCCCGCAACCTCGGCGCCAACTCGGGCCTGGTGGTGGCGGCTTCGCTGCTGGTCGACTACGTGATGACGGTCGCGGTGTCGGTGGCCTCGGGCGTCGACAACATCATCTCGGCGCTGCCCTCGCTGGCCGACCACCGGGTCGAACTGGCGGTCGCCTTCGTCGTGCTGCTCGCGGCGATGAACCTGCGCGGGGTCCGGGAGTCCGGCAAGGCCTTCGCCGCGCCGACGTACCTGTTCATCGGCGGCATGCTGCTGATGGTGGTCACCGGACTGGTCAAGGCGCTCTTCGGGGACACCCCGGTGGCGGCCAGCGCCTCGTACGGGATCCTGCCGGTGGACGGCAAGGACACCCTGGCCGGCCTCGGTCTGCTGATGCTGGGCCTGCGGGCGTTCGCCTCCGGCTGCACGGCACTGACGGGCGTGGAGGCGATCTCCAACGGTGTCCCGGCCTTCCGGGCGCCCAAGTCGAGGAACGCCGCCGCCACGATGGCCGTGATGGGCACCACGGCCGTGGTCATGTTCGTCGGCATCACCGCGCTGGCGCTGATGTCCAAGGTCCACATCGCCGACGACGCCTGCACGTTGACCGGCTTCGCGGGGGACTGCCACACCGCGCCGCAGCAGACCGTGATCGCCCAGCTGGCGGCCGCGATCTTCGGTGGCGACCGGAGCTTCCTCTTCTACTTCATCCAGGCCGTCACCGCGCTGGTGCTGATCCTGGCAGCCAACACCGCCTTCAACGGCTTCCCGCTGCTGGCCTCGATCCTGGCCGAACACCGCTACCTGCCCCGGCAGATGCACACCCGCGGCGACCGCCTCGCCTTCTCCAACGGCATCATCGCCCTCGCGGTGGTGGCCGGCGGGCTGCTCTGGCTGTACGAGGCGGACGTCACCAGCCTGATCCACCTCTACATCCTGGGTGTCTTCACCTCCTTCACGCTCTCCCAGATCGGCATGGTGAAGCACTGGAACCGGGTGCTGCGCACCGAGACCGAGCCGGGCGTGCGCGGCCCGGCCCAGCGCGCCCGGGTGATCAACGCCTTCGGCGCGGTCACCACCGCGCTGGTGCTGGTCATCGTGCTGCTCACCAAGTTCACCCAGGGCGCCTGGCTGGCCGTGGTCGCGGCGGTGGTGCTCTGGGTGATGATGCGGGGCATCCGCCGGCACTACGACCGCGTCGCCGAGGAACTGGCGGTGGACGACCCGGAGGCCGACTCGGTGCGCCCCTCCCAGGTGCACGGGATCGTGCTGGTCTCCAAGCTGCACAAGCCCACCCTGCGGGCGCTCGGCTACGCCGAGGCGTTCCGGCCGGACTCGCTGGAGGCGCTGACCGTGGCGGTGGAGCGGGAGGCCACCGGCGAACTGGAGCGGCAGTGGGGCGAACTGGACGTCCGGGTGCCGCTGAAGGTGCTGGACTCGCCGTACCGGGAGATCACCAAGCCGGTGGTGGCGTACGTGCGCGAGTACCGCCGGACCAGCCCCCGGGACGCGGTGGCCGTCTTCATCCCCGAGTACGTGGTCGGGCGCTGGTGGGAGCACCTGCTGCACAACCAGTCGGCGCTCTGGCTGAAGAGCAGGCTGCTCTTCACCCCGGGCGTGATGGTGATCAGCGTGCCGTGGCAGCTGACCTCCTCCAGCAAGGCGCACCACCCGTCCCGCCGGGCCCCCGGGGCGGTCCGCCGCGGCGAGCCGGCGACGCGGTCGGAGTACGAGCGGCTGCCGGCGCCCGAGAACGCCTGAGGCGTCGCCGCCGAGAGCCCCGGACCACGCCGGAACCCGGAGCACGCCGGAGCCCCGGACCACGCCGAGAGCCCCGGTCACGGCCGGAGCCCCGCTCCCACGCCGAGAGCCCCGGACCACGCGGTCCGGGGCTCTCGGCGTATCCGCGCGGCCTTCCGAGGGACGCCCGGCAGTGCGACGGGCGAGGCGTGAGGGGCGCCGCGTGGAGTCACCGTATGGAGCCCGTCAACAATCGAACGGGCGCCGTATGGAGGGCGTCAAGAACGGCGGTGACGGTCCGTAGGCGCGGTTGGCTGGCGAGGCCGGCCCACCGCCGGTGCCGCGTCGACCGCCCGCAGGGGCCGGTTCGCGGCCACCTCCGAACCACTGTGGTGGAGCCCATGTCCGATCTCATCCACGTCGGTGTCACGGTCGCCGTGTTCGCCGTCATCGCCCTGATCGCGCGGGGGGTGGAGAAGCTGTGAGCGCCGAGAACGTCGCAGGTCTCATCGTGGCCGTCGCCCTCGTCGGCTACCTCGTCGTCGCGCTGATCTACCCGGAGAAGTTCTGACATGGGTTCCGTTCTCGCGGGCTGGTCGCAGGTCGTCGCCCTGGTGGGCGCGCTGGCCCTGTGCTACCGGCCCCTGGGCGACTACGTCGCCCGGATCCTGACCACGTCCAAGCACCTCAGAGCGGAGCGCGGCCTGTACAAGGTCGTCGGGGTGGACGGCGACGCCGACCAGCGCTGGCCGGTCTACCTGCGTTCGGTGCTGGCCTTCTCGGCCGTCTCGGTGCTCTTCCTCTACGGTCTGATCCGGCTCCAGGGACACCTGTTGCTGAGCCTCGGGGTCCCGCAGATGTCGGGGCACCAGGCGTGGAACACCGCGATCTCCTTCACCGCCAACACCAACTGGCAGTCCTACAGCGGCGAGTCCGCGATGGGGCACCTGGCGCAGATGGCGGGCCTGGCGGTGCAGAACTTCGTCTCCGCCGCCGTCGGCATCGCCGTGGTGGCCGCGCTGATCCGGGGCTTCACCCGCAACCGGACGGACCGGGTGGGCAACTTCTGGGTCGACCTGACCCGGATCACGCTGCGGCTGCTGCTGCCGGTCTCGATCGTCTTCGCGCTGGTCCTGGTGGCGAACGGGGTGGTGCAGAACTTCCACGGGTTCCACGAGGTGACCACCCTGGCGGGCGACCCGCAGGCGGTCCCGGGCGGGGCGGTGGCCTCGCAGGAGGTCATCAAGCTGCTGGGCACCAACGGCGGCGGCTTCTACAACGCCAACTCGGCGCACCCGTTCGAGAACCCCACCGGGTTCACCAACCTGCTGCAGGTCTTCCTGATCCTGCTGATCCCGTTCGCGCTGCCGCGCGCCTTCGGGAAGATGGTGGGCGACCACCGCCAGGGCTACGCGATCGTCGCGGTGATGGGCCTGTTCTGGGTCGCCTCGGTCGCGCTGATCACCCTCTCCGAGGCCCGGCACTCCGGTACCGCGCTGCAGGCGGCCGGCGGCGCGATGGAGGGCAAGGAGCAGCGGTTCGGCATCGCGGCGTCCAGCCTGTTCGCGGCCTCGACGACGCTCACCTCGACCGGCGCGGTGAACTCCTTCCACGACTCGTACTCGCCGTTCGGCGGCGGGCTGACGATGTTCAACATGATGCTGGGCGAGATCGCGCCCGGCGGCACCGGTTCGGGCCTGTACGGGATGCTGGTGCTGGCGATCGTCGCGGTCTTCGTGGCCGGTCTGATGGTCGGCCGGACCCCGGAGTACCTGGGCAAGAAGCTGGGCGGGCGGGAGATGAAGTTCGCCTCGCTCTACATCCTGACCACGCCGACGCTGGTGCTGGTCGGCACCGGGGTGGCGATGGCGCTGCCCGGTGAGCGGGCCGGGATGCTCAACTCCGGTGCGCACGGCTTCTCCGAGGTGCTGTACGCGTTCACCTCGGGCGCGAACAACAACGGTTCGGCGTTCGCCGGGATCACGGTGAACACCGACTGGTACGACACCGCGATCGGACTGGCGATGGTGTTCGGCCGGTTCCTGCCGATGGTCTTCGTCCTGGCGCTGGCCGGCTCGCTCGCGAGCCAGCAGCCGGTCCCCGCCACCCCGGGCACCCTGCCCACCCACAAGCCGCTGTTCGTGGGCCTGCTGTCGGGCGTCGTCCTGATCGTCGTCGGTCTCACCTACTTCCCGGCCCTGGCTCTCGGGCCGATCGCGGAAGGTCTCTCCTGATGTCCTCCACCCTTACCGACAAGCCGGCCGCGCAGCCGCAGGCACCCGCGGCGGCGCCGCACAGGGTCTCCGGCGGACTGCTGGACCCGAAGCTGATCGTCGCGTCGCTGCCCGACGCGGTGAAGAAGCTCGACCCCCGGGTGATGGTCAGGAACCCGGTGATGTTCGTGGTCGAGGTCGGCTCGGTCGTGACCACGATCGCCGCGATCGCCGACCCGTCCGTCTTCGCCTGGTCGATCACCGTCTGGCTCTGGCTGACCACCGTCTTCGCCAACCTGGCCGAGGCGGTGGCCGAGGGCCGCGGGAAGGCGCAGGCGGACACCCTGCGCAGGACCAAGACGGACACCATGGCCCGCCGGCTCACCGACTGGCCGGCGAGCCGGGCCGAGGAGGAGGTGCCGGGGACGGCGCTGTGCCTGGGTGACCACGTGGTGGTCGAGGCCGGGCAGATCATCCCCGGCGACGGCGACGTCGTCGAGGGGGTCGCCTCGGTGGACGAGTCGGCGATCACGGGTGAGTCCGCGCCGGTGATCCGCGAGTCGGGCGGTGACCGCAGCGCGGTCACCGGTGGCACCAAGGTGCTCTCCGACCGGATCGTGGTGAAGATCGCCTCCGAGCCCGGCAAGTCGTTCATCGACCGGATGATCGCCCTGGTCGAGGGCGCGGCCCGGCAGAAGACGCCGAACGAGATCGCGCTCAACATCCTGCTGGCCTCGCTGACGATCGTCTTCCTGATCGCGGTCGTCACGCTCCAACCGATGGCCACCTACGCGGGTGCGCCGCAGTCGATGATCGTGCTGGTCGCCCTGATCGTGGCGCTCATCCCGACCACCATCGGCGCGCTGCTGTCGGCGATCGGCATCGCGGGCATGGACCGGCTGGTCCAGCGCAACGTGCTGGCGATGTCCGGCCGGGCCGTCGAGGCGGCGGGTGACGTCAACACGCTGCTGCTCGACAAGACCGGCACCATCACCCTCGGCAACCGCCAGGCCGCCGAGTTCCAGCCGGCCCAGGGTGTGGGCATCGGGGACCTCGCGGACGCGGCGCAGCTGTCGTCCCTGGCGGACGAGACGCCGGAGGGCCGTTCGATCGTCGTCCTCGCCAAGACGGACTACGGTCTGCGGGCGCGTGCCCAGGGCGAGTTGACGCACGCCACCTGGGTGCCGTTCACCGCGCAGACCCGGATGTCCGGCGTCGACCTGGACGAGGCCGACGGGGTCCACCAGATCCGCAAGGGCGCGGCCGCCGCGGTCACCCTCTGGGTCACCGGCCACGGTGGCACGGTCACCGACGAGGTCTCCGCCCTGGTCGACGGCATCTCGGCGGCCGGCGGCACACCGCTGGTGGTGGCGACGCGCACGGCCTCGGCCCCGGCCCGGGTGCTGGGCGTCATCCACCTCAAGGACGTCGTCAAGGAGGGCATGCGGGAGCGGTTCGACGAACTGCGCCGGATGGGCATCAAGACCATCATGATCACCGGCGACAACCCGCTGACCGCCAGGGCGATCGCGGAGGAGGCGGGCGTGGACGACTTCCTCGCCGAGGCCACCCCCGAGGACAAGATGGCCCTGATCAAGAAGGAGCAGGCGGGCGGCAAGCTGGTCGCGATGACCGGCGACGGCACCAACGACGCCCCCGCCCTCGCCCAGGCCGATGTCGGCGTCGCGATGAACACCGGGACCATGGCGGCCAAGGAGGCCGGCAACATGGTCGACCTGGACTCCAACCCCACCAAGCTGATCGAGATCGTCGAGATCGGCAAGCAGCTCCTGATCACCCGCGGCGCGCTCACCACCTTCTCGATCGCCAACGACGTCGCGAAGTACTTCGCGATCATCCCGGCGATGTTCGCGGCGGTCTACCCGGGCCTGGACAGGCTCAACATCATGGGCCTGCACAGCCCGCAGTCCGCGATCACCTCGGCGATCGTCTTCAACGCCCTGGTCATCGTCGGCCTGATCCCGCTCGCCCTGCGCGGGGTCAAGTACCGCCCGTCGGAAGCGAGTTCCCTGCTGCGTCGCAACCTCGGGGTCTACGGCTTCGGCGGTCTGGTCGTCCCCTTCGTCGGGATCAAGCTGATCGACCTCGTCGTCCAGTTCGTCCCCGGCCTGAGCTGAGAGAGGAGAATCCAGATGTCCAAGCCCCTGCCCACCACCGTGCGCACGCACCTCACCGCACTGCGGATGCTGCTGGTGATGACGGTGATCCTCGGCCTCGCCTACCCGCTGCTGGTCACCGGCATCGGCCAGGTCGCCTTCGCCGACAAGGCCGACGGCTCGATCGTGAGGGCCGACGGCAAGGAGGTCGGCTCCAGTCTGCTGGGCCAGACCTTCGACCTGCCCAAGCGGAACCCCGGCGACGAGAACGAGGCGGCCCGGCCGGACCCGGAGTGGTTCCAGCCCCGGCCCTCCGCCGGCGGGTACGACCCGAAGAGCTCCGGCGCCTCCAACCTGGGCCCGAACAGCGGGGACCTCGCCAAGGCGATCGAGGACCGCCGCGCCGCGGTCGCCGCGTTCGACGGCGTCGACCCGGCGAAGGTGCCGGTGGACGCGGTCACCGCCTCCGGCTCGGGCCTCGACCCGCACATCTCGGTCGCCTACGCCGAGGAGCAGGCCGCCCGGGTCGCCGGGGCCCGGAACCTGCCGGTGGAGACGGTGGAGAAGCTGATCGACAGGTACACCGAGGGTCGCTCGCTGGGCTTCCTCGGCCAGCCGGGAGTCAACATCGTCCTTCTCAACACGGCTCTGGCACACCAGAAGTGACGGCCAGGCAGGCAGCGCCGTGAGACAGGCCGACCCGGGCCGGGGCACCACCCCGCGCCCGGGTCGGCCGCCGTACGCCCCGACCCCCGTACGAAGACGAAAGAGCAGCGCCCATGGCCCGCGACCTCGCCCCCGGCACCGGCCCCCGCCGCGGCCGGCTGAGGGTGTACCTCGGTTCCGCCCCCGGTGTCGGCAAGACCTACCGGATGCTGGACGAGGCCAGGCGCAGACAGGACCGCGGCGCGGAGGTGGTGGTCGGCTACATCGAGTGCCACGGCCGCCGCCACACCGAGGCCATGCTCGACGGCCTGGACGTCGCTCCCCGGGCCCGACGGTCCTACCGGGACGCCGAGTTCGAGGAGATGGACCTCGACGCGCTGCTCGCCCGCCGCCCCTCCCTGGTGCTGGTGGACGAGCTCGCGCACACCAACGTCCCCGGCGGCCGGCACGCCAAGCGCTGGCAGGACGTCGAGGAGCTGCTGGCCGCCGGGATCGACGTCATCACCACCGTCAACGTCCAGCACCTGGAATCGCTGAACGACGTCGTCCAGAAGATCACCGGCATCCCCCAGCGCGAGACCGTCCCGGACGAGGTGGTCCGCCGGGCCGACCAGATCGAACTCGTCGACATGGCCCCCCAGGCGCTGCGCCGCCGGATGGCCCACGGCAACGTCTACCGGGCGGAGAAAGTGGACGCCGCGCTCTCGAACTACTTCCGGGTCGGCAATCTCACCGCCCTGCGCGAGCTCGCCCTGCTCTGGGTGGCCGGGCGGGTCGACGAGGGGCTGCGCGACTACCGGGCCAGCCACCGCATCGACCGCGTCTGGGAGACCCGCGAGCGGGTGGTGGTCGCCCTCACCGGCGGCCCCGAGGGCGAGACGCTGATCCGCCGCGCCGCCCGGATCGCCGACCGCACGGCGGGCGGCGACCTGCTCGCCGTGCACGTCACCCGCAGCGACGGCCTGGCCGGGGCGTCCTCGGGGGCGCTCGCCCAGCAGCGGCAGCTGGTGGAGGCGCTGGGCGGCAGCTACCACGTGGTGGTCGGCGACGACATCCCCACCGCGCTGCTGGCCTTCGCCCGCGCCCACGACGCCACCCAGCTCGTCCTCGGCACCAGCCGGCGCGGCCGGATCACCCGGCTCCTCACCGGCCCCGGCATCGGCGAGACCACCGTGGACGCCTCCGAGGACATCGACGTCCACATGGTCACCCACGCGTTCACCGGCCGCGGCCGGCTGCCCCCGCTCGGCCGCCGCCACTCCAGGCGCCGCACCGTCGCCGGCTACGCCGCCGGACTCGTGCTGCCCTGGCTGCTGACGGCCGGCCTCTCGCAGTCCCACGGCACCGTCAACCTGACCACCGACGCGCTGATCTTCCAGCTGGGCGTGGTCGTCGTCGCCCTGCTCGGCGGCGCCACCTCGGCCCTGCTGGCCTCCCTCGTCGCCTCGCTGCTGCTGAACTACTTCTTCATCCCGCCCCTGCACACCCTGACCATCGGCGAGACCAACAATCTCGTCGCCCTGCTGGTGTTCGCCGCCGTCGCGCTCACCGTCTCCACCGTGGTCGACCACGCGGGCCGGCTCACCACCCGGGCCGCCCGGGCCACCGCCGAGGCCGAGACCCTCTCCACCCTGGCCGGCAGCGTGCTGCGCGGCGCCGACGCCCTGCCCGCCCTGCTGGAGAAGTCCCGGACGGCCTTCGGGATGGACTCCGTCGCCCTGCTGGAACGCACCGGCGGCGCGGTGCTGGCCCGCTGCGACGGCGAGGGCGGGCCCGCCGGGCCCGGCGGGACCACCGAGGTCCCGGTCGGCGCCGACGCCCTGCTGGCGCTCACCGGCCGCCGGCTGCCCGCCGCCGACCAGCGCGTCCTCACCGCGTTCGCCGCCCACGTGGCCGCCGCGCTGGAACGCGACCGGCTCGCCGTGGTGGCCGCCGAGGTCGAACCGATCAGGGCCGCCGACCGGATGCGCACCGCCCTGCTCGCCGCCGTCAGCCACGACCTGCGCACCCCGCTGGCCGCCGCCCTGGCCTCGGTCGGCTCGCTGCGCAGCCCCGACGTCGAGTTCTCCGCCGAGGACCGGGCCGAACTCCTGGCCACCGCCGACGAGTCCCTGGTCAAGCTCACCCGGCTGGTGGACAACCTGCTCGACATGAGCCGCCTCCAGGCCGGGGCCCTCACCCTCCACCTCGCCGAGACCCACCTGGACGAGATCCTGCCCCGGGCCCTGGACACCCTCCCCGACCCGTACGCGCCGGTACGGCCGCTCGACCTCACGTTCGACATCGAGGAGGGCGTCCCGGCCGTCCTGGTCGACCCGCCGCTGCTGGAGCGCGTCCTGGCCAACGTCATCGCCAACGCCCTGCGCCACACCGCCCCCGGCACTCCGGTCCTGGTCGCCGCCAGCCACCTCGGCGACCGGGTCGAGGTCAGGGTGATCGACCGCGGCCCCGGCATCGCCGCCGAGGACCGCGACCGCGTCTTCCTGCCCTTCCAGCGCCTCGGCGACACCGACAACACCACCGGCGTCGGCCTCGGCCTCGCCCTCTCCCGCGGCCTCGCCGAGGCCATGGGCGGCGGCCTGGAGGTCGAGGACACCCCCGGCGGCGGCACCACCATGCTGCTCACCCTGCCCGCCGCCCACCCGGGAGGAGCGCCCGCATGAGCGAGATCCTGATCGTCGACGACGAACCGGCGCTGCTGCGTACCCTGCGGATCAACCTGAGCGCCCGCCGGTACGCCGTCCGGACGGCCGCCAGCGGCGGCGAGGCCCTGGACCGCGCCGCCCGGACCTCGCCCGACGCCGTCCTGCTCGACCTGGGCCTGCCCGACCTGGACGGCCTGGAGGTCATCCGGGGCCTGCGCAGCCGCAGCGCCGTACCGATCATCGTGCTCTCCGGCCGCACCGGCGCGGCCGACAAGGTGGGCGCCCTGGACGCCGGCGCCGACGACTACCTCACCAAGCCGTTCCTGATGGAGGAACTCCTGGCCCGGCTGCGCGCCGTCCTGCGCCGTCCGCCGGGCGGCCCGGCCCCGGCCGCGCGGGTGATCGGCGCCCACACCGTCGACCTCGCCGCCACCACCGTGACCGGCCCGGACGGCCCGGTCCGGCTCACCCCCACCGAGTGGCGGATCCTGGCGCTGCTGCTCGCCGACCCCGGCCGCCTGGTGCCCGGCCGGCGGATCCTGCGCGAGGTCTGGGGCCCGGCGCAGGAGGGGCGCGGCAACTACCTGCGGGTCTACCTGGCGGGGCTGCGCCGCAAGCTGGAACGCGATCCGGCCCGGCCGCGCCACCTGATCACCGAGCCCGGTCTCGGCTACCGGTACGAGCCCTGACGCCGGGACGGCGGCGGCGCCCCGACGGCCGCGCGTCAACGGAGCGTCAAAGGTGGGCCGCCGGGCGACAGGAGGGCGTCAGGACGGGCCGGACGGGGCGGTCGGCGGGCGTAGCGTCGTCGGTGAGCGAGCGGCCCTGCTCCATGTGGGGGATGCCGGGACCGCTCCGCCGCCTCGGCGGCCGACCGGTGGGGGAGGGGCGCGCGACCAACGACGCGCGCCCCTGTCACCTGCTCGGCCCTGCTCAGCTGTCCTGCTCGGCCCTGCTCAGCTGTCCCGGTCGGGCCGCCGCCGGCCCGCCGCTCAGCCCCCGCCCGTGCTCCCCGACTGCCGCGGCAGCGCCAGCGCCACCGTGTCGGCGAACTCCCGCACGGCACTGGTCCGGCTGACGATCCGCCCGCTGTGCACCACCAGCCGGCTGTGTCCGCCCGCGAGCGCCCCCGCCAGGCTGTCCCCGCGCACCGCCAGCAGCTCCGCCGGGAACCCGGCGTCCACCCGGACCGGCGGCAGCCCGAGCGCCGCCCGGGCCTGGTTGGCCACCGCGTCGTACGCCTCCTCCACGTCCAGCACCCCGCTCGCCGCCAGCAGGTAGGCGGCCTCCAGCGGATCGGCCCGGCCCACCGGGTTGGCCGGGTCCCGCAGCGAGCCGCTGCCGGCCGAGAGCGGTACCCGGGCCTGCGCCAGCTCCCGCGGCAGCCCCGGCCGCATCCCGGCCGCCCGGCCCTCCAGACCGCTGCAGCCGCCGTTCTGCGGCAGGCAGACCACCCGGACGCCGCTGCTGGCCAGCACCGCCGGCCCGCCCGGCGCCAGCGCGCCGCACGGGCCGAGCACCACCCGGGGCCGCAGCGGGGCGAGCGCGCTCGCCAGCCGGGCCAGCTGCGCCGCGTCGGCCCCGGTGGTGTGCAGGTCCACCGGGCAGTCCGCCTCCCGGGCGGCCTCCAGCAGCACCTGGACGTACCCGGCCGGGTCAGGGTCCAGCTCCGGACAGCCGCCGGCCGCGGTGGCGCCGAGCTTGAGCGCGTCGCGCAGCTGGGCCCGGCCGTCCGCGCCGGCCAGACCGGTGAGCAGCCGGGGCATCGCGACCGCCTGCAGCTCCGCCAGGCCGCGCAGCGCCTGCCGGGCGGTGAGCACCGCCTCCAGCCGGCGCAGCCCGTGCACGTCGCCGATCCGGACGTGGGTGCGCTGCGCGGTGGCGCCGTAGCCCAGCGAGGTGAGCGCGGCCTCGGTGACCCGGCGGGTCAGGTCGCCGGAGGTCTCCGGCGGCGGTGCGGGCAGCGCGGCCGAGAAGGCGACGTCGTAGTGGGCGTGCGCCTCGGCGGGGGCCGGCAGCAGCAGATAGCCCTTGAGGTCGATCCGGGCCCCGGTGGTCGTGGTGGGGGCACCGGGCAGGGCCGGCAGCGGGCCGAGGCTCCCGGTGGTGCCGACGGCCTGGATCCGGTCGCCGCTGATCCGTACGTCCACCACCCGGCCGTCGGCGAGCCGGGCGTCGGTGAGCAGCAGGACGGGGCCGTGCCCCAGCGGGTTGGCGGCCGGTCCGGACCCGGGGTGGGGCCCGTCGGAGGGTGCGCTGTCCATCGCCCGGTTCCTCCCTCGCGCCGGCCGGTGCGGATCCCCGGCCCGTCCCGATCAATGAGCGACGAGCCTATGGCGCGGGGGCACGGGGTGCGGGGACGCGGGCAATAGTCGTATCGGGTCGGGCCGCGCCCCACCGGGGCCGATCGAACGCCCTGCCTTCGATCGCTCGCCCGTGCACCTCGCCCACCTGCGGTCTTCGCGCCGGGATACGGATTTCACCTCTGGGCGCGGAACGTGTAATCTCTTCCTCGTTCGCCCCTATAGCTCAGTCGGTAGAGCGTCTCCATGGTAAGGAGAAGGTCTGCGGTTCGATTCCGCATGGGGGCTCTGGTGAGAAGGAGTCAGCTTCGGCTGTGCTCCGGATCACTGTGGCGGTGTAGCTCAGTTGGTAGAGCAAGCGGCTCATAATCGCTGTGTCACCGGTTCAAGTCCGGTCACCGCTACCCCGCGTAGTCGGTCGGTAGATCGCACTCCCGGTCGGCTACTCTTGTTGTGTTCTTATTCAATGTCCAAGGAAGGCACTCCCGTGGCTGCCACCGATGTCCGCCCGAAGATCACGCTGGCCTGCGTGGAGTGCAAGGAGCGGAACTACATCACCAAGAAGAACCGGCGTAACGACCCGGACCGTCTTGAGATGAAGAAGCACTGCCCCCGCTGCAACTCGCACACCGCGCACCGCGAGACCCGCTGACCCTGTCGCGTGTCCGCGGGCCTGTGTGATCACAGGTCTACGACTCCGGGCCGTACCCCTCACAGGGTGCGGCCCGGAGTCTTTTCGTCATTCACCGCGCTCTTGAGGAGCTGCCATGGCACTCGACCCCTCCTTCATCGGGCGGACGTACCCGCCCACCGAGCCGTACGAGGTCGGCCGGGAGAAGATCCGCGAGTTCGCCGTCGCCGTGGGCGACGCCAACCCGGCGTACACCGACCCGGAGGCGGCCAAGGCGTTCGGCCACCCGGACGTCATCGCCCCGCCGACCTTCCCGTTCGTGCTCACCTACCGGGCCGCCGGCCAGGTGGTGGAGGACCCGCAGCTGGGCCTGGACTACAGCCGCGTGGTGCACGGTGACCAGAAGTTCGTCTACACCCGCCCGGTGCGGGCCGGCGACCGGCTCTCCGTCGCGGTGACCATCGACAACATCAAGTCGCTCGCGGGCAACGACGTGCTCACGGTGCGCGGCGAGGTGACGGACGCGACCGGCGAGCACGTGGTGACGTCGGTCATGACCCTGGTGGCCCGGGCCGCCGACGAGGCGGGGGAGTAACACCATGGCGATCAGCTACGACGAGGTCGCGGTCGGCACCGAGCTGCCGGCGCGGTCCTTCCCCGTGACGCGCGCCACGCTGGTGCAGTACGCGGGCGCCTCCGGGGACTTCAACCCGATCCACTGGAACGAGAAGTTCGCGCTGGAGGTCGGCCTGCCCGACGTCATCGCGCACGGCATGTTCACCATGGCCGAGGCGGTCCGGGTGGTCACCGACTGGGTCGGCGACCCGGGCGCGGTGGTCGAGTACGGCGTGCGCTTCACCCGGCCGGTGACGGTGCCCAACGACGGCGTCGGCTCCGTGATCGAGGTGACCGGCAAGGTCGCCAAGCTGCTGGACGACCGGAAGGTGCAGGTCGACCTGCTGGCGACCTTCGGCGGCCTGAAGGTGCTGGGCATGTCCCGCGCCGTCGTCCGGCTGGCCTGAGCGCCCGGAGCCCGAGCGCCCGGCGGGGAGGGGCGGACCGGCCCCTCCCCGTACGCTGGGGGCGTGCTGGTAGAACTCGACGCCCCCCTCGCCCCGCTGACCACCCTGCGGCTCGGCGGTCCCGCCCGCCGACTGGTGACCGCGCAGACCGACGAGGACGTGATCGCCACCGTCCGGGAGGCCGACGCGGCCGGCGAGCCGCTGCTGGTCCTCGGCGGCGGCTCCAACCTGGTGATCGGCGACGCCGGCTTCGCCGGGACGGTGCTGCGGATCGCCACCACCGGCTTCGTGCTGGACGGCACCACCCTGGAACTCGCGGCCGGTGAGGTGTGGGCCGACGCGGTGACCAGGACCGTGCTGGAGCACGGCCTGGCCGGGATCGAGTTCCTGGCCGGGATCCCCGGCTCGGCCGGTGCCACCCCGGTCCAGAACGTGGGTGCGTACGGCCAGGAGGTCGCCCAGTCGATCACCGAGGTGGTCGCCTACGACCGCCGGAGCGACCGGGTGGTCACCCTCACCAACGCCGAGTGCGGCTTCTCCTACCGGCACAGCCGCTTCAAGGCCGACCCGGACCGCTACGTCGTGCTCCGGGTCCGCTTCGGCCTGGAGGACGGCGGCGGGCTCTCCACCCCGGTCGCCTACGCCGAGACGGCCCGGCACCTGGGCGTGCTGCCGGGTGAGCGGGTCGACCTCACCACCGCCTGGAACGCCGTGCTGACGCTGCGCGCGGGCAAGGGCATGGTGCTCGACGCGGCCGACCACGACACCTGGTCGGCGGGCTCCTTCTTCACCAACCCGGTGCTGACCGCCGAGCAGTACGCCGCCTTCCTGGCGCTGGCGGCCGCGCGCGAGCTCACCGCCCCCGCCTACCCGGCGCCGGACGGCCGGACCAAGACCTCGGCGGCCTGGCTGATCGACAAGGCCGGCTTCGGCAAGGGGTACGGCAGCGGCCCGGCCACCCTCTCCACCAAGCACACCCTGGCCCTGACCAACCGCGGCGCGGCCACCGCCGAGGACCTGCTGGCGCTGGCCCGCGAGATCCGCGACGGCGTCCGGTCCGCGTTCGGCGTGGAGCTGGTCAACGAGCCGGTGATGGTGGGCGTCGAGCTCTAGCCGGCGGCGCGGCCCGGGTGCTGGGCGGCCGGGAAGCCCCGGGCGGCCGCCACCCCCGGGGTGGTGCCGTCCCCGAGCCAGCCGTCGATGTCCGCCAGCAGCTCCTTGCGGACGCTGTCCGGCGCGCGTGAGCCGCGCACCGACTGGCGGGCCAGCTCGGCGAGTTCGGCGTCGGAGAAGCCGAGCACGTCGCGGGCCAGCTCGTACTGGGCGGCCAGCCGGGTGCCGAACAGCAGCGGGTCGTCGGCGCCCAGTGCCAGCGGGACGCCCGCGTCGAACAGTCGCCGCAGCGGGACGTCCTCGGCCCGCTCGTAGACGCCCAACGAGACGTTGGAGGACGGGCAGACCTCGCAGGTGACCTGCCGGTCGGCCAGCCGCTGCATCAGCCGGGGGTCCTCGGCGGCCCGGACGCCGTGGCCGATCCGGCCGGCGCCCAGGTCGTCCAGGCAGTCCCGGACCGACTCGGGCCCGGCCAGTTCGCCGCCGTGCGGGGCGGCCAGCAGCCCGCCCTTGCGGGCGATGTCGAAGGCCCGGTCGAAGTCCCGGGCGAGGCCGCGCCGTTCGTCGTTGGAGAGGCCGAAGCCGACCACCCCCCGGTCGGTGTAGCGGACGGCCAGCCGGGCCAGCGTCCGGGCGTCCATCGGGGACTTCATCCGGTTGGCCGCGACCAGCACCCGGATCCCGACGCCGGTCGCCCCGGCGGCCTGCTCCACCGCGTCCAGGATCAGTTCGAGGGCGGGGATCAGACCGCCCAGCCGGGGCGCGTACGAGGTCGGGTCGACCTGGATCTCCAGCCAGCGCGAGCCGTCCCGCCGCTCGTCCTCGGCGGTCTCCAGCACCAGGCGGCGGATGTCGGACTCGTCGCGCAGCACCGAGCGGGCGGTGTCGTAGAGGCGCTGGAAGCGGAACCAGCCGCGTTCGTCGGTGGCCCGCAGCCTGGGCGGCTCGGCGGAGCTGAGCGCCTCCGGCAGCCGGACGCCGTGCTTGTCGGCCAGCTCCAGCAGGGTGGCGGGGCGCATCGAGCCGGTGAAGTGCAGGTGCAGGTGGGCCTTGGGGAGGTCCCTGACGTCTCGCGGATTCAGCAGGCGTTCCATTCGCCGATACTGCCGTATCGGGCCCCGATACGGGAACCGCCCCCTTCCCGTCCCCCGAAGGGGTGAAAAGGGGGCGGTCCGCGGTGGAGCGGGACGGTCGGGACCGTCAGGCGGTGGCCTCGGCGAGCAGCTTCTGCATCCGGCCGACGCCCTCGACCAGGTCGGCGTCGCCGAGCGCGTAGGAGAGCCGCAGGTAGCCCGGGGTGCCGAAGGCCTCGCCGGGGACGACCGCGACCTCGACCTCGTCCAGGATCAGCGCGGCCAGCTCGGCGGAGCTCTGCGGACGGGTGCCGCGGATCTCCTTGCCCAGCAGGCCCTTGACCGACGGGTAGACGTAGAACGCGCCCTCGGGCTCGGGGCAGAGGACGCCCTCGATCTCGTTCAGCATCTTCACGATGGTCCTGCGGCGCCGGTCGAAGGCGGTGCGCATCTCGTGCACGGCGGCGAGGTCACCGCTGACGGCGGCGAGCGCGGCGCGCTGCGCGACGTTGGAGACGTTCGAGGTGGCGTGCGACTGCAGGTTGGTCGCGGCCTTGACGACGTCCTTGGGGGCGATCAGCCAGCCCACCCGCCAGCCGGTCATGGCGTAGGTCTTGGCCACGCCGTTGACCACGATGGTCTTGTCCGCGAGCTCGGGCAGCAGGGCCGGCAGCGAGGTGAACTTCGCGTCGCCGTAGACCAGGTGCTCGTAGATCTCGTCGGTCAGCACCCAGAGGCCGTGCTCCAGGGCCCACTCGCCGATGGCCCGGGCCTCGGCCTCGGTGTAGACCGCGCCGGTCGGGTTGGACGGCGAGACGAAGAGCACCACCTTGGTGTTCTCGGTGCGGGCGGCCTCCAGCTGCTCGACCGAGACCTTGTAGCCGGTGGTCTCGTCGGCCACGACCTCCACCGGCACACCGCCGGCCAGCTGCACCGACTCCGGGTAGGTGGTCCAGTACGGGGCAGGGACGATGACCTCGTCGCCCGGGTCGAGGATCGCGGCGAAGGCCTCGTAGATCGCCTGCTTGCCGCCGTTGGTCACCAGCACCTGGGAGGCGTCCACCTGGTAGCCGGAGTCGCGCAGCGTCTTGGCGGCGATCGCGGCCTTCAGCTCCGGCAGGCCGCCGGCCGGGGTGTAGCGGTGGTTCTTCGGGTCGCGGCAGGCCTCGACGGCGGCTTCGACGATGTAGTCCGGGGTGGGGAAGTCCGGCTCGCCGGCGCCGAAGCCGATGACCGGCCGGCCGGCCGCCTTGAGGGCCTTGGCCTTGGCGTCCACGGCGAGGGTCGCGGACTCGGCGATCGCGCCGATCCGGGCGGAGACCCGGCGGTCGGCGGGGCGGACGGAACTGTCGGGCTGCGGGGTGGAAGCGCTCATGCCTGCATGGTCGCAGAACCGGGACGGACCGGGCATGGGGGTTTCACCATATGTACGGGCTCGTCCGGATGGTGGCCCGGAGCGGGGCCGGTCCGTGGTCGTCAGGCGGCCGGTTCGGTGGTCGGACGTGAAAGAAGAGGTTCGACCAAACGCCTCTCGACCACGTACACTCACTCCTCGACGGCCACCGAGAAGCCACGCTTCCACCGCCTGTGCATGCAGCGGCGGGAGATGCGGTAGGTTGGTGGTCGCTACAGGGGCCGAGAGGCACCGTAGGGCAATAGCTCAATTGGTAGAGCACCGGTCTCCAAAACCGGCGGTTGGGGGTTCAAGTCCCTCTTGCCCTGCTGCTTGATCCGTATTCAGCCCGTTCGCTCCACAGAGCGAGCGGGCTTGATGCGGAGAGGGCTCCGAACAGCACCGCTTTAGCCGGCCGCTCGTGCCCTCTCGGGCACGCAGGTGATGCTCGGCAGGACCCGGATTCAGGTGAGGACGAGTGACGGAGACCACGGGCTCCACCGCAACGCCTGAGAGCGGCAACCCCGAGGGTGCCGACGGCGCTGACGAGACCACGCCTGCCGAGGGCGGGGACGAGGGGCAGTCGCGCCGCGACCGCAAGCGGGCAGGCCGCGCGGACAAGAAGTCCGGCAAGCGTGCCAAGAAGGGCGCCTTCGCCCGGCTCGCGCTGTTCTACCGCCAGATCATCGCGGAGCTGCGCAAGGTCGTCTGGCCCTCCCGCAACGAGCTGGTCAACTACACCACCGTGGTGGTCGTGTTCGTCGTGGTCGTGATGGCGTTCGTCGCCGGCCTCGACTACGGCTTCTCGAAGCTCAGCCTCTGGGTCTTCGGCTGACCGAGCGGTCCCACCTTCGAAACAGCTTCCCGACCCGGGCCGATTCTTCGGCCCGGGTCGAGCTGTCGGCGCCGGACGTACGAGGCCGCTACCGTTGACTCGGTACTGTTGAAGTCTCCGAGTCATCTCCTGGCGCCCGTGTGAAGCAGAGCGGCGCCGGAAAGGTCCCGGAGCGCGCCACCTTCACCATCTCCAGGAAAGAAGCAGCCACCGTGTCTGAGTCCCCCCTGTACGACGCCGACGAGACCGTCCGCGAGGCGGATGTCGCCGCCGAGCTGGACGCGGCCGAGCTGGCTGACGAAGCCGAGGCCGCCGAGCAGATCGTGGACGCCGCGGACAGCGACGAGGACGAGGTCGCGGCGGACGACGAGGCCGAGGCCGGCGAGCCCGCCGAGGAGGCCGCGCTGCACGCGGAGTCCGCCGAGGAGCTCGACGCCGAGGACACCGAGGCCGCCGAGGACCAGGACGAGGACGAGGCAGCGGACGAGGCCGGCGCCGAGGCGGAGGCCGAGGAGGAAGCCGCCGAGGAGGCCGTCGAGGTCGACCCGGTCGCCAAGTTCCGCGAGGACCTGCGCTTCATGCCCGGCGAGTGGTACGTGATCCACACCTACGCCGGCTACGAGAACCGGGTGAAGCAGAACCTGGAGCAGCGCGCGGTCTCCCTCAACGTCGAGGAGTACATCTTCCAGGCCGAGGTGCCGCAGGAGGAGGTCGTCCAGATCAAGAACGGCGACCGCAAGACCATCCGCCAGAACAAGCTCCCCGGCTACGTGCTGGTGCGCATGGACCTCACCCCGGAGTCCTGGGGCGTCGTGCGCAACACCCCCGGTGTCACCGGCTTCGTCGGCAACGCCTACGACCCGTACCCGCTGACGCTGGACGAGGTCGTCAAGATGCTCGCCCCCGACGTCGAGCGCCAGGCGGCCAAGGACGCCGGCAAGCCGTCGCCGGTCAAGCCCAGCGAGATCCAGGTCCTGGACTTCGAGGTCGGCGACTCGGTCACCGTCACCGACGGCCCCTTCGCCACCCTCCAGGCGACGATCAACGAGATCAACCCGGACTCGAAGAAGGTCAAGGGCCTGGTCGAGATCTTCGGCCGGGAGACCCCGGTCGAGCTCTCCTTCGACCAGATCCAGAAGAACTAGTACGGCCGCGGGGACTCGGACGAGTCCTCGGCTTCGGGGCGGGGCTTCGGCTCCGCCCCGAAGTCGTTTTGGTCCAGCGGCGCATCCGCGTTAGCCTGGTCCGATGTGTGTGCTGGCGGCTGGGTGTCGCCCCGGTTCCGCACGCACCAGCAATCACCTCTCGGAAGGACCCGGAGAGAAATGCCTCCCAAGAAGAAGAAGGTCACGGGGCTTATCAAGCTCCAGATCAACGCCGGTGCGGCCAACCCGGCGCCGCCGGTCGGCCCCGCGCTGGGTCAGCACGGCGTCAACATCATGGAGTTCTGCAAGGCCTACAACGCCGCGACCGAGTCGCAGCGCGGCATGATCGTGCCGGTGGAGATCACGGTCTACGACGATCGTTCCTTCACCTTCATCACGAAGACGCCGCCGGCCGCGCGCCTCATCCTGAAGGCCGCGGGCGTGGACAAGGGCTCGGCCGAGCCGCACAAGACCAAGGTCGCCAAGCTCACGGCCGCCCAGGTCCGCGAGATCGCCACGGTCAAGCTCCCCGACCTGAACGCCAACGACCTGGACGCCGCGTCCAAGATCATCGCCGGCACCGCCCGGTCGATGGGCATCACGGTCGAGGGCTGATCACCCTTCTCGTCCTTGTGGTAGGGCCTGCGCGGCCCGTCCATACCACGACTCCATTCCCCATTCAGGAGCAGCAGTGAAGCGCAGCAAGGCTCTGAAGGCCGCGGACGCACAGGTCGACCGCGAGCGCCTTTACGCCCCCCTCGAGGCCATCCGCCTCGCCAAGGCGACCAGCACCAGCAAGTTCGACGGCACCGTCGAGGTCGCCATGCGTCTGGGCGTCGACCCGCGCAAGGCCGACCAGATGGTCCGCAGCACCGTGATCCTCCCGCACGGCACCGGTAAGACCGCTCGGGTCCTGGTCTTCGCGACCGGCGAGCGTGCCGAGGCCGCGCGTGCTGCGGGCGCCGACATCGTCGGTTCCGACGAGCTCATCGACGAGGTCGCCAAGGGCCGCCTCGACTTCGACGCCGTCGTCGCCACCCCGGACCTCATGGGCAAGGTCGGCCGCCTGGGCCGCGTGCTCGGTCCCCGTGGCCTGATGCCGAACCCGAAGACCGGCACCGTGACCCCGGACGTGGCCAAGGCCGTGAACGAGATCAAGGGCGGCAAGATCGAGTTCCGCGTCGACAAGCACTCGAACCTGCACTTCATCATCGGTAAGGCCTCCTTCACCGACGAGCAGCTGGTCGAGAACTACGCCGCCGCGCTGGACGAGGTGCTCCGCGCCAAGCCGTCCGCCGCCAAGGGTCGCTACATCAAGAAGACCGCGATCAGCACCACGATCGGCCCCGGCATCCTGGTGGACCCGAACCGCACCCGCAACCTCCTGGTCGAGGAGGACCCGGCCTCCGTCTGAGCCCTGAGCTCCGACCGGTAGCCGCGTCCTGGGCGCAGCAGTAGTCCGCACGACGGGCCCGTACCCCCTCACCGGGGGTGCGGGCCCGTCGTCGTGTCCGGATCGAGATCCCGGCGGTGGGGAACTCCCGGGCGGCTCGTCGTACGCTCGGCCGGTCCGATCATCTGATCGATGCCCGACCGAAGCCGACCGCCGGAGTGTGCCGTGCTGCCCGCCCTTCGCCCCGCCGCCTGGGGGGCGGCCCTCCTGGTGCTCGCCAGCGGCCTGACGGCGTGCAGCCTGCTGGCGGTCTCGGGGGACCGCACGCCGCTGGGCACGCCCGCGACGGTCCGCCCGCCCAAGCAGGTGCTGCTCTCGGCCACCCAGACACTGGACGACACCGGCGGCGCGCGGGTGCGGACGGTCGAGGAGGGCCCGGCCGGGCGGCGCACCGCCGCCGGCACCGTGGTCTGGGGCCCCCGGGACGCGGCCGAGCTGACCGTCACCGACGAGCGGGGCACCGGCCGGCTGCGCAGCCAGGACGGCACGGTCGACCTCGGGTACGAGGGGGCGGCGCCGCTGCGGGCCGAGCGGGCCGAGGCCGAGTCGCTCGACCCGCGAGCCGTCCCGGGCGCGGGCGGCTACGCGGGCGGCTGGATGACCGGGCTGATATCCAACCCGGGCGACTCGGCGCACACCATGGCACTGGCCGGCCGGCTCGCCTCGCTCGGCGGGGAGGAGCTCGCCGGCACCACCGTGGCGCACTACCAGGGGAGCGCGCCGGTGGCCGAGTACTTCGCCGCGGACCAGGGCCTCACCCCCGAGCGGCTCGCGGTGGTCCTCCGCTACTACCGGGAGCGCGGCGTGACCGCCATCGGGTACGACGTCTGGATCGCGCCCGGCGACCGCCTGCTGCGGCTGCGCGCCACCGCCGTGGGCAGCGCCGGAACCGTGGTCACCACGACGGACGTCTCCGAGCTCGGGACGGGCACCGAGAGCCCGGCCCCCGCGGGCTAGGCGGCGCCACCGCACGCGGTGGGGAAGGCGCCCGGTGATCCATTAGAGTCCGCTGGGTATTTTCTGATGATCAGGTCTTTGGGGGGCTCCTTATGCGCGTTCTGCGCCATGCGTGCGTCACGGTCGCGGCGACCGTCCTGGCCGCCGGGCTGGCGGCCTGCGGCAGCGACGGTACGACCGGCACCAAGGCGGCCGGTGACGCCGTGGCCGGCGCCGCGGCGGGACTCGACCCGCGGGCGGCGCTGGCCGCCTCGGCCGTGGTGATGCAGCGGGCCGGCAACGGCTCGCTCGCGCTGACCGCGGAGGCCGGCCCGATGGCCGGTACCGCCGAATGGCAGCAGCGGACCGTCGTCGACGTCGCGGCCAAGACCGAGTCGGGCACCAGGGCGAGGATCATCGGTGACGAGGTCTACCTCGGCGGCGGCCTGCAGACCACGGCCGTGCTGGGCGGGAAGCACTGGGCCAGGATCGAGCCGAAGGACCCGATCGTCGGCTCGATGTCGGTGATGTTCCTGACCGTCGCGCAACTGACGAACCCGGTCCTCCAGTTGTCGGCGGCGGCCCAGGGCGGCAAGCTCACCAAGGTCGGCGCGGAGGCGGTCGGCGGGGTCCAGACCACCCACTACCGCGCCGTCGAGGAGGTCGCCAAGCTGGCCGACAGCCTGAGCGCGCTCGGCGGCGACCAGCGCGCGGCCGTCCGCCAGACGCTCGACACCGGCGGCAGCACACTGACCGTGGACTTCTGGATCAACGACAAGCAGGAGCTCGTCCAGCTCCGGGAGTACGGCGACAAGGGCGGCGAGTCCTCGGCCGTCACCGTCACCTACTCGGGCCTCGGCGCCGCGCCCAAGATCGAGGCACCGGCCGCGGGCGACGTCGGCAAGGGGGCCGACTTCGCCAAGGTCTTCCGCAGCTGACCCCACCGGGCCCGGCGACACCGCCCGACGGGCCGAGGGGGTCGCCGCAGGTCGGTCCGGTCCCTGGTGGCAAGGTGGCTGGAACAGCACGGCCGGTCCACGGCGGCCGGGGACGGGGCGGCCCGCAGCGGGACCGCCGCAGTGGTGACCGGACGGAAGGAGAGGGGGCATGGCGGTGCGGCAGCGACTGGCGGCCATCACGGCCGCGGTGCTCCTGGCGAGCGGTCTCACCGCGTGCGGCAGCGGCGGGGGCGCCTCGCCGGTGCCGTCCGGCACCCCGTCGCCGAGCACCGTCGCCGCGACCGGGCCGGCCAAGCCCACCGACCGGTCGCCGCACGGCGTCCTGCTCTCCGCCCAGCTCACCATGCAGACCGCCCGCCGGGCCAAGGTCAGCTACCGGCTGGGGGCGGACGCCGGCTCCGGCCCGCTGTTCTGGCAGCCGAAGACCGCGCTCCAGGTCAGACGTTCCACTTCGGCCGAGGCCGAGCAGCTGATCGTCGTGGACACCGTCGCGTACCAGGGCGGTGACGCGGCCACCGCGGCCCGGCAGGCCGGCCGGCACTGGGAGCGGTTCTCCGTGGCGCCGACCGCGGACGGCCACCGGGAGATCCCCTACGCCGGGCTGATCGACCTGCTGAACCCGGTCGAGGCGCTGGCCGCCGCGACCGCCGACGGGATCGAGGCGCAGTACCTCGGCGAGGAGAAGTTCGAGGACTCGGCGGTCGAGCACTTCCGGGTCACCACCGACGCCGAGCGCTACGCGGCCGCCCAGGTCCAGCTGGGCCAGGCCCGCCGGGACGGCCTGCGGGCCGCGCTGGCCCCCGGCGGCTCGGTCTCGCTGACCCTGGACCTGTGGCTGAACGACAAGGACCAGCTGGTCCGGCTGCAGCGCACGGGCACCGGGGCGAGCGGCCGGGCGGACGACGCGGTGCTCTACAGCGACTTCGCCGGCACCCTCTCGGTGCAGGCCCCGGCCGAGGCGGACACCGTGGACGTGGGCACCCGAAGCATCTCCCCGCTGGCCCGCTGAGGGCCCCGGGTGGGCGATTTGCCCCGGACGGCCGAGTCCGGCTAGTGTTACCGAAGCCAAAGACCGCTGGTTGTCGCCGTGCACTCGCAAGGGGCGCGGGGACCGAAGGATCTGCGATTCGTCGCAGGCAGCCCGCGCAGGATTGTTTGGAGCTTGGACTTCCGGGACCCGCGTGTTCGCACGTGGACCCGTCGAGGTCGAACTGAGCCCCGTGCGCCTGCGCACCGGGGCTCATCTGCTTTTCCGCAGGAGCTTTCCTTCCGTCCGGTGGTCCGAGGTTCGAATGGTCGACTTTCGCGGTCGGCCTGACTTCGACATCACGGAAGGAGGCGTAAGCCTATGGCTAGGCCCGACAAGGCTGCCGCCGTCGCCGAGATCACGGAGCAGTTCCGTGCCTCGAACGCGGCCGTGCTGACCGAGTACCGCGGTCTGACGGTGAAGCAGGTTAAGACCCTGCGTCGCTCGCTGGGTGACAACGCCCAGTACGCCGTGGTGAAGAACACGCTGACCAAGATTGCGGCCAATGAGGCCGGGATCACGGAGCTCGACGACCTGTTCGCCGGTCCGACGGCTGTCGCCTTCGTCACCGGTGACCCGGTGGAGTCGGCGAAGGCTCTGCGTGACTTCGCCAAGGAGAACCCCGCTCTCATCATCAAGGGCGGTGTCCTTGACGGTAAGGCGCTGACCGCCGATGAGATCAAGAAGCTCGCGGACCTCGAGTCCCGCGAGGTGCTGCTCGCCAAGCTGGCCGGCGCGCTGAAGGGCAAGCAGTCCCAGGCTGCCGCGCTCTTCCAGGCCCTGCCGTCGAAGCTCGTCCGCACTGTGGACGCGCTGCGCGACAAGGTCGAGCAGGGCGGTGCCGGTACGCCGGCTCCCGCCGCCGAGGACGAGGCCGCGGAGTAATTCCGCAGGCTCACGCCTCGCTGCGGGCCCGTACGCCCGCCAACCCGTACATACGGCACCACCTGCCGAATTAGTGGAAGGACGCCAATCATGGCGAAGCTGACCCAGGACGAGCTGCTCGCGCAGTTCGAGGAGCTCACCCTCATCGAGCTCGCCGCCTTCGTGAAGGCGTTCGAGGAGAAGTTCGACGTCACCGCTGCCGCTCCGGTCGCCGTTGCCGCCGCCGGTGGCGCTGCCCCGGTCGAGGCTGTTGAGGAGCAGGACGAGTTCGACGTCATCCTCGACGGTGCCGGCGACAAGAAGATCCAGGTCATCAAGGAGGTGCGCACCCTGACCTCCCTCGGCCTGAAGGAGGCCAAGGACCTCGTTGACACCGCTGGTGCCAAGGTCCTGGAGAAGGTTGCCAAGGACGTTGCCGAGAAGGCCAAGGCTGCCCTCGAGGCCGCTGGCGCCAAGGTCACCGTCAAGTGACTCCTCCCCGGCCCTGAGGGCCGGGAGGCAGCCGCACGCCCTCACTGAGGGCGGAGGATGCCACGGGCCGGGCCGATCACCCTCGCGGGTGGTCGGCCCGGCCTTTTTCGCGTTCCCGGGCCCCGGGAGGGTCCGGAGCGGGCGCCGGCGCCGGGGGCCGGGCAGAAGCGTCCGGAGCGGGCCGCCGACGGGCCGGAGGGGCTCCGCGGCGGCCCCGCGGCGGCCCCCGCTACCCGGCGGCACCGGAGTGGCCGAGAGCGCACTCGGCACCGTCGGTGCGGGCGGGTAGGGTGATCGCTGTCATCGAGAGTGGCCCTCACCACGGCTTCTGTAACGCCGGGCGGGTCCAGGGCGATGGACGGGTCGAGGTCCGTGCCGGAGGCGGGCCCTTGACGAACCGGGCGCGGCGCGCGATTCTCGTGGCGCGAGTCCGCCCCGGTTGGTTCGCTGGTGGATGCATAACCAGCGGCTCCGGAGGGAAGTGACTCCACGTGAGTCGAGGCGGCCCGGCGGTGTCCGGGCCAGTGCAGTACCCGGCGGGCGTTCGCGTTCGCCGGCTACCGGGAGGAGTCTCCGATTCGGTTTCCGAATCAGAGCTGGACAGCAGTGTGCCGTTTGGCTACACTGTCCCTTTGCGCTGCCTGTTAGCTGCTCCGTGACTCGTCGCCCGGAGTTTGCGTTGCCCTGAAGGGGTCTGGCACCGCCTCCGCAAAACGGCTCTGACCTCGGGTTTCACGACCCGGCAGAGGCCAGTGGCGAGGGAGGTGGGACCAAGCCTTTCCAGGCCCGGCCGGTACGCGCGCAGTGAGCTCCGAGCCCTCGGAAGGACCCCCCTCTTGGCCGCGCCGCGCAACGCCTCGAACAATTCCGCCGCATCCACCGCCCCGCTCCGCGTTTCGTTCGCGAAGATCAAGGAGCCCCTCGAGGTCCCGAACCTCCTGGCCCTGCAGACCGAGAGCTTTGACTGGCTGCTCGGCAACGCGGCCTGGAAGGCCCGGGTCGAGGCGGCCCTGGAGAGTGGTCAGGACGTCCCCACCAAGTCCGGTCTGGAGGAGATCTTCGAAGAGATCTCGCCGATCGAGGACTTCAGTGGGTCGATGTCGCTGACCTTCCGCGACCACCGTTTCGAGCCGCCGAAGAACTCCATTGACGAGTGCAAGGACCGCGACTTCACGTTCGCGGCCCCGCTCTTCGTCACGGCCGAGTTCACCAACAACGAGACCGGTGAGATCAAGTCTCAGACGGTCTTCATGGGCGACTTCCCGCTCATGACCCACAAGGGCACGTTCGTGATCAACGGCACCGAGCGTGTCGTCGTCTCGCAGCTCGTCCGCTCCCCGGGTGTGTACTTCGACTCCACCCTGGACAAGGTGTCCGACAAGGACATCTACTCCTGCAAGGTCATCCCCTCGCGTGGTGCCTGGCTGGAGATGGAGATCGACAAGCGCGACATGGTCGGCGTCCGCATCGACCGCAAGCGCAAGCAGTCCGTCACCGTGCTGCTCAAGGCGCTCGGCTGGACCAACGAGATGATTCTCGAGGAGTTCGGCGAGTACGAGTCGATGCGCGCCACCCTGGAGAAGGACCACACCCAGGGCCAGGACGACGCGCTGCTCGACATCTACCGCAAGCTGCGCCCGGGCGAGCCGCCCACCCGCGAGGCCGCGCAGACGCTTCTGGAGAACCTCTACTTCAACCCGAAGCGCTACGACCTCGCCAAGGTCGGCCGTTACAAGGTCAACCGCAAGCTGGGCAACGCCGAGTCGCTGGACTCCGGCGTGCTCACCGAGCCCGACATCATCGGTGCGATCAAGTACCTGGTGAAGCTGCACGCGGGCGAGACCGAGTGGCGCGACACCGAGGGCCGCGACATCGTGGTCGAGGTCGACGACATCGACCACTTCGGCAACCGTCGTCTGCGCAACGTCGGCGAGCTCATCCAGAACCAGGTCCGTACGGGTCTCGCCCGTATGGAGCGCGTCGTGCGCGAGCGCATGACCACCCAGGACGTCGAGGCGATCACGCCGCAGACCCTGATCAACATCCGGCCGGTCGTCGCCTCCATCAAGGAGTTCTTCGGCACCAGCCAGCTGTCGCAGTTCATGGACCAGACGAACCCGCTGTCGGGCCTGACCCACAAGCGCCGTCTGTCCGCCCTCGGCCCCGGTGGTCTCTCCCGTGAGCGCGCCGGCTTCGAGGTCCGTGACGTGCACCCCTCGCACTACGGGCGCATGTGTCCGATCGAGACCCCGGAAGGCCCGAACATCGGTCTGATCGGGTCGCTGGCCTCGTACGGCCGGGTCAACGCGTTCGGCTTCATCGAGACCCCGTACCGCAAGGTCATCGAGGGTGTCGTCACCGAGCAGGTCGACTACCTCACGGCCGACGAGGAGGACCGCTACGTCATCGCGCAGGCCAACGCCCCGCTGACGGCGGAGCTGACCTTCGCCGAGCCGCGTGTCCTGGTCCGCCGCCGTGGCGGCGAGATCGACTACATCCCGGGCACCGAGATCGACTACATGGACGTCTCGCCGCGCCAGATGGTGTCGGTCGCGACCGCCATGATCCCGTTCCTCGAGCACGACGACGCCAACCGCGCGCTCATGGGCTCGAACATGATGCGCCAGGCGGTGCCGCTGCTGAAGAGCGAGGCTCCGCTGGTGGGCACCGGCATGGAGTACCGCTGCGCCGTCGACGCCGCGGACGTCATCACCGCCGAGAAGGCCGGTGTCGTCCAGGAGGTCTCGGCCGACTACGTCACCGTGGCCAACGACGACGGCACGTACACCACGTACCGCGCCGCCAAGTTCACCCGCTCCAACCAGGGCACCGCCTTCAACCAGAAGGTGCTCGTGGACGAGGGCGCCCGGGTCGAGGTCAACCAGGTGCTGGCCGACGGCCCGTGCACCGACGAGGGCGAGATGGCCCTCGGCAAGAACCTGCTCGTGGCGTTCATGTCGTGGGAGGGTCACAACTACGAGGACGCGATCATCCTGTCGCAGCGCCTCGTGCAGGACGACGTCCTCTCCTCGATCCACATCGAGGAGCACGAGGTCGACGCCCGTGACACCAAGCTCGGCCCCGAGGAGATCACCCGGGACATCCCGAACGTCTCCGAGGAGGTCCTCGCCGACCTCGACGAGCGCGGCATCATCCGGATCGGCGCCGACGTCGTCACCGGTGACATCCTGGTCGGCAAGGTCACGCCCAAGGGTGAGACCGAGCTGACCCCGGAGGAGCGCCTGCTCCGCGCGATCTTCGGTGAGAAGGCCCGTGAGGTCCGCGACACCTCGCTGAAGGTGCCGCACGGTGAGTCCGGCAAGGTCATCGGCGTCCGCGTCTTCGACCGCGAAGAGGGCGACGAGCTGCCCCCGGGCGTCAACCAGCTGGTCCGCGTCTACGTGGCCCAGAAGCGCAAGATCACCAACGGTGACAAGCTCGCCGGCCGTCACGGCAACAAGGGCGTCATCTCGAAGATCCTGCCGGTCGAGGACATGCCGTTCCTGGAGGACGGCACCCCGGTCGACATCATCCTCAACCCGCTGGGTGTCCCGTCCCGAATGAACCCGGGACAGGTCCTGGAGATCCACCTCGGGTGGCTCGCCAAGCAGGGCTGGGACGTCTCCGGCCTCGCCGACGAGTGGGCCCAGCGCCTCCAGGCGATCGGCGCCGACACCGTCCAGGGCGGCACCAACCTCGCCACCCCGGTCTTCGACGGTGCCCGCGAGGACGAGATCACCGGCCTGCTGGACAACACCACCCTCACCCGTGACGGTGAGCGCCTGGTGAACTCCACCGGTAAGGCCCGGCTGTTCGACGGCCGCTCCGGCGAGCCGTTCCCGATGCCGGTCTCGGTCGGCTACATGTACATCCTCAAGCTGCACCACCTGGTCGACGACAAGCTGCACGCCCGTTCGACCGGCCCGTACTCGATGATCACCCAGCAGCCGCTGGGTGGTAAGGCGCAGTTCGGTGGTCAGCGCTTCGGTGAGATGGAGGTGTGGGCCCTTGAGGCGTACGGCGCCGCCTACGCGCTGCAGGAACTCCTCACCATCAAGTCCGACGACGTTCTCGGCCGCGTGAAGGTCTACGAGGCCATCGTCAAGGGCGAGAACATCCCCGAGCCCGGCATTCCCGAGTCCTTCAAGGTGCTCATCAAGGAAATGCAGTCGCTCTGCCTCAACGTGGAGGTGCTGTCCTCGGACGGCCAGTCCATCGAGATGCGGGACTCCGACGAGGACGTGTTCCGCGCCGCCGAGGAGCTCGGCATCGACCTGTCCCGGCGCGAGCCGAGCAGCGTCGAAGAGGTCTGACGGAGGCAGGGCCGGCTCTTCACCACTGGGAGCCGGCCCGCCCCCAGGCCCCCCTCAGACCACATGAACGACTCTCGACTTACGAAAGAGGGCTTGACGACCAGTGCTTGACGTCAACTTCTTCGACGAGCTCCGCATCGGCCTGGCCACCGCCGACGACATCCGCCAGTGGTCGCACGGCGAGGTCAAGAAGCCGGAGACCATCAACTACCGCACCCTGAAGCCCGAAAAGGACGGACTCTTCTGCGAGAAGATCTTCGGTCCGACCCGGGACTGGGAGTGCTACTGCGGTAAGTACAAGCGCGTCCGCTTCAAGGGCATCATCTGTGAGCGCTGCGGCGTCGAGGTGACCCGCGCCAAGGTGCGCCGTGAGCGGATGGGCCACATCGAGCTGGCCGCCCCGGTCACCCACATCTGGTACTTCAAGGGTGTCCCGTCCCGCCTGGGCTACCTGCTCGACCTGGCGCCGAAGGACCTCGAGAAGGTCATCTACTTCGCCGCCTACATGATCACCTGGGTGGACGACGAGCGTCGCCAGCGCGACCTCCCGTCCCTGGAGGCGCACGTCTCGGTCGAGCGCCAGCAGATCGAGAACCGCCGCGACTCCGACCTCGAAGCCCGCGCCAAGAAGGCCGAGACCGACCTGGCCGAGCTGGAGGCCGAGGGCGCCAAGGCCGACGTGCGCCGCAAGGTGCGCGAGGGTGCCGAGCGCGAGATGAAGCAGCTGCGCGACCGCGCGCAGCGCGAGCTCGACCGCCTCGACGAGGTGTGGGCCCGCTTCAAGAACCTCAAGGTCCAGGACCTGGAGGGCGACGAGCTGCTCTACCGCGAGCTGCGCGACCGCTTCGGCACCTACTTCTCCGGCTCGATGGGCGCGGCGGCCCTCAAGGACCGCCTCGAGACCTTCGACCTGGCGGAGGAGTCCGAGCGCCTGCGCGAGATCATCCGCACCGGCAAGGGCCAGAAGAAGACCCGTGCGCTGAAGCGCCTCAAGGTCGTCTCCGCGTTCCTGCAGACCACCAACAAGCCCAACGGCATGGTGCTGGACTGCGTCCCGGTCATCCCGCCGGACCTGCGTCCGATGGTGCAGCTGGACGGTGGCCGCTTCGCGACCTCCGACCTGAACGACCTGTACCGCCGCGTGATCAACCGCAACAACCGCCTGAAGCGCCTTCTCGACCTCGGTGCCCCCGAGATCATCGTGAACAACGAGAAGCGCATGCTCCAGGAGGCCGTCGACGCGCTGTTCGACAACGGCCGTCGTGGTCGCCCGGTCACGGGCCCCGGCAACCGCCCGCTGAAGTCCCTCAGCGACATGCTGAAGGGCAAGCAGGGTCGTTTCCGTCAGAACCTGCTCGGCAAGCGAGTCGACTACTCGGCCCGTTCGGTCATCGTCGTCGGCCCGCAGCTCAAGCTGCACCAGTGCGGTCTGCCCAAGGCCATGGCGCTGGAGCTCTTCAAGCCGTTCGTGATGAAGCGCCTGGTGGACCTGAACCACGCGCAGAACATCAAGTCGGCCAAGCGCATGGTCGAGCGTGCCCGTCCGGTCGTGTGGGACGTCCTCGAAGAGGTCATCGCCGAGCACCCGGTGCTGCTGAACCGCGCGCCCACCCTGCACCGCCTCGGCATCCAGGCCTTCGAGCCCCAGCTGGTCGAGGGCAAGGCCATCCAGATCCACCCGCTCGTCTGCACCGCGTTCAACGCGGACTTCGACGGTGACCAGATGGCCGTCCACCTGCCGCTCTCCGCGGAGGCGCAGGCCGAGGCCCGCATCCTGATGCTGTCCTCGAACAACATCCTGAAGCCGGCCGACGGTCGCCCCGTCACCATGCCGACCCAGGACATGGTGCTGGGTCTGTTCTTCCTGACCTCGGACCGCGACAACGTCAAGGGCGCCGGCCGCTCCTTCTCCTCGACCGCCGAGGCCGTCATGGCCTTCGACGCCAAGGAGCTGGACGTCCAGGCCGTCATCGACATCCGCCTGCCGATCGGCACCGTCCCGCCCCGTGGCTGGACCCCGCCGGTCGACGAGGACGGTCAGTCGAACTGGTTCGAGGGCGAGTCCTTCCGCCTGAAGACCACCCTGGGCCGCGCGCTCTTCAACGAGCTGCTGCCCGAGGACTACCCGTTCGTCGACTACGAGGTGGGCAAGAAGCAGCTCTCCGCGATCGTCAACGACCTGGCGGAGCGCTACCCCAAGGTCGTCGTCGCGGCGACCCTGGACAACCTGAAGGCGGCCGGCTTCCACTGGGCCACCCGCTCGGGCGTCACGGTCTCGATCTCCGACGTCGTCGTCCCGCCGAGCAAGCCCCAGATCCTCGAGGGCTACGAGGCGAAGGCGGAGAAGGTCCAGCGTCAGTACGAGCGCGGCCTGATCACCAACGACGAGCGCAAGCAGGAGCTCATCGGCATCTGGACCCAGGCGACCAACGAGGTCGCCGAGGCCATGAACGCGAACTTCCCGAAGACGAACCCCATCTTCATGATGGTCGACTCGGGTGCTCGTGGAAACATGATGCAGATGCGTCAGATCGCCGGTATGCGTGGTCTGGTGTCCAACGCCAAGAACGAGACGATCCCGCGTCCCATCAAGGCGTCGTTCCGTGAGGGCCTCACCGTTCTCGAGTACTTCATCTCGACCCACGGTGCCCGTAAGGGTCTGGCCGACACCGCGCTGCGCACCGCCGACTCCGGCTACCTCACCCGTCGTCTGGTCGACGTCTCCCAGGACGTCATCATCCGCGAGGAGGACTGCGGCACCGAGCGCGGCCTCAAGCTGGCGATCGGCACGGTCGAGAACGGCGTCCTGCGCAAGACGGACGACGTCGAGACCAGCGTCTACGCCCGCATGCTGGCCGAGGACATCACGGTGGACGGCAAGCTCCTCGCCACCGCCAACACCGACCTCGGTGACGTGCTGATCGACGAGCTGATCCGCCACGGCATCAGCGAGGTCAAGACCCGCTCGATCCTGACCTGTGAGTCGGCCGTCGGCACCTGTGCCTTCTGCTACGGCCGCTCGCTGGCCACCGGCAAGCTGGTCGACATCGGTGAGGCGGTCGGCATCATCGCCGCCCAGTCCATCGGTGAGCCCGGTACCCAGCTGACCATGCGTACCTTCCACACCGGTGGTGTGGCCGGTGACGACATCACGCAGGGTCTGCCCCGTGTCGTCGAGCTCTTCGAGGCCCGTACCCCCAAGGGTGTGGCCCCGATCTCGGAGGCGCAGGGCCGGGTCCGCATCGAGGACACCGAGAAGACCCGCAAGCTGGTCGTCACGCCGGACGACGGCACCGACGAGATCGCCTACCCGGTCTCGAAGCGTGTGAAGCTGCTCGTCAGCGAGGGCGAGGCGGTCGAGGTCGGCCAGAAGCTGACCATGGGTGCCACCAACCCGCACGACGTGCTGCGGATCATGGGCCAGCGTGCCGTCCAGATCCACCTGGTCGCCGAGGTCCAGAAGGTCTACAACTCGCAGGGCGTGTCGATCCACGACAAGCACATCGAGATCATCATCCGGCAGATGCTGCGCCGCGTGACGATCATCGAGTCGGGCGACGCCGAGCTGCTCCCGGGCGAGCTCGTCGAGCGCGGCCGCTTCGAGACCGAGAACCGTCGTGTGGTCTCCGAGGGCGGTCACCCCGCCTCCGGCCGTCCGCAGCTGATGGGTATCACCAAGGCCTCGCTGGCCACCGAGTCCTGGCTGTCGGCCGCCTCCTTCCAGGAGACGACCCGGGTCCTCACCGACGCGGCGATCCACGCCAAGTCGGACCCGCTGCTGGGCCTCAAGGAGAACGTCATCCTCGGTAAGCTCATCCCGGCCGGTACGGGTCTGCCCCGCTACCGCAACATCCGGGTCGAGCCGACCGAGGAGGCCAAGGCCGCGATGTACTCGGCCGTCGGCTACGACGACTACGACCTGTCGCCCTTCGGCGCCGGCTCCGGCCAGGCGGTGCCGCTGGACGACTACGACTACGGCCCCTACACCGGCTGAGTCGACGGTCTCTGAACCGCCGGGCGGTCACCCCTCACGGGGGTGGCCGCCCGGCGGCGTTTCCCGGGGCCTTCCGGGGGCCTTCCCGGGGGCCGGCGGGGTCGGAGAGGACGCGGCGGGGGCTCCGCACCGGCTCCGCGGGGCCGTTGGCGGGGGCGAATATCAAACCGATTAGGTTCCCCGGACGAAGTCGCGTAGAGTCGTGTTTACCGACGCGGGGTGGAGCAGCTCGGTAGCTCGCTGGGCTCATAACCCAGAGGTCGCAGGTTCAAATCCTGTCCCCGCTACACAGTGAAGGGCCCGGAGGCATTCAGCCTCCGGGCCCTTCGGCGTTCCCGGGTCGCCCGCCTCCCTCGCGCGGGGGAGCCGGGGGAACCGCTCGGGAGGGCGAGGCGCCGGCCGGGGGCGGCGGGAGAGGCTGGGCGGCGTCGGAACGACGGACGTGGAGGGGAGCCGGCGATGAAGCGGGTACTGGGTGCGATGGCGGTCACCGGGGCGGTGCTGGCCGGGGTGTCGGGCTGTCTGCGGGGCGACGAGCAGCGGCGGGACGTCGGCTACGGGGTGGACGGGCCGGTGCGGGAGCTGGTGGTCGAGGGGCGCACCGGCGGGGTCACGATCCGCGGCGGCGGGGAGGCGGTGCGGGTCACCGAGCACCAGAACTACCGGGGCGCGGCGCCGACGAGCAGCCACGAGGTCCGGGACGGCACCCTGACGCTGCGCTACGACTGCGACAACTGCGGGGTCGGGTACGAGGTGGACGTGCCGGCCGGCACCCGGGTGCGGGTCGGCACGGAGACCGGCGGGGTGCGGCTGACCGGGCTGGCCGCCGAGGTGGAGGTGAAGGCCGGCACCGGTGGTGTGGAGGCGAGCGGGCTGACCTCGCCGGTGGTGCGGCTGAGCACCGGGACGGGCGGGATCGAGGCCTCCTTCGCGGGGAGCCCGACCACCGTGGAGGCCCGGGCGCGGACGGGCGGGGTCCGGGTCCGGGTGCCGGCGGGGCAGGCGTACGCGGTGGACGCGAGCGCCGGGACGGGCGACGTCTCGGTGGAGGTGCCCCGCGCGGCGGGGGCGGCGCGCAGCATCACGGCGCGGGCCGAGACCGGCGGCGTGACGGTCGGCGGTGCCTGACGGGCCGGTGCCCACGGTGCTGCCGGTAGGGCATGATCTTCTCCGCGGGGGCGGGGTCCCCGGGTACGGGGGGTACGTGGACGAGGACCGGTTCGCGCCGGGGCGGGCCTGGCGGGCGCGGTTCGCCGGGGTGAGCCCCTACGTGCTGGACACCCTGCTGGCCGTCGGATCGGCCGGGGTCTCGTTCTGGGCGGTGTACCACGACGACGTCACCCGGCCCTGGTGGGTCTATCTGCTGGCGCTCGGCACCGCGCTTCCGCTGCCCTGGCGGCGGCGGGCCCCGCTCGCCGTGATGGCCGTCAGCGGCGGGGTGTCGGCGGTGCTCTCGGTGGTGGCGCACCCGGTGATGCCGCAGCTGCCGCTGTACGCGGTGATCACCGTGTACACGGTGGCCGAGCGCGCGCCGGACCGGCACCGCTGGGCGGTGCTGGCCGTGGTGGTGGCGGCCAACGTGGTGGGGACCCACTCGCTCAACGGCATGCTGTTCTCGCTGCTGACCTCGGTCGGTGCCTTCGTCTTCGGCTCGCTGGTGCGCGAACTGCGCCGGCTGGCGCAGGTGGAGGCGGAGCGGGCCCGGGAGGCCGGCCGGCGGGCGGCCAGCGACGCGGCGCGCGCGGTGGCGCAGGAGCGCGGCCGGATCGCCCGGGAGATGCATGACATCCTGGCGCACGCCGTGTCGCTGATGGTGATCCAGGCGGAGGCCGGCCCGCTGGTGGTGCACAAGGACCCGGAGCGGGCGATCAGGACCTTCGACACCATCGCCGACTCCGGCCGGGACGCCATGGTGCAGCTGCGGCGGGTGCTCGGGGTGCTGAAGGAGGACGGCGCGGCTCCGGAGCTGGCGCCGCAGCCGCGGCTGGCCGAGCTCGCGGGCCTGGTCGAGCGGGTCCGCGGGGCGGGACTGCGGGTGGAGCTGGAGCTGGACCCGGAAGGCTCGCCGGGCCCGCTGCCCGCGGACGTGGAGGCGGCCGCCTACCGGATCGTGCAGGAGGCGCTGACCAACACGGTCAAGCACGCCGGGGCGGACCGGGCGGCCGTGCGGGTGGTCCGCTCGGGCGGGGTGCTGGAGGTCGTGGTGTCCGACAACGGGCGCGGGGTGCGCCGGCCGGCGGACCGTGCGGCGGACTGGTCCGGCGGGCGCGGGCTGGTCGGCATCCGGGAGCGGGCCGCGGCCTGCGGCGGGCGGGCCGAGGCCGGGCCGGGACCGGAGGGGAACGGCTTCCTGGTGAGTGCCAGGCTGCCGCTGGGCGAGGGTGCGTCGAGGGAGAGGGTGGGCCGGTGAAGCCGATCCGGGTGGTCGTCGCGGACGACCAGGAGCTGGTGCGGGCCGGGTTCGGGATGATCCTGGACGCACAGCCGGACATCGAGGTGGTCGCGGAGGCGCGCGACGGCGCCGAGGCGGTCGAGGCGGTGCGCGAGCACGGCCCGGACGTCCTGCTGCTGGACGTCCGGATGCCGGTGATGGACGGCCTGGAGGCGGCCCGCCGGGTCTGCGCGGACCACCCGGAGACCAAGGTGATCATGCTGACCACCTTCGACATCGACGACTACGTCTTCGACGCGCTCTACGCCGGGGCGAGCGGGTTCCTGCTCAAGGACGTCCGCCGGGACGACCTGGCGCACGGCGTGCGGATGGTGGCCTCGGGCGAGGCGCTGCTGGCGCCGTCGGTGACCCGCCGGCTGATCGGCGAGTTCGCCGCCCGCCGGCCGGGCGGGGCCAGGCCGCCCGCGCAGGGCGTCCGGGCGCCGTCCCGGCTGCTGGAGCAGCTGACCCTGCGGGAGCGGGAGACGCTGCGGCTGCTGGCCCGGGGGCTCTCCAACGCGGAGATCGCCGCCGAGCTGGTGGTCAGCGAGCACACCGTGAAGACGCACGTCAGCAATGTGCTGAGCAAGCTGGGGCTGCGGGACCGGGTGCACGCGGTGGTGTTCGCGTACGAGGCGGGAGCGGTCGTCGCGGGGGAGGGCTGACGGCGGCCCGGCCCGGGGGGAGTCCCCCGCGCGGGGGAGCCGGCGGGATCGCCGGTGCGGGTGATCCGCGACGAGGGGCCCGGCGGACAGCATCCGGAGAGTCGGAAACGCACTCGCGGAGCGGAGAACACCCATGACCGTCCCCAGGCTCGACCGCCTCACCCCGATCGCCGCCGTCGGCGCCCCCGTCCTGATGGCGCTGTACGGCGGTGTCCGGCTGCTGGAGGGCTCCCGGGAGCCCGGCCCCGGCTGGACGGTGGGCCACGCCCTGATGCTGGCGGGGCTGCTGCTGTTCGGTCCGCTGCTCGCCGCGCTGCGCGGGCTGCTCGCACCGCGCCGTCCGGCCGGCCGGATCGCCGCGAACGCGGCCACGGCGGTGGCCTTCGCGGGACTGGCGGCCTCGGTGGTCCAGATCGGGATCGACCTGTACGTGGGGGCGGTCGCCGTGGACAAGGCCGACCAGCACCGGCTGTTCGACGGCATCCAGAGCCGGCCGGGCGTGCTGCCGGCCTTCTACTCGGTCGGTCCGCTGCTGTTCTACGTCGGCCTGCTGGCGCTGCTGGTCGCCGCCTCGGCCGGGGCGACCCGGGCGCTGCGGTGGTGGAGCCCGGTGCTGGTGCTGGTCGGGACGGCGATGACGGCCGCCGACCTGGCGCTGATCCCGCCGGCCGCCGCGCTCTACCTGGCGGCGCTGGCACCGCTGGCGGGGTTCGGCGGGGTGCGCCGCCCGGTCGCGGCCTGAGCGGGCGGGCCGTTCGCACGGGGGTGGGGCGGCCGGCCCGTCGTGCCCGGGGAATTCCGGTGGCGGCGCGTGGCGGCGGGCCCGTAACGTCCCGGGCATGACCGCCAAGCGCCCGCTGATCGCCGTTCTCACCGGCGCCGGCGTCTCCACCGACTCCGGCATCCCCGATTACCGGGGCCCGAACGGCCTCTGGCAGCGCGATCCGCGGGCCCAGGAACTCGTCACCATCGGCCCCTACCTGGCCGATCCGGACGTCCGCCGCCGGGCCTGGCTGCTGCGCCGGGACACCGGCGCACTGGCCGCCGAGCCGAACGCCGGCCACCTCGCGCTGGTCGAGCTGGAGCGCAGCGGTCTGCCGGTGCGGGTGCTCACCCAGAACGTGGACGGCCTGCACCAGCGGGCCGGGCTGCCCGCCCGCAAGGTGCTCGAACTGCACGGCACCGCGCGGGAGGTGGAGTGCGTGCGCTGCCACGTCGTCGGCCCGACGGCCGAGGCGCTGGAACGCGTCGCCGCCGGTGAGCCGGACCCGGCCTGCCGGGCGTGCGGCGGGGTGCTCAAGCCCCGCACGGTGATGTTCGGCGAGGCGCTGGACCCGGTGGTGCTCCAGCGGGCCGACGCCGTGGCCCGGGCCTGCGACCTGTTCGTCGCCGTCGGGACCAGCCTCCAGGTGTACCCGGTGGCCGCCCTCCCGCAGATCGCGCTGGAGTCCGGTGCCCGGCTGGTCGTCGTCAACGGCGAGCCCACGCCGTTCGACGAGGCGGCGGACGAGGTGATCCGGGAGCCGATCTCCACCGCGCTCCCGGCCCTGGTCCGCCGGCTGGTGGCCGAGCAGGCCTAGCGGACCGGATCGGCCACCTGCGTACGATGATCACCCCGGCTCCCCCTCACGGCCAGGAGTGATCGACCGATGACGACGACGGCGAAGTTCGACCCCTGGTCGGCGGCGTTCGTGGCCCACCCCTACGACGCGTACACCGAGCTGCGCGAGCACGCCCCGGTGACGTACTACGAGCCGACCGGACAGTGGCTGGTGTCCCGCCACGAGGACGTCAGCGCGCTGCTGCGGGACCGGCGGCTGGGGCGGACGTACACCCACCGCTTCACCCACGAGGAGTTCGGCCGGCCCGCGCCCGACCCGGCGCACGAGCCGTTCCACACCCTCAACGACCACGGGCTGCTCGACCTGGAGGCGCCGGACCACACCCGGATCCGGCGGCTGGTCTCCAAGGCCTTCACCCCGCGCATGGTCGAGGGGCTGCGCCCGACCGTCCGGCGGCTCGCCGCGGAGCTCGTGGACGGGCTGCTCGCGGCCGGCGGCGGCGACCTGGTCGCCGCCGTCGCCGAGCCGCTGCCGGTCGCGGTGATCGCCGAGATGCTGGGCGTACCGGAGGGCGACCGGCACCTGCTGCGGCCGTGGTCGGCCGACATCACCGGCATGTTCGAGCTCAACCCGACCGAGGAGGCCGCCCGCCGGGCCGTCACCGCGAGCACCGAGTTCTCGGACTACCTGCGCGCCCTGATCCGCGAGCGCCGGACCGAGCCCGGCGGCGACCTGATCAGCGCGCTGATCCAGGCCCAGGAGGGCGCCGACGCGCTCAGCGAGCAGGAGATGGTCTCCACCTGCGTGCTGCTGCTGAACGCCGGCCACGAGGCGACCGTCAACACCACCGGCAACGGCTGGTGGGCGCTGTTCCGCAACCCCGGTGAACTCGCCCGGCTGCGCGGGTCGGTGGACGAGCTGCTCCCCACCGCGGTCGAGGAACTGATGCGCTGGGACACGCCGCTCCAGATGTTCGAACGCTGGGTGCTGGAGGACATCGAGGTCCGCGGCGTCACCGTCCCGCGCGGCTCCGAGGTCGCGCTGCTCTTCGGCTCCGCCAACCGGGACCCGGCCCGGTTCGCCGACCCGGACCGGCTCGACCTCGGCCGTGCCGACAACCCGCACGTCACCTTCGGCGCCGGAATCCACTTCTGTCTCGGCGCCCCGCTCGCCAGACTGGAGCTCACCGAGTCCTACGGCGCACTGCTGCGCCGGGCGCCCGGCCTGCGGCTGGTCCGCGAGCCGCGGTGGCGCCCGGGCTACGTGATCCGGGGGCTGGAGGAACTGCTGGTCGAGATCTGAGGGGGAGCCGTGGACAAGGCGACCGGAACACTGCTGGGCCTGGCGCTCGGCGACGCCCTGGGGCGGATGACCGAATTCCGCACGATCGAGCTGATCGCCGCCCACGACCCCGACTGGCTGCTGCCCGACGACCCGGTGGCCGCCGTGCGCCGGGCCGCCTGAGGGCGAGGGAGCCGGTCGGGCGGGGGAACCGGTCCGGCGGGCGCCGCGTCGAACCGCCATGACGAGTCGCACGCGCAGCACCCGCAGTCGCACCCGCCGCCGCCCGGCGGCCCCGCTCCTCGCCCCGGTCCTCGTCGCCGCGCTCGCCGCACCGCTGCTCACCGGCTGCGGCAGCACCGGCGTCGCAAACCAGGTCGTCCGGGCCCCCGCACCCACCTCCGCCCCGCCGACCGACCCGGCTCAGGTCGCGGCGACCGCCGCCGCCACCAACGCCTTCGGCCTGGACCTGCTGCACACCCTCACCGCCACGCCCGACGGGACCGGCCGCAACCTCGTGCTCTCGCCGTCCGGCCTGGCCACCGTGCTCGCCATGGTGCTGCCCGGTGCCCGCGGCGCCACCGCCGACGAGCTCGCCAAGGCCCTGCACACCGGGCTCACCCCGGAGCAGTACGCCCTCGCCACCGGCGCCCTGAACCGGACCGGCCCGCCCACCGACGGCCTGACCCTGCGCCAGGCGGACGACCTCTGGGTCCAGCAGGGCTTCCCGCTCGACCAGGGCTACCTGGCCACCCTCGCCGCCGCCTTCGGCACCGGCGTGCACACCGCCGACTTCCGCAAGGACCCGGAGAGCGCCCGCAGGACCGTCAACGCGACGGTGGAGAAGGCGACCGAGGGCCGGATCAAGGACCTCTTCGCCGAGCGGACGATCAACCAGGACACCCGCCTGGCGCTCACCGACGCGCTCTACCTGAAGGCGAGGTGGGCCGCCCCGTTTAAGGCCTCGCAGACCTCCGACCGGCCGTTCCACCGGCCGGACGGCTCGACCCCGTCCGTCGCCACGATGGCCCGGACCGGCACCCTGCGCTACGCCGACGGCTCCGGCGGGATCCTCGGCCAGCCCTGGCAGGCCGTCGAACTGCCCTACGCGGACGGCGGGATGGCGATGGACCTGCTGGTGCCCGCCCAGGGCGGGTTCGAGGCCTTCCGCAAGGGCCTGGACCAGGCCCAGCTCACGATGATCCTCGACTCGCTCACCGAGCGCTCGGTCGACCTCACCCTGCCGCGCTTCCACTTCGAGACCGCCAACGAGCTGACGCCGACCCTGCGGGCGCTCGGGGTCGCCGCGGCCTTCGACGCCGCGGACCTCGGCGGCATTCCCGGACCGGGGACGGACGAGCGGCTGAAGGTCGGCACGGTGGTGCAGAAGGCCACCGTGCAGGTGGACGAGGACGGCACGGTGGCCGCCGCCGGAAGCGGCGCCGGGATCGAGGCGGCGGCCGGGGCGGTCCCCAAGAGGGCCGAGGAACTGCACATCGACCGGCCGTTCCTGTTCCTGATCAGGGACACCACGACCGGCCGCCCGCTCTTCCTCGGCCAGGTCACCGACCCGCAGGCCGGGTGACCGGCGCCGCCGGGGCCGTGCGGCGGCCCGCCCCGGCGGCCCGCCCGGTCACCAGGCCGGGTAGCGCCCGTCCAGGGCAGGGTGGGTCGGCTCGCGGCTGCCGAACAGCACCAGCAGGTCGTCCGCCACCCGCAGCAGCGTCTCCGTGCCCTCGACCGCCTCGGTCCAGGCCGTCGGCAGGGCCGCCGCGCCGTACGCCGCGCCCACCAGGTTGCCGCAGACCGCGCCGGTGGAGTCGCTGTCCCCGGAGTGGTTCACCGACAGCAGCAGCGCGGTCCGGGCCGGGTCCGGCCCGGACGCGGCGGCCAGCAGGCAGTACACCGCGATCGCCAGGCACTCCTCGGCGATCCAGCCGAGCCCGACCCGCTCCACCGCCTCCGCCGAGGGCTCGGCCTCCTCGGCCACCCGCACCGCCCGGTGCAGCGCCAGGACGGTCTCCTTGGAGCCCGGCCAGTCCCGGGTCTGCTCGACGACCTGCCCGACCGCCGTCCACGGCTCGACCCCGTCCACCAGCCGCTCGACCAGCGACGCGAACGCGCCCGCCGCCAGGTAGCCGGTCGGGTGCCCGTGGGTGAGCTGCGCGCACTGCGCGGCCAGCCCGAAGGACTGCTCGACGCCCAGCCGGGCCAGCCCGAACGGCGCCGAGCGCATCACCGTGCCGCACCCCTTGGAGTGCGCGTTGATCGGCCCCGGCTGCCCGAACGGCGCCGGTGCCCGGAACTCCGGGTGGTACGACACCCCGCTCAGACAGGCGTTGCCCGGCGCCCGCCGCGCGTACAGGAACGGCTGCCGCAGCAGCCAGCCGTCGTACGGGCGGGGGAGCGGGCCCTGGTCCGGAGCGCCCTGCTGCTGCGTCAGCAGCCAGCGCCGGTAGGCGCCGTGGACGGCCTCCGGCACCGATCCGCCGCCGCCCGACCAGCCCCGGACGAAGCCGCGGATCAGCCCCTCGGCGGTGAACAGCGTCATCTGGGTGTCGTCGGTGACCTCGGCGATCCGGCCGCCACCGGGCAGCCCGGTCACCCCGGCCCGGCCGTACTGCTCCCGGATCTGCTGCAGCTGCTGGAACTCCACCGGCCAGCCCAGGGCGTCGCCGACGCCCCCGCCGAGCAGCGCCCCGCGTACCCGGTCGGCATACCCCGACTCCGTCACCGCCACCGTCGCTCCCCCTTGCTCCCGGGGCCCGCCCGGCCGGTCGGGCCGAGGCCGGACCGGCCGGACCGGCCCTGCCGACGTCCGTTCTATCAGGCCCGACCGCTACCGCCGGATCTCCCCGGCCCGGCCGTGCAGGGCGGCCCGGTCGGCCGCCGCCCGGCCCGCCACCCAGCCCTCGCCGTCGCTCACCCGGACCCGCTGCGAGACCAGCTTCGGGAACATCCGCCCGACCTGCTGGTCGACCGCCTCGGTCCGGGCCGCCAGCGCCGGCAGCAGCCGCTCGTCCGGCACCAGCTGCTCCTCGGTGCCGTCCTCGCGCAGGTGCCGGCCGGCCGCCGCGTCGCTGGTGGCCTGCTCGGTCGCGGCGGTCAGCCGCTCACGGATCCGCGCCGCGTACGCGACCAGGAAGGAGTGCCGGAACGCCTTGGTGCGGGAGGCGCCGTCCAGGTGCTGGCGCGAACCGGCCTTGTTCATCGCGTGCGTCGCCTGCACCAGCAGCGAGGTGTAGAGCAGCTCGACGCCGTCCAGGTCGCCGTCGAAGCCGATGATGGTGCAGAAGCCGAACTCCTTCGCCCAGACCACCCGGCACCGGTTCGCCGCCGCCACCGCGTCCAGCAGCATCGTCTTCGGGACCTCGTAGGGGTTGTCCACGCCGATCCGCAGCGCCGCCGGGGCGTCGCGGTCCTCGCCGCCGACCGCCAGCAGCGCGTCGTCGATGCTGTGCTGGGCCATCAGCTGCTGGGCCTTGGCGGTCAGCGCCTCGGCCTCCTCCGGGTACTCGGTCGACTCGGCCTTCGCCAGCAGCGCCCGGATCCGGGACAGCATCCGCGGCTCGCCCGGCACCGGGCCCGCGGCCCGCCGCTCCGTCCGGGGGGCCTGCCCGCCCGGCCCGGGAGCCGGGCCGACCGGGGCGATCGGGGGCAGCCGGCCCCAGCTGCGCAACAGCTCCAGCACGTGGGTGGCCAGCGCGAACCGGTCCAGCCGGTGGCGGTCGGCGAAGGCACCCAGGTACGCCTCGTCGCCCGGCCACCACACCGCGGTCTCCAGCTCGCGCAGCTGCTCCTGCCAGCGCCGGTCGGTGGTGGCCGCCGGGTGGCGGCGGTTCTCGGCGGCGATGAGGTCCACCGCGAGGGCCAGGTGCACCGGCTTCAGCTCCCGCCGCACCACCCGGGCCAGGTCGGCCGGCCGCCAGCCCGCCGACCAGCAGCGCCCGACCGCCGTGTCCGCGTACCCGAGCAGTGCCCGGCTCACCGCCGGCCACTGGGCGGGGGAGGCGGCCAGCAGCGAGGCGCCGGTGTCCAGGGCGAGGTCCAGCCCCTCGTCCGGTGCGGTCAGCACCGCTCGCACCGCCTGCTCCAGTAGCGGTCCGGCGCTCCCGTCCGCCCCGGTCCCGCCCTGCTGCCTGCGCTTGCCCACGGTGTCGCCTGCTCTCGTCGTGCCCGTCCCGCGGTCGGGGCGGCCTCCGCCCATGATGCCGGAGCGCCCGGCCCCGAGGACGGGGACCGGGCGCTCACGGGGGTGCCCGACGGGCTGGCCGTCAGCGTTCGACGGCCTTGGCCAGGATCTCCGGGGCACGCTCCAGCAGGCGGCCGGCGGCCAGCCGGATGCCGAGGAAGGCGACCAGCGCGCCGTACAGCGGGCCGAGCGCCAGCACCGGCCAGGCCGGGCCGTCGGAGAGCAGTGCCCAGCCGAGGTAGCCGGAGACCGGCAGGCTGAGCAGCGCGGCGCCGAACATCGAGCCGAAGCTGTTGAGCATCACCAGCCCGCCCTGGCCGGGGGCGGCGTTGCGCATCGGGTTGTTGTCGGACGGCATGGTGTACGGGGCCAGCACGCTGAGCACCGCGCCGATCGCGATGCCGCAGCCGAGCAGGCCGAGCGCCAGGCCGAACGCCGGCGCCAGACCGGCCCAGTCACCGGTGACGGCGGCCAGCAGCAGCGCCAGCACCAGGGTGACCGGCACCGCGTAGGAGAGGATCGCGAACGCCCGCCCGCGCAGCTCCTCGCGGGCGTCGGCGGGGGTCAGCAGGGTCGCGGCGACCATCCAGAACGCCGAGCCGTCCATGCCGAACAGGTTGAGCATCTGCAGACCGAGGAACATCCCGGTGGCGGCCACCAGGTAGACGGTCGACCAGCCCTGGACCACCGAGAGCACGCAGATCACCACCGTCATCCCGATGCTGGTGAAGACGGCGGCCTTGGCGCGCGGCTCCCGCCAGGCGTAGCGCAGGTGGCGCTGCATCACCGCGCCGGTCCGGCCGGCGGGCAGGAAGCCCCAGCCGCGCGAGGCCTGCACGCCGCGCGCCACCTCCAGGGTGGAGGCGTCGGCGGTGACCATCAGTTGCTGGAGGCTGGCCCGCCACCAGCGCAGCAGCAGGGCCAGCACGACGGCCGTGGAGGCCAGCTGGAGCAGCGCCAGCCCGTACCGCCCCTCACCGGCGGTGCGTCCGGCGTCCGCCGCGCCGACCGGCGGCACCCAGCGCAGCACCGAGGCGATCGGTGCCAGCGGGCTGAGGTCGAGGCCGTCCTTCCCCGGCTTGCCGAAGACGCTCTGCGAACCGACGTTGGCGACCTGGATCAGCAGCGCGAAGAGCAGACCGCCGAAGATCGCGAAGTCCTTGCCGCGCCGGCTGGAGAGCAGCCGGGCGTTGCCCGCCGCGACCGCGCGGGAGAGCGTCACCAGGGTGAGCACCGTCAGCGGGACGCCGACCACCGCGGCCGCCGCCGAGGCGGCGCCGTCCGCGCCGGACAGCGCCGCGCCGGTGACCAGCACCAGGGCGACCAGCGGGCCGGGCCCGAGCAGCGCGGCCAGCGCCGAGCCGCGCAGCAGCGGGCCGGGGCGCAGCGGCAGCATGGTGAGCCGGGTCGGGTCGGCGCTCTCGTCGCTGGCGAAGAGGAACAGCGGCAGCGCGGCCCAGCTGATGGTGAGGGCGCCGACCAGCATCACGCCCGCGTCGCCGGCGCCGGCGTGCCCGTTCAGCAGGGCCAGCAGGAACGCGATCAGCGAGGCGAACAGCAGGCCGGCCACCGTGCCGACGACGTAGAGCACGGCGCGTCCGCGGCTGCGCCGCAGGCCGTTGCGGAGCAGTCGCAGCTTGAGCGACACCAGGGTGCGGACGACCACGCGCCCGTCGGGCACGGTCGCGCGGGCGGTGCGGACCCCGGTGTCGGCGCGGGTGGAGCTCACCGCTCGCCCCCGAGCCAGCCGAGGGCCTGGCCGTCGTCCTCGCGGACGCCGATCAGGTCCAGGAAGGCCTCGTGCAGGCTGCGGTCGCCGCGTACGATGTCCAGCGGGCCCTGGGCGATCACCCGGCCGGCGTTGACCACGGCGACCCAGTCGCAGAGCTGCTCGACGAGTTCCATGACATGGCTGGAGAAGATGACGGTGGAGCCGGCCGCGGCGTAGCGCTTGAGCACGCCGCGGATGGTCTGGGCGGAGACCGGGTCGACGCCCTCGAAGGGCTCGTCCAGGAAGAGCACGTCGGGGTTGTGCAGCAGCGCGGCGGCCAGGCCGATCTTCTTGCGCATCCCGGTGGAGAAGTCGGCGACCAGCTTGTCGGCGTCACCGGCGAGGTCCAGGACGGCCAGCAGCTCCTCGGCGCGGCGGTCCACCTCGGCCCCGGGCAGGCCGCGCAGCCGGCCGTTGTACTGCAGCAGTTCGCGGCCGCTGAGCCGTTCGAACATCCGCAGGCCCTCGGGCAGGATGCCGATCCGGGCCTTGGCGGTGACCGGGTCGGCCCAGACGTCGGCGCCGTGCACCAGGACGGTGCCCTGGTCGGGCCGGAGCAGGCCGGTGACCATGGAGAGCGTGGTGGTCTTGCCGGCGCCGTTCGGGCCGACCAGCCCGATGAACGCGCCGGCCGGCAGCTCCAGGCTCAGTCCGGCGACCGCCGCCTGGCTGCCGAAGTGCTTCCACAGCCCCTGGATGCTGACGGCGGCGGGGACCGGGGACGCGGGGACCGGGGACGGCGGTGCTGACGCCTGCATGGCGGCCTTCTCTGCTGGGAAACGGGTGAATGTCCAGGCCAGCCTGCCATCGCCCGGGGCGGGCTGTCGTCCGGATCGATGATCTTGGGCTGGGCTGGGCCGAACGGGTGAGTGTGAGGCGCCCCTCGGGGGCCGCCGAGGCAGGTCGCGGAAAGTGGCAACTACTCAGGCCCCCTGTTCGTCCTGCACTATGAAGGCCAGTGAGCGCGCACGGCGCGCCGGGGTGTCGGAGGTGGCGGATGGCCGTTCAACCGTGGGGCGAGCAGGGCCCCGGGTACGGAGGACGGCCGCCCCAGGTACCGGCCAAGCCGTACGCGCAACCGCAGCCGTACGCCCAGTCCTACGCGCAGCCGGCGCCGATGCCGCAGTCGGCGATGCGGGCGGCCCACACCGACCGGGACCGCACCGTCGACGTGCTGAAGGCCGCGTACGCCGAGGGCCGGCTCTCCGCCGACGAGTACGGCCAGCGCTTCGACGCGGCGAGCGCCGCGCAGACGTACGGCGAGCTGGCCCGGCTGGTGGCCGATCTGCCCTCCGGCCCGATGGTGACGCCGATGCCGCCGATGACGGCGGTCGGCCAGCCGGTGCCGCAGACCTTCCTGCTGCCGCCCCCGCCGGTGCCGACCCGCCCGACCAACAGCACGGCCGTGGCGTCGATGGTGCTCGGCCTGATGGGGCTCGGGCTGCCGGCCGTGATCACCGGGCACATCGCCAAGGCCCAGATCCGGGAGCGCAACGAGGAGGGCGACACCATGGCCACGGTCGGCCTGGTCTTCGGCTACCTGGCCAGCGCCGTCTACACCCTGCTGATGCTGGCCCTGATCGCCTGATCGCCTGAGCGCCTGATCGCCTGATCGCCTGAGCGCCTGAGCGCCTGAGCGCCTGAGCGCCTGAGTGCCTGACCGGCCGATCGCCCTCGCCCGCCCGGCCCCCCGGCCGGCGCCCGCCCCGGTGGCGGCGCCCGCCGGGGTGTGGTAGAGCGGCAGAAGAGCGGTTCGTCACCGGGAAGTCGTGCCCGCGACACCCCGGCGCCGCCCGGCCACCGCCGCGACCTGCGGCGTTGCATTTGTTTTGACCGAGCCCGATGCGCTAGGTACGCTCTGACCTTGTGCCTGGGGTGTCCCCGGGTCCTTGTGCGTGCATGCACACCGGCCGCCGCGCCGAGCCGGAGCGCCTCCCAGTGCTCCGCGCGTTGAGCGCCGTCGCTGTACATCAGCTCATGGGATTCCGTGTCGGAATAAGCCCAACACACCCGACCGCGTGGGTCGACCACGGGGTCGTGTGCGATGGAGACACCGCAGGTTAGTTTTACCAAGCCTTGGCACACAGAAAACGGAGAAACGGTGCCTACGATCCAGCAGCTGGTCCGAAAGGGCCGGCAGGACAAGGTCGAGAAGAACAAGACTCCCGCGCTGAAGGGCTCGCCCCAGCGTCGCGGCGTCTGCACGCGTGTGTACACGACCACCCCGAAGAAGCCGAACTCGGCGCTTCGTAAGGTCGCCCGTGTGCGCCTCACCAGCGGGATCGAGGTCACCGCTTACATCCCGGGCGAGGGCCACAACCTGCAGGAGCACTCCATCGTGCTGGTGCGCGGTGGTCGTGTGAAGGACCTTCCTGGTGTCCGCTACAAGATCATCCGCGGTTCGCTCGACACCCAGGGTGTCAAGAACCGCAAGCAGGCTCGCAGCCGCTACGGCGCCAAGAAGGAGAAGTAAGAATGCCTCGTAAGGGCCCCGCCCCGAAGCGCCCGGTCATCATCGACCCGGTTTACGGCTCCCCGGTCGTCACCCAGCTGGTCAACAAGATCCTGCTGCACGGCAAGCGCTCCACCGCCGAGCGGATCGTCTACGGCGCCCTTGAGGGCGTCCGCGAGAAGACCGGCTCCGACCCCGTCGTGGCGCTGAAGCGCGCGCTGGAGAACGTCAAGCCGGCTCTTGAGGTCAAGTCCCGCCGTGTCGGTGGCGCGACCTACCAGGTTCCGGTTGAGGTCCGTCCGGGCCGCGCCAGCACCCTGGCGCTGCGCTGGATGGTCGGTTACTCCCGCGCCCGTCGCGAGAAGACCATGACCGAGCGCCTGATGAACGAGATCCTCGACGCCAGCAACGGCCTGGGCGCTTCCGTGAAGCGTCGCGAGGACACCCACAAGATGGCCGAGTCCAACAAGGCCTTCGCGCACTACCGCTGGTAGTCCGAACCCCGTCACTAGACAGAGAGAGAACGAGCCACCATGGCTGCAACCTCCCTTGACCTCGCCAGGGTCCGCAACATCGGGATCATGGCGCACATCGACGCGGGCAAGACCACCACCACCGAGCGGATCCTGTTCTACACCGGTGTCTCGTACAAGATCGGTGAGGTCCACGATGGCGCTGCCACCATGGACTGGATGGAGCAGGAGCAGGAGCGCGGCATCACGATCACGTCGGCCGCGACGACCTGTCACTGGACGCTCGACGGCGTCGACAACACCATCAACATCATCGACACCCCGGGTCACGTCGACTTCACCGTCGAGGTGGAGCGTTCGCTGCGCGTCCTCGACGGTGCCGTCACGGTGTTCGACGGTGTCGCCGGCGTGGAGCCCCAGTCCGAGACCGTGTGGCGGCAGGCTGACCGCTACGGCGTCCCGCGCATCTGCTTCATCAACAAGCTGGACCGCACGGGCGCGAACTTCTTCTTCTGCGTCGACACCATCGTGGAGCGCCTCGGCGCCACCCCGCTGGTGATGCAGCTCCCGATCGGTGCCGAGGCGGACTTCCAGGGCGTTGTCGACCTGGTCCGCATGAAGGCGCTGGTCTGGACGGCCGAGGCCGCCAAGGGCGAGATGTACGACATCGTCGACATCCCGGCCGACCTGGTGGACCAGGCCGAGGAGTACCGCGAGCAGCTGCTGGACACCGTGTCGACCGTCAGCGACGAGGTGATGGAGCTCGCCATGGAGGGCGAGGCCGTCCCCGAGGAGCTCCTGATCGCCGCGATCCGCAAGGGCACGCTGAACTCGGACTTCACGCCGATCTTCTGCGGCACCGCCTTCAAGAACAAGGGCGTTCAGCCCCTGCTCGACGCGGTCGTCAACTACCTGCCGTCGCCGCTGGACATCGAGTCCATCGAGGGCACCAAGCCCGGCGACGACACGGTCAAGATCTCCCGCAAGGCGTCGGACGACGAGCCGCTCGCGGCTCTGGCGTTCAAGATCATGTCCGACCCGCACCTGGGCAAGCTCACCTTCGTCCGGATCTACTCCGGGCGCCTTGAGGCCGGCACCGCCGTCCTCAACGCGGTGAAGGGCCGCAAGGAGCGCATCGGCAAGATCTACCGCATGCACGCGAACAAGCGTGAGGAGATCGAGTCGGTGGGCGCCGGCGACATCGTCGCCGTCATGGGTCTCAAGCAGACCACCACCGGTGAGACCCTGTCCGACGAGAAGCACCCGGTCATCCTGGAGTCCATGGACTTCCCGGCCCCGGTCATCCGCGTCGCGATCGAGCCGAAGTCCAAGGGCGACCAGGAGCGGCTCGGTACCGCCATCCAGCGCCTGGCCGAGGAGGACCCGTCCTTCCAGGTCAACACGGACGAGGAGACCGGCCAGACCATCATCGCGGGTATGGGCGAGCTGCACCTCGAGGTGCTGGTCGACCGTATGAAGCGTGAGTTCAAGGTCGAGGCCAACGTCGGCAAGCCGCAGGTCGCGTACCGCGAGACGATCCGCAAGGCCGTCGAGCGCATCGACTTCACGCACAAGAAGCAGACCGGTGGCTCCGGCCAGTTCGCGAAGATCCAGATCGCGATCGAGCCGATCGAGTCCGGCGAGGGCTACGAGTTCGTCAACAAGGTCACCGGTGGCCGCGTGCCGAAGGAGTACATCCCTTCGGTCGACGCCGGTTGCCAGGAGGCCATGGAGTTCGGCGTGCTCGCCGGCTACCCGCTCCAGGGTGTCCGCGTGACGCTGCTCGACGGTGCCTCGCACGACGTCGACTCCTCCGAGCTCGCGTTCAAGATCGCCGGCTCGATGGCATTCAAGGAGGGCGCCCGCAAGGCCTCTCCGACTCTGCTGGAGCCGATGATGGCCGTCGAGGTCACCACGCCCGAGGACTACATGGGCGATGTGATCGGCGACATCAACTCTCGCCGTGGCCAGATCCGGTCCATGGACGAGCGTTACGGTGCCCGCGTCGTTTCGGCGCTGGTGCCCCTCTCCGAGATGTTCGGCTACGTCGGTGACCTGCGCAGCAAGACCTCTGGTCGCGCAAGCTACTCGATGCAGTTCGACTCGTACGCCGAGGTTCCGCGGAACGTGGCGGACGACATCATCGCCAAGGCCAAGGGCGAGTAAGGACCGGCGCGAGCCGAGTCCTTGCCCGAGCTCGCAGGACATCCCGACATTCGGGACGATTGCGAACCCTTAGGCTATTAGGAGGCGAACCCGGGGGAACCCACTCGGATTCCCCCGGGGGCCTCCGCCCCCACCCGCGGGACGGCATGGGGCGCACTCCAGCGCCGCATACCCAACCCGATCAAAGACCAACTGACGTCAGCACGGCGTACAGAACTGTCCTCAGGAGGACTGCAGTGGCGAAGGCGAAGTTCGAGCGGACGAAGCCCCACGTCAACATCGGCACCATCGGTCACATCGACCACGGTAAGACGACCCTTACCGCGGCCATCACCAAGGTGCTGCACGACGCGTACCCGGAGATCAACCCCTTCACGCCGTTCGACCAGATCGACAAGGCGCCGGAGGAGCGGCAGCGCGGTATCACCATCTCGATCGCGCACGTCGAGTACCAGACCGAGGCGCGTCACTACGCCCACGTCGACTGCCCGGGTCACGCGGACTACATCAAGAACATGATCACCGGTGCGGCCCAGATGGACGGTGCGATCCTCGTCGTCGCCGCCACCGACGGCCCGATGCCGCAGACCAAGGAGCACGTCCTCCTGGCCCGCCAGGTCGGCGTCCCCTACATCGTCGTCGCCCTGAACAAGGCCGACATGGTGGACGACGAGGAGATCCTGGAGCTCGTCGAGCTCGAGGTCCGTGAGCTCCTCTCCGAGTACGAGTTCCCGGGCGACGACCTGCCGGTCGTCCGCGTCTCCGCGCTGAAGGCGCTGGAGGGCGACAAGGAGTGGGGCGAGAAGCTCCTCGGCCTGATGCACGCGGTCGACGAGGCCATCCCGACCCCGGCCCGCGCCGTGGACCAGCCGTTCCTGATGCCGATCGAGGACGTCTTCACGATCACCGGTCGTGGCACCGTCGTCACCGGTCGTATCGAGCGTGGCATCCTCAAGGTCAACGAGACTGTCGACATCATCGGCATCAAGGAGACCAAGACCACCACCACGGTCACCGGTATCGAGATGTTCCGCAAGCTGCTCGACGAGGGCCAGGCCGGTGAGAACGTCGGTCTGCTCCTCCGTGGCATCAAGCGCGAGGATGTCGAGCGCGGCCAGGTCATCATCAAGCCCGGTTCGGTCACCCCGCACACCGAGTTCGAGGCCCAGTCCTACATCCTGTCGAAGGACGAGGGTGGCCGTCACACCCCCTTCTTCAACAACTACCGCCCGCAGTTCTACTTCCGTACCACGGACGTGACCGGCGTCGTGACCCTCCCCGAGGGCACCGAGATGGTCATGCCGGGCGACAACACCGCCATGACGGTCGTGCTGATCCAGCCGATCGCCATGGAGGAGGGCCTGAAGTTCGCCATCCGTGAGGGTGGCCGCACCGTCGGCGCCGGCCAGGTCACCAAGATCCTCAAGTAATCGAGGCTCTGGACCTGCCTGTGTCACACAGGTGAAGCCCGAAGGGCCCCGCACACCTCGGTGTGCGGGGCCCTTCGGCGTGTCGCGCGGAGCGCGCGGGGGTCCTGTGCGTAGGGCGATCGCGCTGCGGATAGACTGAGCCACCCGCAGCCGTCGCCAGGGCGAGGCTGACCGAGGCTCTCCGCCCCACTCGCTGAAAGCGCTCCGGAATGACCTCTGCCCCCCTTCTCACGAAGCCCTCGCTTCTCCGGCGCCGTTCGGCCGCGCGTGCGGGCCAGTCGCCCGACGGTCGGGCCAAGCGCCCCCGGCTGTACGCGCTCGACGGGATGCGTCTCTTCGCGGCCCTGAGCGTGCTCTCCTTCCACTGGACCGCCTACGTCGGCATCTCCGGGGTGTGGCAGGGCGTCACTCCGAAGGACGTACTGCCGACGGTCAACCGGATGGCGGCCTACGGCTGGCTCGGGGTGGAGCTGTTCTTCGTCATCAGCGGCTTCGTGATCTGCATGAGCTGCTGGGGGAAGCGGCCGGGGGAGTTCTTCGTCTCCCGGGTGGTCCGGCTGTACCCCGGCTACTGGGCGGGCATAGCGCTCACCAGCCTGGTGGTGCTGAACCTCAAGCAGTTCGCCCGTTCGGGGGCCGGTGACGGGCTCAACGCCGGCACCATCCTGGGCAACCTGACCATGCTTCAGACTCCGCTCGGGATGCGGCACGTCGACGGCGTCTACTGGACGCTCTGGGTGGAGATGCGGTTCTACCTGCTCTTCGCGATCGTCGTGGCGACCGGCCTCACCTACCGCAAGGTGGTGGCGTTCTGCGGGATCTGGACGATCCTCGCGGTGCTCGCCCCGCAGGCGGACCTCCCGCTGCTGACCACCCTCGCCATGCCGAACGAGTCGCCGTTCTTCATCGCCGGCGTCGGCATGTTCCTGATGTACCGCTTCGGTCAGAACCTGCTGCTCTGGGGGATCGTCGGATTCTCCTGGATCCTCGCGCTGACCCGCCTGACCTCCATCCAGGAGGTGTACGTCAACGTTCTCGGCCACCCCCTTTCGTGGAACGTCATGGCCGGTGCGGTGACGGCCGCGTTCGCCCTGGTGCTGGGTGCCGCGCTGGGCGTGTTCGACTGGGTGCAGTGGAAGTGGCTGACGGTCGCCGGTGCGCTGACCTACCCGCTCTACCTGATCCACCAGGAGATCGGCTGGACGCTGATCCACTGGCTGCTCACCAAGGACTTCGGTGTCCGGGCGGCCCTGGGGACGACCCTGCTCGCGGTGATGGTGGCGGCCTGGCTGATCCACCGGTTGGTCGAGCGGCCGGTCTCGAAGATGATGAAGAACGCGTTGGACCGTTCGATGGCGACCCTGCGCCGGGCCTCGGACGAACCCGCTCCGGTGAAGCACTGACAACGCAGGGGGACGCGTGAATTCGGCGTCCCAAGAATCATTCATGCAATCGCAAAATCCTGCTGCTAGCCTGGCCGCCATCACGGGGTGGACCCAGGCCGCGCACCCCTCCTTCGCAACCATCAGCTCGGTCGTCCGGGCCACCCGGCCGCACTCCGGGATCGATCGATCGTTCTCAAAGACATAAGGGACAGGCGACAACTGATGTACAACGCAGCAGTATCGGCAGAGCAGGCCGTCCCGCCGGCGCCGCTGTTGTCGGTCGTGATGCCGATCTACAACGAGCAGGAGGCCCTGCCGTTGACGGTCCAGCGCCTGCGCCCGATCCTGGACGAGCTGGGGATCGACTACGAGGTCGTCGGTATCGACGACGGCAGCACCGACGCCACCCCGGCGATCATGCAGAAGATCCACCAGGACTGGCCGGAGTTCCGGATCGTCCGCTTCGCGCGCAACTCCGGTCACCAGGCGGCGCTGACCGCGGGCATCCACCGGGCCTACGGCGACTACGTGGTGTCCATCGACGCCGACCTGCAGGACCCGCCGGAGAAGATCCCCGAGATGCTCGCGCTCGCCCGCGAGAAGAACCTCGACATCGTCTACGGCGTGCGCGGCGACCGCGGCACCGACACCTTCTTCAAGCGGCGTACGGCCGGCGCCTACTACTGGCTGATGCGCAAGCTGGTCGGCAAGAACATGCCGAACCAGGCCGGTGACTTCCGCCTGCTCAGCCGCGCCGCGGTGGACGCGCTCAAGGCGATGCCCGAGCACCAGCCGGTCTACCGCCTGCTGGTCCCGTGGCTGGGCTTCCCCAGCGGCGAGGTCGTCTACGTCCGCGAGGAGCGGGTCGCGGGCAGCACGCACTACCCGCTGTCCAAGATGGTCCGTCTCGCCATCGACAGCATCACCAACTTCTCCGCCAGCCCGCTGCGGCTCGCCACCTGGCTCGGCCTGCTGAGCTTCGTGCTCTGCTTCTGCCTGGGGATCTACACCACGGTCGAGTACGCGCTCGGCAAGACCGTGCCCGGCTGGTCCTCGCTGTTCGTCGGCATGCTCTTCCTCGGCGCCGTCCAGCTGGTCTGCATCGGTCTGCTGGGCGAGTACGTCGGCCGGATCTACTCGGCGGCGCAGGCCCGCCCGGCCTACTTCGTCGGGTACGACTCGGCCGAGGACCGCGCGAAGGCGGCGAAGGTCTCCGAGTACGCGGTGTGACCCCCCGGTCCGTCCCGCGGCGCCGGCCGCCGCGGGACGGACCGGCCGCCGACCGCCAGGAAGCCGACGCACAGCCCGCAGGAGAAGAAGAGCGATGGGCACTACCGACAGCACCGCGCCCGCCCTGGGCACGCCGACCCCGCCCGCCGGGCGGACCGGCAGTTCCGCGCCGGACGCCGGCGGTGCCCCGCTGAGCCCGCGCGACCGGGTGGTGGCGTTCCTGCCCGCGCTCGCGGCCTACCTCTTCCTGGTCGTCCTGCTGCTGGCCGCCGACACCTCGGTCAGTGACATCGCGCGGTACACCTTCTACGTGCTGTGGGGCGTCATGCTCCCGGGCACGCTGGTCTTCCGCCTGCTGCGGCGCCGTCCGCACACGCTGGTCGAGGACCTGGCCTTCGGCGCCGTGGTCGGCCTGGTGCTGGAGCTGGCCGCCTGGGCCGTTCTGGTCGGGCTCGGCCTGCAGTCGGTGGCCACGGCCTGGCCGCTGGCGGTGCTGATCCCGTTCGCCGCCGTGCCCGGGCTGCGGCGGCACTGGCGGCCGCGCGGCTACCGCCGCCCCTCGCCGGGCTGGTCCTGGTCGGTCGCCGGCACCGTCGCGTTCACCAGTGCCTACATGTACGGGGCGGTGCTCAGCCGGAACCCGGTCGTGCCGGACAGCGAGACCACCCGGCAGTACATCGACCTGCCCTACCTGCTGTCGCTGGCCGGGAACGCCAAGCACAACTTCCCGCTGACCTTCCCGCAGGCCGCCGGGGAGCCGCTGCACTACCACTGGTTCACCTTCGTCCACATGGCGATGACCGACCTGGTCGGGCACATCGACCTGACCGTGGTCCAGATGCGCCTGATGGTCCCGGCGCTCGCCGCCCTGGCCATGGTGATCACCGCCGTGGTGGCGCACCGGCTGACCGGGCGGCCGTGGGCCGGGCCGGTCGCCGCCCTGCTGATCTTCGCGGTCGGCGAGTTCAACGCGATCTACCCCAACAACGTCGGCCACTGGACCTTCGGGGCTCCGGCGGTACCGCTGATGTCCTGGGCGAGCCTCTCGCTGACGTACAGCCAGCCGCTGCTGATGGCCCTGATCGGGGTGGTCGGTGACGCCCTGCGCGGGCGCGGCGGTGAGGCGCGGGCCGAGGAGGACGGGCCCGCCCGGATCCCGGCGCTCGGCCGGGGCGCGTTCGTCCTCGCCGCGCTGTTCGCGGTGGCCTCCAGCGCGGCGAAGGCGAGCTCCCTGCCGGTGACGCTGGCCGCGCTGGCCTTCGCCGGTCTGATGGTGCTGATCGGCACGCGGCGCATCCCGTGGACCATCGTCGGCCTCGGCGCGGTCATCGCCGGCGCCCAGGTGTTCGCCACCGCGGTGCTGTTCCGCTTCGAGAGCTACGGCCTCGAAGTGGTGCCCTTCGGCAACATCGAGAAGTACTGGGCCGATCCGCAGCAGACCCGGACGGCGGTGACCCAGAGCGTGGTCGTCGCCGCCACGCTGATCGCGTTCCTGCTCAACCACCAGCTGCGGATGGTCGGCATGATCCCGCTCCTGTGGCGCCGCCGGCTCCGCCTGGAGCAGACCCAGTGGTTCCTGCTCGGCGGGGCCATCGCCGGCCCGGCCGTCTACCTGGTGGTCAACGGCTTCAACGCCAGCTACTTCACCCTCGCCGGCCTCTCCTTCGGCGTGCTGCTCTCGGCCTGGGGCTACTGCGAGGTCTTCGAGCGGGCCGCGCTGCCCACCCGGGGCAAGTTCGCGCTCGGCGCCGGCACAGTGGCCTTCGTCCTCCTGCTCACCCTCGGCATCTACCACTACGCGGACGACTGGGCGGCCTTCGCGCTCAAGGCGGTCGGCGACGCCGACGGCACCGAGTCCTACACGGCGCTGGTGCCGGCGCTGGCCGCGGCGGCGGCGCTGGCCGGGGCCGCGGCGGTCTGCGGCCTGCTCTGGTGGGCGGCCGGCCGGGCGCTGCCGGCGCTGCGCGGCCGCGGCGCCGTGGTGCTGCTCACCGCGGCGCTGGCGGCCGGCGCGCCCTCGCTGCTGCTCGACGTCCAGCAGTCCCGGCAGGTCCCGTGGGACGGCGCGTGGCCGCTCCCGGCCAGTCAGGTGGAGGCCGCGCGCTGGGTCCGCGCGCACAGCGACCCGACCGACGTCCTGGTGACCAACGGCCACTGCCGGTCGGAGAGCGACTACACCGTCCCCGGGGAGAACTGCTGGAACTCCCTGTCCTTCTACCTGAGCGCCTACTCCGAGCGCTCGGTGCTGGTGGAGGGCTGGGCCTACTCGCCGCGGCTGATGTCGGCGAAGTCCGCGTCCTTCTGGGACCAGGAGCTGCTCAAGCTCAACGAGGACTCCGTCTACCGGCCGACGGCCGCTATCCTCGACCGGCTGAGCGAGCGGCACCACGTCCGCTACGTCGTGGTGAACCGCAAGGTGGCGCCGGAGTCGCCGGACCTGAAGACCCTCGCCAAGCCGGTCTTCGACAACGGCCGGATGGCCGTGTACGAGATTTCCTGAACCGCCGAACCGATCGCATGGGTGCTCACATGGTTTCCACCGACCAGCCGACCGAAGCGGCCGAGGTGCCGCCGGCCGGCCAGGGCCCGCGGCCCTCCGACACCGGGACGGCCAAGCGCCAGGTCCCGTCCTTCCTGGTGATCGGGGTCCTGAGCACCCTCTTCTACCTGCTCCTCTACGTGGTGGCCCGGCGCTTCGTCGACCCCCAGGCGGCCAACCTCATCGCGCTCGCGGTGAGCGCGGTCGCCAACACCGCGGCCAACCGCCGGTTCACCTTCGGGATCACCGGCAAAGAGGGCGCGCTGCGTCACCAGCTCCAGGGCGCGGTGGCCTTCCTGATCGGCCTCGGTCTGAGCTCCGGGGCGCTGGCGCTGCTCGACCTGGCCGCGCCGAACGCCTCGAAGGCGGTCGAGGTGGCCGGGCTGATCGCCGCGAACGGTCTGGCGACGGTGGTCCGGTTCCTGCTGATGAAGGTCTGGGTCTTCAGGGAGAAGTGACCCCGGGCGGCTTCGGCGGCGGCTGGGACGGCGTCCGGGGCTGCCGCGGCGGTGCCGGGGGCCGGGGCCCGCGCCCGGCGGCCCGCCGCCGCTGCCCCGGGGTCCAGGACCGCAGCCGCAGCGCGGGCGCCTCGACGAGGTGCCAGGAGAGCGCCGCCAGCAGACCGGTCACGGCCAGCGCGCCGGCCAGGAAGCCGAGCGGACCGAAGCGGGCCGCGCCGGTCAGCGCCAGCGCCTGCTCGACCGGGAAGCCGAAGACGTACACGCCGTACGAGTAGTCGCCGCGCACGCCGATCGCCCGCCAGCGGCGGGGGAGCGCCGACGCGGCCCAGAACAGCAGATAGACCAGCGCGGGGACGCCGAGCACCGCGAAGCCGCCCCAGCGGGCCGAGCCGGTCAGGACGAGCGCGGCGGTCAGCGCCAGGGCGTCGTGGAGCGGGATCCGCTCGGCGTAGAGCCGCAGCACGCCGCCGAGCAGGAAGGCCAGGCCGAGGGTGGCGGCGAGGTGGAAGGTGACCAGGCCCAGCAGCGGGAGCGCCACCCCGGGCCCGCCCGCCGGGGGCACCTCGGCCGGGAGGTCCACGGCGCCGCTCGCGACCAGGAGCCAGAGCGCGAGCGCCGCCGAGGCGACGAACGCCCGCCGGCGCAGTAGCCCCAGGGCGGCCAGCAGCCCCGCCGCCAGGTAGCAGAGCAGCTCGTACTTGAGCGACCAGAGGGCGCCGTTGAGGCTCCGGTCGAAGTTGGTCCCGCTGCGGACGCCCTCGGCGATCACGCCCGAGACGTCCCAGCCGGTGGTGGGCGCGGCACTGCCGAGGCTGGTCAGATAGCTCAGCGGACCGTCCGGGCGGGTCCAGAAGCCGCCCAGGGTGCCGTGCTGCCACCAGTACAGGGCGGGCATCAGGACGGCGGCCGAGAACAGCAGCGAGCCGCCGAGGCCGGGCCCGATGCGCAGGGCCCGGTGCCAGAGGTAGCGGCCGGGCGGGAGCCGCCGGGCGCTCTCGGTGATCACGAATCCGGAGAGTGCGAAGAACCCGAGGACGGCGGCCTTGCCGAGGTCGGTCTGCCGGCCGCTCCAGAGCCAGAGCGGATCGGGGCGTCCCCAGCCGAGCGGGAAGACGTGCGAGACGACGACGGTGGCGGCCAGTAGGAGGCGGAGCGCGCCGAGCCCGTTCGCCCGGTCGTCGAGGATCCGCGCGAGGGTGCCGCGCGGGCGGAGCACTGCTGGTCGGCTGATGGCTCCCCCCGGCGGATCGGCCGGGCGGCGCCCGCGGTCGTCGCGGACGCCGCCCCGTGGTGGCGTGCGGTGCTCGTCGGACGAGGGGGCCGGGGCCCTACGCCTGCGGAGCGGCGATCTGGGCCTCCCAGAGGTCGCGGACGGCCTCGCGCAGGGTGCGCCGGGGCTCCCAGCCGAGCCGCTCCCGGGCGACGGTGATGTCGAGCTGCTGCCACTCCGTCTCCGGGCCGGTGCCGTCCGGCGCGGGGACCTCGGTGATCTCGGTGGGCACCCCGCTCTCCTCGATCAGCAGCTCGACCAGCAGCCGGGCGGAGGACGCGGCGCCGGTGCCGATGTTGACCACCGGCGGCACGTCCGGGCGGACGGCGGCGAGCAGCACGGCGTCCAGGGTGTCGCCGAGGTCGACGAAGTCGCGCTGGGCGGTGAGCGGCTGCAGCGAGAGCTGAGCGGTCTCGCCGGCCCGGCGGGCGGCGTCCAGCTTGGCGGCCATCACACCGAGCAGGCTGTGACCGGGCTGGCCGGCGCCGACCACGTTGCCGAGCCGCAGCGACACCGCGTCCAGCCGGCCGGCCTCGACGGCGCGGACGACGGCCTCGGTGGCGGTGAGCTTGAGCTTGCCGTACTCCATCACCGGCGCGGCGGGGTCGCTCTCGCGCTGGCTGGTGCCGACCGGCGCCATGCCGTACTCGTGCACGGTGCCGAGGTGGACCAGGCGGGCGGGGGAGGCCATCGCGCAGACGGCCTCGATCAGCCGGTCCACCAGGACCACGTTGGCCTGGTACATCTGCTCGTCGTTCAGGCCCCACATGCCGCCGGCCGCGTTGACGACGGTGTCGATCCGCTCGCGGTCGAGCAGCGCGGTGAGGTCGGCGGCGGCGTCGGAGGAGATGTCGAAGGCGACGAACCGGCCGGGCGCCGGTACGGCCGGGGCCTTGCGGGCGAGGCTGACGACCTCGGCGCCCTGCTCCAGCAGGCGGGCGCCGACCACGCGGCCGATGAAGCCGGTGCCGCCGAGGACGGCGACCCGGGAGGGGGCCGGGTGCGGTGCGGTCATGTGCGGTGACTCCCTGGGGCGGTGATGGGCCCGGGACGGTGACGGGCCCGGGACGGTGGCGGCTGGGTCAGCGGGGGCGGGCGGCGGTGCTGGTGGCGTTGCGCAGCAGGGCCTTCGCCCCGTCCCACTGGCCGGCGCGCATCGCGCCCGGGACCAGGGTGAGGGCGTGGATCCGGGCCGAGAGGTGCATCCGGGAGGCCTTGGCGGCCCGCGGCCAGCCGTGCGCGTCCAGGCGGTCGGCGGCGTCCAGGAAGTACCGGCGGGCCTCGGTGAACCGGGTGCCGCTGTAGGCGGACTTCGAGGAGATGCTGACGGTGTGCCGGCGGTACTGGAACGCCCGGACGTCGTCGACGACCATGTGCTCGCCGGCCTGGAGCAGGTCGATGACGAGCGCGAGGTCCTGGATGATCTCCAGGTTGTCGCGGAAACCGGTGGTCCGCACGGCCTCGGTGCGCCAGCAGATCGACGGGAAGTACAGCCAGTTGCCCTTGAGCAGGCTGACCGCGAGCTCCTCGCCGCCCCGCAGGGTGCGGCCCTGCTGCTTGGGCGCGTAGATACGGCGCTTGGCCTCGTCGGCCAGCGAGCTGGTCGGCTTCCCGTCGCCGTCGATCACCTGGACGCCCGGCTGGATCATCGCGACGCCGGGGTACTGGGCCAGGATCGAGCGGATGGTGGCGACGTAGTTGGGCAGCATGATGTCGTCGGTGCCCATGAACATCATGTACTCGTACTCGGCCATGCCCAGGCACTTGCGGTAGTTGCCGGTGACGCCGAGGTTCTGCTCGTTCCGGAAGTACCGCACCCGCGGGTCGCCGAGCTCGGCGAACCACTCCGGGACGCCGGGCTCCCGGCCGTCGTCGACGACGGTCAGCCGCCAGTCGGGATCGCTCTGCGCCAGCACGCTGCGGACCGCGGCCTGCATCAGTGCGACGTCGCCGTAGTACGGAAGCAGGATTTCCAGAGTGGTCATGGTGGAGGGCACATCCGCTGGTCTGAGTCGGGGCCGGGTGCGGGGCGAGGACCCCGCGGCGGGCCCATCATACTGAGCCGGTCGGCGGCTCCCGCCGGGGCGGACGACGATGCCCGGGCCCGCGCCGGAGGGCGGCGGGCCCGGGCATCGGGCGGTTCAGCGGGTGCGCAGGCTCTCGGTGAAGGCGAGGCACTTCTCGTAGTCCGGCAGCAGGCCGGTGGCGAGCGCCTCGGCCAGCGAGGGCGCGGCGTCGTCCCGGGCGGACAGCTGCGGGGCGTCGGTGGGCCACTCGATCCCGAGGTCCGGGTCCAGCGGGTGCACCGCGTGCTCACCGGTCGGGTTGTAGGTCTCGGAGCAGACGTAGGACAGCGTGGCGTCGTCGGTCAGCGCGCAGAAACCGTGGCCGAGGCCCTCGGGGATGTAGACCGACCTGCGCTCGGCGTCGTCCAGCCGGACGAACTCCCAGCGGCCGAAGGCGGGGGAGCCCACCCGCAGGTCCACGATCACGTCGAGCACGGCGCCGCGCACGCAGCTGACGTACTTGGCCTGGCCGGGCGGGACGTCGGCGAAGTGGATGCCGCGCACGACGTCCTTGGCGGACACCGACAGGTTGCCCTGGGCGAACTTCAGCGGGTGGCCGACCACCTCTTCGAGCCGGTCGAAGCGGTACCACTCCATGAACAGGCCGCGCGGGTCGCCGTGCTGCTGCGGGGTGACCTCGAAGGCGCCGGGGATCGAGAGCTCACGGAACTTCACCGGGCCGCCTCCTCTTCGAGCAGCGCGATCAGGTAGTCGCCGTAGCCGCTCTTGCACAGCGGCTCGGCCAGCTCGCGCAGCTGCGCGTCGTCGATCAGGCCGGCCCGCCAGGCCGCCTCCTCGATGCAGCCGATCTTGAAGCCCTGGCGCTCCTCGATGACCCGGACGAACTCGGAGGCCTGCACCATCGACACGAACGTGCCGGTGTCGAGCCAGGCGGTACCGCGGTCGAGGATGGTGACGTGCAGCTCACCGGTCTTGAGGTACTCCTCGTTGACCGCGGTGATCTCCAGCTCGCCGCGCGCGCTCGGGCGCAGGCCGGCCGCGATCTTGACCACGCGGTTGTCGTAGAAGTACAGGCCGGGCACCGCGTAGCGGGACTTGGGCTGGGTGGGCTTCTCCTCGATGGAGATGACCTGGCCGTTGTCGTCGAACTCCACCACGCCGTACGCGGTCGGGTCGGCGACCGGGTAGGCGAACACCATGCCGCCCTGCGGCGCGGTGCGCTGCGCGAGCCGGGTGCCGAGGCCGCTGCCGTGGAAGATGTTGTCGCCGAGGATCAGCGCGACGGGCTCGTCACCGATGAAGTCGGCGCCGAGCACGAAGGCCTGGGCGATGCCCTCCGGCTTCTCCTGGACGGCGTACTCCAGCTTGAGGCCGAACTGGGAGCCGTCGCCGAGCAGCCGCTGGAACTGCTCCTGGTCCTGCGGGGTGGTAATGATCAGGATCTCGCTGATGCCCGCCATGACCAGGGTCGACAGCGGGTAGTAGATCATCGGCTTGTCGAAGACGGGGAGGAGCTGCTTCGAGACTGCTCGGGTCAGCGGCCACAGTCGTGACCCGGTGCCGCCCGCCAAGAGGATTCCACGCATGCGCGCAGCTTATGTGAGGTTCGGAGCCCGCCGCTGACCCGGGGCGAGGGCCCCGGGGCACACCGGTAGACTGCCCGCACTATGCGCATCCTCGTCACCGGCGGCGCCGGCTTCATCGGTTCAGAGTTCGTCCGCCAGCTGCTCGGCGCCGACGCAACGGATCAGATCACCGTCTTCGACAAGCTCACCTACTCGGGCGTCGAGGCCAACCTGGCGCCCGTCGCCGGTCACAGCGGCTACTCCTTCGTGCGTGGCGACATCTGTGACGCGGAGGCCGTCGACCAGGTCATGCCCGGCCACGACGTGGTCGTCCACTTCGCGGCCGAGTCGCACGTGGACCGCTCCATCGAGGGCGCCGGCCCGTTCGTGGTCACCAACGTCCTGGGCACCCAGGTGCTGCTGGACTCGGCCAAGAAGCACGGCGTCGGCCGCTTCGTCCACGTCTCCACCGACGAGGTCTACGGCTCCATCTCCGAGGGCTCCTGGACCGAGGAGTGGCCGCTGGCGCCCAACTCCCCGTACTCGGCGTCGAAGGCCGGCTCGGACCTGCTGGCGCTCGCCTACCACCGCACCCACGGCATGGACGTGGTGGTCACCCGCTGCTCCAACAACTACGGGCACTACCAGTTCCCGGAGAAGGTCATCCCGCTGTTCACCACCAACCTGCTGGACGGCAGGAAGGTGCCGCTCTACGGCACCGGCGGCAACATCCGGGACTGGCTGCACGTCTCCGACCACTGCCGCGGCATCGAGCTGGCCATGCGCAAGGGCCGCTCCGGCGAGGTCTACAACATCGGCGGCGGCACCGAGATCACCAACAAGGAGCTCACCGAGCTGCTGCTCCAGGCCGCCGGCGCGGACTGGTCGATGGTCGAGCCGGTCGCCGACCGCAAGGGCCACGACCTGCGCTACTCGCTGGACATCACCAAGATCAGCGAGGAGCTCGGCTACGCCCCGCAGGTCCGCTTCGAGGACGGCCTCGCCGCCACCATCGCCTGGTACCGCGAGAACCGCGCCTGGTGGGAGCCGCTGAAGGCCAAGGCCACCCTGCGATGACGAACCCGGTGGCCAAGCTGCTGGGGGCGCTGCCCCCCGGTGTGCGGCTCGTCGCGGGGGGCACCGTGGTCCTCGGTGTCTCCTCGTACATCTTCCTGGCCCTGGCCGGGCACAGCTTGGACACCACCCAGGTCGCCGGCGTCTCGATGCTCTGGACCGTGGTCATGTCCGTCGGGTACGGGCTGTTCTCGCCGGTCGAGCTGGAGCTGACCCGCCTGGTGGCCGCCCGTGACGTGGCGGGACAGGGCCCCGGACCGGCGATCCGGCGGGTCCTGCTGGTCACCGCCGGGGTCCTGGTGGCGGTGCTGGCCGTGATCGCGGCCGCCGCCCGGCCGATCGCGGACCGCTTCTTCTCCGGCGACCTCGGCCTGGTGGCCGGCCTGGGCGGCGCCCTGGTCGGTCTGGCCGTGAGCTCGGTGGCCCGCGGGGCACTGGCCGGCCTGGGCAACTTCGGCGCGTACGGCATGCAGCTCGCCGTCGACGGCGGGCTGCGGATCGGGCTCGCCGCGCTGATCCCGGTGTTCGGCGCGCACTCCGCGTTCGCGTTCGCGCTGATCCTGGTCGCCGCACCGCTCGCCGCCTCGGCGATCGGGATGCGTTCGGTCCTCGCGGACCGGCGCGGCGGTCCGGCCCCGGTCTGGCGCGACGTCGTCACCGGGCTCGGCCTGCTGACCGGTTCGACGCTGCTGGCCCAGCTGATGGTCAACGCGGCCGTGGTCAGCGTCGGCGTGCTCTCGCCGTCCTCCAAGGCGCTGATCGCCGCCCTGCTGAACGCCGTGGTGCTGGCCCGGGTGCCGCTCTTCGCCTACGCGGCGATCCAGGCCTCCCTGGTCTCCTCGCTCTCCGGCGCCGCCGCGGCCGGCAACCACGGGGAGTTCCGCAAGGTCCTGCTGCGCACCGGCGGCATCGTGGTGCTGATGAGCGCCGCGGCGGGCCTGCCGACGGTGATCCTCGGCCCCTGGGCGATCCGGCTGTTCTTCAAGGCGCAGGACGTGCTGGGTTCGGTGGACTTCCTCTGGCTGGCCCTCGGCACGCTCTGCTACATGCTGGCGACCGTCTTCGGCCAGGCCCTGCTCGCGCTCGGGCGCCACCAGCGCCAGCTGCTCTCCTGGCTGGCCGGTTCCGTGGTGCTGGTGGCCGTCACCCTGGTACCCGGGGCGATCGCCACCAGGGTCGAACTCGCCTACCTGGCTGGTGCGGCGGTCAGCGCTGCTGCCATGCTGTGGGCGCTGGCCCGCTCGCTGTCCGCCCCGGCCCGGCCCGTGGCGGAACACCGGGCACCACTGGCGGCGCACCAGTCGTCGGAGGTATGACGCCCGTTCGCCGGGCCCACAGCCGGCGGCGGCGGGACGTTCACGCCGCGCCTTTAATATGTGATTACCCTTGGCCACGCCACTGCCGCTGAAAGGCGCCTCCAGTCGTGCATCTCACCGTCATCACTTCGATCACCGGCGTGCTGGTGCTCGTCTACATCCTGGAGTTGCTGCGCCGACAGCAGCTCCGGGAGAAGTACGCGGCTATCTGGCTCGCGATCGGCGTCGTCGTGGCGCCGCTCGGGTTCTTCCCGACGATCCTCGACTCGACCGCCCGCCGGCTCGGCATCGCCTCCGGCGTGAGCCTCGTGCTCTTCGCGGGCTTCGTCCTGGTCCTGATGGTCTCGCTGCACCTGAGCTGGGAGGCCTCCCGGCTGGAGGCGGAGACCCGGACCCTGGCCGAGGACGTCGCCATGATGCGGGCCCACCTGGCCGAGCACCACGGGTACCCGATCGCACGCAGCAGCAACGACGCCGGCAAGGCGACGGACTCCGGGGTGACGGCATGATCGACGGCAAGCGGGTTCTGATCATCCTCCCCGCCTGGAACGAGGCGGAGGGTCTGCCCAAGATCCTCCACGAGATCCAGCAGAAGCTCCCCGGCGTGGACACCCTGGTGGTCGACGACGGCTCCGTGGACAACACCGCCGCCGTGGCCGCCGCGGCCGGCTCCCGGGTCGCGCAGCTGCCGTACAACCTCGGTGTCGGCGGCGCCATGCGGTTCGGCTACCGCTACGCGCACCTGCACGGCTACGACGTCGCCATCCAGTGCGACGCCGACGGCCAGCACGACCCCGCGTACGTGCCGGCGCTGCTGGAGAAGCTCCAGGAGGCCGACCTGGTCATCGGCGCCCGGTTCGCCGGCCAGGGCAGCTACAAGGTGCGCGGCCCGCGCAGCTGGGCGATGAAGCTGCTCTCGGTGGTGCTGTCGAGGGTCACCCGGACCCGCCTCACCGACACCACCTCGGGCTTCAAGGCCTGCAACAAGCCGATGATCGAGTTCTTCTCGCAGTGGTACCCGGTCGAGTACCTGGGCGACACCATCGAGAGCATGGTCGGCGCCGCCCGCTGCGGCTTCGTCATCCGGCAGGTCCCGGTGGCGATGCGCGAGCGGACCACCGGTACGCCCAGCGCCTCCCCGATCAAGGCGACGATCTACCTGGCCCGCGCCGGCCTGGTGCTCCTGCTCGCGATGATCCGCCGGATGCCCAAGCACCTGAAGACCATCGAGCCCGCCACCCGCACGGCGGCGGCGAACCGGCGCGAGCTGGTCGGCAAGGCCTAGCGGTACCGCGATCGACACGACTCCGGCGGTCGGCCCCACGGGCCGGCCGCCGGTGGTCGTCGGGGCACCTCCGCCGCGTGCCGCTAGGCTGAGCGCTGCGCGGAGTGTGCTATGGGTGCCGGGTCCACCGCAGCGGTGAGGTCCCGGCACGTGCCGCGGGCCGGGGCGCCCGGGCACGGGCCCTCCGCGAGTTGTTAGCGTGACCTCCACCATCGAACGGGCCGGGCGGCCTGCCGGATCCACCTCAGAGCCGGGCTACCAGGGGAAGAGTCGGAGTTCAGTGCAGACTTCAGCAGAGACCGTCGACGAGCAGCTGGACGGTGTCCAGGGGACGAGACGGGTCGGCGCCTCGCGGTCGGCGGGTCTGGCGGCCCGGGCGGTGCGGCGGTTCGAGGAGGCCCGCGGGCGGCGCTGGTTCTGGCCGGCCGCGCTGGTGGCCGGGTACGCCGCGGAGGTGCTCTTCCGGCTCGTCCTCGTCCGGCACATGAGCTACCCCTCCGTCCACGCGGACGAGGACGGGTACCTGGTACTGGCCCGCGTGCTGGCCGGTCGGCCGACCACCGAGATGCCGGTCGGCGTGGTGATCCCGGGCGGCTACCCGCTGCTGATCTCCCCGGCGTTCCGGATCGCCGACGACCCGGTCATGGCCTACCACCTGATCATGGGGATCAACGCGCTGCTGAACGCGCTGGTCTTCCCGCTGGCCTACCTGGCGCTGCGCCGGCTCGGTCTGCGCCGGCTGCTGGCGTACGTCTTCGCCGGGGCCACCGCGCTGCTGCCGCCGGTGATCTTCTACTCCGAGTTCGTCATGTCGGACACCGTGCTGCCGGTGCTGATCCTGGCCTGGCTGCTCTGCATGCACGGCTGGCTGAGCGAGGGCCCGGTCAAGCACCGCTACTGGTACGCGGCCGGCACCGGCGCGGCCGCCGCGTACACGATGGCCACGCACGACCGCGGCGGTGTCGTGGTGGCGCTCACCGGAGTGGTCCTCGTCGGCGTCCTGGTGCTGCGCTGGGCCCCGTGGCGCACCACGCTGGTCGGCCTGGGCGCGCTCGGCGTCGGTTCGGTCGGCGCCAAGGCGCTCTCCTGGTGGCTCGACCGCCAGTTCACCGTCGAGCCGAGCAAGGTCGGCAGCTACCTGATCGACGGCCTGAAGAACCCCGACATCCTGCAGCGCACGCTGACCAGGACCACCGGGCAGATCTGGTACTTCATCGTCTCCACCTGGGGGATCGGCGGCCTGGCGGTCGTGGTCTGCCTGTTCGCGCTGTTCAGCGGCCGCTTCCCGCGCCCGCACCGGATCGTCGGCGGCGTGATGGTCGCCCTGCTGGTCGGCACCGCGCTCGCCTCGGCCGCCGCCCTGCCGGACGACGCCCGCATCGACAACTGGGTCTACGCCCGCTACGTGGCCTACCTCGTCCCGGTGGCCTTCGTGGCCGGGGTCGCGGTGCTCGCCCGGTTCAGCCTGCGCAACGTCGTCCTGACGGTGGCGGGCTCGGTGGTGCTCACCCTCGTCCTCGCCAAGCTGGTGATCTGGTCCGCCGGCAAGCTGCTCCACACCCAGGTCTTCATCGGCTGGGGCATGCCGGACGTGACCTTCCTGGCCGCCGACTGGTCCAGGCTGAACATGATGCGCTCGACCGCCGCGGCGTTCATCATCCTCGGCGCCGTCGCCCTGATGCTGGTGGCCGGCGGCCGCCGGGTGCTCTGGGCGGTCGGCCTCTCGCTCGCGCTGTTCGCCGGGTTCGCCACCGCGACCATCACCGAGCAGGTCGCCTACCCGCACTCGGACTGGCGCAAGCCGCTCGCGACGGGCTTCACCAAGGCCGCCGGGATCAAGCCCAAGGACAACCTGGTGCTCGCCTGGGACCTCGACGGCAGCCTGCGGATGGCCCAGGCCTTCGAGGTCTACGACGGCCGGGTCTGGTACCTGGACCCGCGCTGGCAGCCCGTCCCCGCCGCGGCGACCGCGATCGTCACCCCGCTCGCCGAGGAGGGGAAGGCGCCGGAGTCCTACTGGAAGGAACATCCGGACGAGTGGTACGTGGAGCGGACCAACAAGCAGCAGGGCTGGATGATCTGGCGCAAGCGCTGAGCGACCGGACGCGCCGGTTGACCGTGCGCACCGGGTGACCGGACGCGCCGGTTGACCGGGACGGACCCCATCGGGGCCGGCGGGGGAGATCCCCGCCGGCCCCGATTGGCTTTGTCGCTGCTCCATGTGGCAGTATGTCCAAGTTGCTCGGTTGAGTGCCGATGCTACGCGCCTCCCGCCGGGAGGACTGGAAGCGAGTCCCATGTACTCGTCGTTCCCGTGATGGCCGTTCATGTGTTCACGTGAGGTATGTGGACGCAGTGGTGTGAAGGCGACACCGCGGCAGCTGCGGGGCGGACGTACGGGAATCTTCCGGGAAGCGTGGGCGGGGCCTCGATCCGGCGCCTGGTGGATGCAAGACCTCACCGATCCGTAGGAAATCCGCAGAGGGAAACCTCTTCGCGGACTTTTTGCAAGCGACAGGGCGACACGCCCGACCGCGTGGGTCGGAGGAAACCATCCACAGGCACCACCGGACACAGTCCACCTGGATGAATCCGGCCGTAGAAGCAGCAGACGACACAAAGGACTACTGAGTAGCCATGGCGGGACAGAAGATCCGCATCCGGCTCAAGGCCTACGACCACGAGGTGATTGACTCCTCGGCGAAGAAGATCGTCGAGACCGTCATTCGCACTGGTGCGCAGGTCGCGGGCCCGGTGCCGCTGCCCACTGAGAAGAACGTGTACTGCGTCATCCGCTCGCCGCACAAGTACAAGGACTCGCGCGAGCACTTCGAGATGCGCACTCACAAGCGTCTGATCGACATCCTCGACCCCACGCCGAAGACGGTTGACTCGCTGATGCGTCTCGACCTGCCGGCTGGTGTCGACATCGAGATCAAGCTCTGAGAGGCACACCGAAGATGGCTAAGCAGATTAAGGGCATCCTGGGCGAGAAGCTCGGCATGACCCAGGTCTGGGACGAGAACAACCGGATCGTTCCGGTGACCGTCGTCAAGGCTGGGCCCAATGTCGTGACCCAGGTCCACACCGCCGACAGCCCGGCCGGCTACGACGCCGTCCAGATCGGCTTCGGCGAGATCGACCCCCGCAAGGTGAACAAGCCCCTCGCGGGTCACTTCGCCAAGGCCGGTGTCACCCCGCGCCGGCACCTGGTCGAGCTGCGTACCACGGACGCGTCCGAGTACACGCTGGGCCAGGAGATCACCGCCGAGCTGTTCGAGGCGGGTGTCAAGGTCGACGTGACCGGCACCTCCAAGGGCAAGGGCTTCGCCGGTGTCATGAAGCGCCACAACTTCCGGGGCCTCGGCGCCGGTCACGGTGTGCAGCGCAAGCACCGCTCGCCCGGCTCGATCGGTGGCTGCGCCACCCCGGGTCGTGTGTTCAAGGGCGTACGGATGGCCGGCCGGATGGGCCACGAGCGCGTGACCACCCAGAACCTGACCATCCATGCCGTTGACGCGGAGAAGGGGCTGCTCCTGATCAAGGGCGCAATCCCGGGCCCGAACGGCGGCCTCGTCCTCGTCCGCACCGCGGCGAAGGGGCTGTGAGGATATGAGCACCATTGACATCCTGTCGCCCTCGGGCGACAAGACCGGCAGCCTTGAGCTGCCGGCCGAGATCTTCGACGCGAAGGTCAGCGTTCCGCTGATGCACCAGGTCGTCGTGGCGCAGCTCGCTGCGGCCCGTCAGGGCACCCACAAGACCAAGACGCGTGGCGAGGTCCGCGGTGGCGGCAAGAAGCCGTACCGCCAGAAGGGCACCGGCCGCGCCCGTCAGGGCTCGACCCGCGCGCCGCAGTTCGCCGGCGGTGGCGTCGTGCACGGTCCCGTGCCGCGCGACTACTCGCAGCGGACCCCGAAGAAGATGATCGCCGCCGCCCTGCGCGGTGCGCTCACCGACCGGGCCCGCCACAACCGCATCCACGTCATCACCGACGTGACCGCGACCGAGGCGCCGTCGACCAAGGCCGCCAAGAGCCTGTTCGGCAAGATCACCGAGCGCAAGAACGTCCTCCTGGTCGTCGAGCGCGCGGACGAGCTGGGCCTCAAGTCCGCTCGTAACCTGCCGCACGTGCACATCCTGGACGCCGGCCAGCTGAACACCTACGACGTGCTCGTCTCCGACGATGTGGTCTTCACCCAGGCCGCCTTCGAGCGTTTCGTGGCGGGTCCCGCCGCGTCCGCCAAGGCCGTGGCTGCTGAGGGCGAGCTCGAAGGGAGCGCCGCCTGATGGCTGCAGAGATCACGAGCAAGACGTTCACGGACCCCCGTGACGTCCTGGTGAAGCCGGTCATCTCGGAGAAGAGCTACTCGCTCCTCGACGAGAACAAGTACACGTTCGTCGTGTCGCCCGGTGCCAACAAGACCCAGATCAAGCAGGCCGTCGAGACGGTCTTCTCGGTCAAGGTCGAGTCCGTCAACACGCTCAACCGTCAGGGCAAGCGCAAGCGCTCCAAGACGGGCTTTGGCAAGCGCAAGGACACCAAGCGCGCCATCGTGACGCTGGCTGAGGGCAACCGCATCGACATCTTCGGTGGTCCGGTCTCCTAACGGAGATCGTGATCGTCGATAAGGACGAGGACGAGAGAGCCAAATGGGCATCCGCAAGTACAAGCCGACTACGCCGGGCCGTCGTGGCTCCAGCGTGGCCGACTTCGTAGAGATCACGCGGTCCACGCCGGAGAAGTCGCTGGTTCGCCCCCTGCACAGCAAGGGCGGCCGTAACAACGCCGGTCGGATCACCGTTCGCCACCAGGGTGGCGGTCACAAGCGCGCCTACCGCGTGATCGACTTCCGTCGTCACGACAAGGACGGCGTGCCGGCCAAGGTCGCGCACATCGAGTACGACCCGAACCGCACCGCGCGCATCGCGCTCCTGCACTACGCGGACGGCGAGAAGCGCTACATCATCGCGCCGCGCGGCATCGCGCAGGGCGACCGGGTCGAGAACGGCCCTGGCGCCGACATCAAGCCCGGCAACAACCTGCCGCTTCGCAACATCCCGGTCGGTACCACCATCCACGCGGTGGAGCTGCGTCCCGGCGGCGGTGCCAAGATGGCCCGCTCCGCCGGTGCCGGCATCCAGCTGCTGGCGCGTGAGGGCAAGATGGCGCACCTGCGCATGCCCTCCGGTGAGATCCGCCTGGTCGACGCGCGCTGCCGCGCGACGGTCGGCGAGGTCGGCAACGCCGAGCAGTCGAACATCAACTGGGGCAAGGCCGGCCGTATGCGCTGGAAGGGCGTTCGCCCGACCGTGCGTGGTGTGGCCATGAACCCGATCGACCACCCGCACGGTGGTGGTGAGGGTAAGACCTCCGGTGGTCGCCACCCGGTCTCGCCGTGGGGCCAGAAGGAGGGTCGTACCCGTCGCCCGAAGAAGGCGTCGGACGCTCTCATCGTGCGCCGCCGCAAGACCAACAAGAAGCGCTAGGAGCAGGTCAGATGCCGCGCAGTCTCAAGAAGGGCCCCTTCATTGACGGCCACCTTCTCAAGAAGGTGGACGCTCAGAACGAGGCGGGTACCCAGAACGTCATCAAGACCTGGTCCCGTCGCTCCGTGATCTTCCCGGCCATGCTCGGCCACACGATCGCGGTGCACGATGGCCGCAAGCACGTCCCGGTGTTCGTCACCGAGTCGATGGTCGGCCACAAGCTCGGCGAGTTCGCGCCGACGCGTACCTTCCGCGGTCACGTCAAGGACGACCGCAAGTCGAAGCGTCGCTAGTCGCCAGCGAGATTACCGACTCAATGACTTACACCAGCAAGGGGACAACCATGGAAGCCAGGGCCCAGGCGCGGTACATCCGCGTCACGCCCATGAAGGCCCGCCGCGTGGTGGACCTCATCCGTGGCCTGAACGCCACGGAGGCCCAGGCGGTCCTGCGTTTCGCTCCGCAGGCCGCTACCGTGCCGGTCAGCAAGGTGCTCAACAGCGCCATTGCCAACGCCGCGCACAACTACAACCACTCCAACGTGGACGACCTCGTCATCAGCGAGGCGTACGTTGACGAGGGCCCGACCCTGAAGCGGTTCCGTCCGCGTGCCCAGGGCCGTGCCTACCGGATCCGCAAGCGGACCAGCCACATCACCGTGGTCGTCAGCAGCAAGGAAGGGACCCGGTAATGGGCCAGAAGGTTAACCCGCACGGGTTCCGCCTCGGCATCAGCACGGACTTCAAGTCCCGCTGGTACGCCGACAAGCTGTACAAGGACTACGTCAAGGAAGACGTCGCCATTCGTCGCATGATGACGAAGGGCATGGAGCGCGCCGGCATCTCGAAGGTTGAGATCGAGCGCACCCGCGACCGCGTCCGCGTCGACATCCACACCGCGCGCCCCGGCATCGTCATCGGTCGCCGTGGCACCGAGGCCGACCGCATCCGCGGCGACCTGGAGAAGCTGACCGGCAAGCAGGTCCAGCTGAACATCCTCGAGGTCAAGAACCCCGAGCTGGACGCCCAGCTCGTGGCTCAGGGCGTCGCGGAGCAGCTGTCCTCCCGCGTCTCCTTCCGCCGTGCCATGCGCAAGTCGATGCAGGGCACCATGAAGTCCGGCGCCAAGGGCATCAAGGTCCAGTGCTCCGGTCGTCTCGGCGGCGCCGAGATGAGCCGTTCGGAGTTCTACCGCGAAGGCCGTGTGCCGCTGCACACCCTGCGCGCGAACGTCGACTACGGCTTCTTCGAGGCCAAGACGACCTTCGGCCGTATCGGCGTGAAGGTCTGGATCTACAAGGGCGACGTCAAGAACATCGCCGAGGTCCGCGCTGAGAACGCCGCTGCCCGCTCGGGCAACCGTCCGGCCCGTCCCGAGGGTGGTCGTCCCGCCCGCGGTGGCGAGCGCCGTGGTGGCGAGCGCGGTGGCCGTGGCCGTCGTCCCGCCGGCACCGAGGCTCAGGCCCCGGTCGCCGCCGAGACCCCGGCTGCCGAGAACACCGGAACGGAGGCCTGACCCAAATGCTGATCCCCCGTCGGGTCAAGCACCGCAAGCAGCACCACCCGAAGCGCCGCGGCGCCTCCAAGGGTGGCACCGAGCTCGCCTTCGGCGAGTACGGCATCCAGGCCGTTACCCCGGCCTACGTGACGAACCGGCAGATCGAGTCCGCTCGTATCGCCGTCACCCGTCACATCAAGCGTGGCGGCAAGGTCTGGATCAACATCTACCCGGACCGTCCGCTCACCAAGAAGCCGGCCGAGACCCGCATGGGTTCCGGTAAGGGTTCGCCCGAGTGGTGGATCGCGAACGTGCACCCGGGTCGGGTCATGTTCGAGCTGTCGTACCCCAACGAGAAGGTGGCTCGTGAGGCGCTGACCCGCGCAGCTCACAAGCTCCCGATGAAGTGCCGGATCATCCGGCGCGAGGCAGGTGAGAGCTGATGTCGGCCGGCACCAAGGCTGCTGACCTCCGCGAGCTGGACAACGAGGGTCTCGTTGCCAAGCTCCGTGAGGCCAAGGAGGAGCTGTTCAACCTCCGCTTCCAGGCGGCGACCGGGCAGCTCGACAACCACGGACGGCTCAAGCTCGTCCGTAAGGACATCGCGCGGATCTACACCCTGATGCGCGAGCGCGAGCTGGGCATCGAGACGGTGGAGAACGCCTGATGACTGAGAACACCAACGAGACGCGCGGTTTCCGCAAGACCCGTGAGGGCCTCGTCGTCAGCGACAAGATGGACAAGACCGTCGTCGTCGCCGTCGAGGACCGCGTCAAGCACGCTCTGTACGGCAAGGTCATCCGCCGTACGAACAAGCTGAAGGCGCACGACGAGGCGAACGCCTGCGGCATCGGCGACCGGGTCCTCCTCGCGGAGACCCGCCCGCTGTCCGCGACGAAGCGCTGGCGCGTCGTCGAGATCCTCGAGAAGGCCAAGTAACGAAGTCGATGTGGTACGGCCGTATGTGCAACGGGTCCCTCGCGGGCGCCGGTGTGAGCAGCGGCCGGCCCGTCAGCTCTCGTTGACGATCAGGAGAAAGCTGTGATCCAGCAGGAGTCGCGACTGCGTGTCGCCGACAACACGGGCGCGAAGGAAATCCTTTGCATCCGCGTTCTCGGTGGTTCCGGTCGCCGCTACGCCGGTATCGGGGACGTCATCGTCGCGACCGTCAAGGACGCGATCCCCGGCGGTTCGGTCAAGAAGGGTGACGTCGTCAAGTGCGTCGTCGTCCGTACCGTGAAGTCGCGCCGCCGTCCCGACGGTTCGTACATCCGGTTCGACGAGAACGCCGCCGTGGTTCTCAAGAACACCGATGGTGACCCCCGCGGTACCCGCATCTTCGGCCCGGTGGGCCGCGAGCTGCGCGACAAGAAGTTCATGAAGATCATCTCGCTGGCGCCGGAGGTGCTCTAACCCATGGCGAACAGCATGAAGATCAAGAAGGGTGACCTGGTCCAGGTCATCACCGGCAAGGACCGCGGCAAGCAGGGCAAGGTCATCCAGGCCATGCCCGCCGAGAACAAGGTCCTGGTCGAGGGTGTCAACCGGGTCAAGAAGCACACCAAGCCGGGCCCGGGTACTCAGGGTGGCATTGTCACCGTCGAGGCCCCGGTGCACGTCTCCAACGTCCAGCTGGTCGTGGAGAAGGACGGCAAGAAGGTCGTCACCCGCGTTGGCTACCGCTTCGACGACGAGGGCAACAAGATCCGCGTTGCCAAGCGAACCGGTGAGGACATCTGATGTCTGAGACGTCTGTTGAGAAGGTGACCCCCCGTCTCAAGGAGCGTTACAACTCCGAGATCAAGGGTCAGCTGCAGGAGCAGTTCTCGTACGAGAACGTCATGCTGACGCCCGGCCTGGTCAAGGTCGTCGTCAACATGGGTGTCGGCGAGGCCGCCCGTGACAGCAAGCTGATCGAGGGCGCGATCCGCGACCTGACCGCGATCACCGGTCAGAAGCCGGCCGTGACCAAGGCTCGTAAGTCCATCGCGCAGTTCAAGCTGCGCGAGGGCCAGCCGATCGGCACCCACGTCACCCTCCGTGGTGACCGCATGTGGGAGTTCCTGGACCGTCTGGTGTCGCTGGCTCTGCCGCGTATCCGTGACTTCCGTGGTCTCTCCCCCAAGCAGTTCGACGGCCGTGGCAACTACACCTTCGGTCTGACCGAGCAGGTTATGTTCCACGAGATCGACCAGGACAAGGTCGACCGTCAGCGCGGTATGGACATCACCGTCGTGACCACCGCTCAGACCGACGACGAGGGCCGGGCGCTCCTGCGCGCTCTGGGCTTCCCGTTCAAGGAGGCGTGAGCCAATGGCGAAGAAGTCCCTCATCGCAAAGGCCGAGCGGAAGCCGAAGTTCGGCGTCCGGGCCTACACCCGGTGCCAGCGCTGCGGTCGCCCGCACTCGGTGTACCGCAAGTTCGGCCTGTGCCGTGTGTGCCTCCGTGAGATGGCGCACCGCGGCGAGCTGCCGGGCGTGACCAAGAGCTCCTGGTAGTCCTCTTCCCTTAGAGGGCAACCGCTCTAGTCGCATCACGCGAAGCAGGGTGCCCGATCCCACACCGCCCGTTTTTGGGCTCCCGTACGGAATCCCGTAAGGTAGTGGGGTCGGGCCCCCTGTCACGGTCGCTCCGTAGCGGCCGCTGACCCTCTTCGAGGGCTCGCACCCAGACTTACTACGTCGCAGGTCCCCTGCGCCTGTGCCCCGTGTTCCTCAGGAACACGGGGGACCTGGTGCGGAGAAACCACGGCGAGAGAGGCCTGAGGCCATCATGACCATGACCGACCCCATCGCAGACATGCTCACGCGTCTGCGTAACGCTAACTCGGCGTACCACGACTCCGTGGCGATGCCGGCCAGCAAGATCAAGGCGCACGTCGCCCAGATCCTGCAGCAGGAGGGGTACATCTCCTCCTACAAGGTTGAGGAGCCCGTCGAGGGCGAGGTCGGCAAGAAGCTGACCATCGAGCTCAAGTTCGGTCCCAACCGTGAGCGCTCGATCGCTGGCATCAAGCGGATCAGCAAGCCGGGCCTGCGGGTCTACGCAAAGTCCACCAACCTGCCGAAGGTGCTCGGCGGCCTGGGCGTGGCGATCATCTCCACGTCCTCCGGTCTCCTCACCGACAAGCAGGCAGCCAAGAAGGGCGTAGGCGGAGAAGTTCTCGCCTACGTCTGGTAATTCGGGAAACGGAGGTACAGCAATGTCGCGCATTGGACGGCTGCCCATCCCGGTTCCCGCCGGCGTGGACGTCACCATCGATGGCCAGGCGGTCTCGGTGAAGGGCCCCAAGGGCTCCCTCACCCACCATGTCGCCGCGCCGATCGAGATCGGCAAGGGCGAGGACGGCACGCTGCTCGTCACCCGCCCCAACGACGAGCGTCTGTCGAAGGCCCTGCACGGCCTTTCCCGCACGCTGGTGGCGAACATGATCACCGGCGTGACCGCGGGCTACCGCAAGTCGCTGGAGATCAGCGGTGTTGGCTATCGAGTCCTGGCGAAGGGCTCCAACATGGAGTTCCAGCTCGGCTACAGCCACCCGATCCTGGTCGAGGCCCCGGAGGGCATCACCTTCGTCGTCGAGTCGGCCACCAAGTTCCACGTGGACGGCATCGACAAGCAGAAGGTCGGCGAGGTCGCCGCGAAGATCCGCAAGCTGCGCAAGCCCGACCCGTACAAGGCCAAGGGCGTCAAGTACGCGGGCGAGGTCATCCGCCGCAAGGTCGGAAAGAGTGGTAAGTAAGCGATGAGCGTCTCTGTCAAGATCGGCAAGGGCAACGCCTACAAGAGCGCCGCTCGCAAGCGCCGCGCGATCCGCGTTCGCAAGCGCGTCGTCGGCAACGAGGTGCGTCCGCGCCTCGTTGTGACGCGCTCGAACCGTCACATGGTCGCCCAGGTCATCGACGACGCCAAGGGTCACACCCTGGCGTCGGCGTCCACCCTCGACGTGTCCATCAAGGGCGTCGAGGGCGACAAGACCGAGCTGGCCAAGAAGGTCGGGAGCCTGGTCGCCGAGCGCGCCAAGGCCGCCGGCATCGAGTCGGTCGTCTTCGACCGCGCGGGCAACCGGTACGCAGGCCGCATCGCCGCTCTGGCCGATGCTGCCCGTGAGGCCGGGCTCGACTTCTAAGCCGCTCGTCGGCTCAGTCGACGGACGTAATCGAGAGAGGTAATTCCAATGGCTGGACCCCAGCGCCGCGGTAGCGGCGCCGGCGGCGGCACCGGCGGTGGCGAGCGGCGTGACCGTAAGCGTGACGACCGGGGCAATGCCCCCGCCGTCGAGAAGACCGCTTACGTCGAGCGCGTCGTTGCGATCAACCGTGTCGCCAAGGTTGTCAAGGGTGGTCGTCGTTTCAGCTTCACCGCGCTGGTCGTGGTGGGCGACGGTGACGGCACCGTAGGTGTCGGTTACGGGAAGGCGAAGGAGGTTCCGGCCGCCATCGCCAAGGGTGTTGAGGAGGCCAAGAAGAACTTCTTCAAGGTCCCCCGTATCCAGGGCACCATCCCTCACCCGATCCAGGGCGAGAAGGCTGCCGGCGTCGTGCTCCTGAAGCCGGCTGCCCCCGGTACCGGTGTTATCGCCGGTGGCCCGGTGCGTGCCGTGCTCGAGTGCGCCGGTATCCACGACATCCTGTCGAAGTCGCTCGGCTCCGACAACGCGATCAACATCGTGCACGCCACGGTGGCCGCTCTGAAGGGCCTCGTGCGCCCCGAGGAGATCGCCGCCCGTCGTGGCCTGCCGCTGGAGGACGTGGCTCCCGCCGCTCTGCTGCGGGCTCGTGCTGCAGGGGTGAGTGCCTGATGGCTCGCCTGAAGATCACGCAGACCAAGTCCTACATCGGCAGCAAGCAGAACCACCGCGAGACGCTGCGCTCGCTGGGTCTGAAGCGCATGCACGATGTGGTCGTCAAGGAGGACCGTCCCGAGATCCGCGGGATGGCCCAGACCGTGCGTCACCTCGTCACGGTCGAGGAGGTGGACTGATTATGGGCGACTCGCCGATCAAGGTTCACAACCTGCGTCCCGCCCCGGGTGCCAAGACCGCCAAGACCCGTGTCGGTCGTGGTGAGGGCTCCAAGGGTAAGACCGCCGGTCGTGGTACCAAGGGCACCAAGGCCCGCTACCAGGTTCCGCAGCGCTTCGAGGGTGGCCAGATGCCGCTCCACATGCGCCTGCCGAAGCTGAAGGGCTTCAAGAACCCGTTCAAGATCACGTTCCAGGTTGTCAACCTCGACAAGCTGGCCGAGCTCTACCCGCAGGGTGGCGAGGTCACTGTCGAGGACCTGATCGCCAAGGGCGCGGTTCGCAAGAACTCCCTCGTCAAGGTGCTCGGCACCGGCGAGATCTCGGTCGCGCTGCAGGTGACGGTCGACGCCGTCTCCGGCTCCGCCGCCGAGAAGATCACCGCCGCCGGCGGTACCGTCACCGAGCTCGTCTGAGCCCGCTGACTCCCCACGAGCCCCGCACCTCCTTCACGGAGGTGCGGGGCTCGTGCGTTGTCCCGGTGGTCCGTAGCCGCACTCAAGCGGGTACGGGCCTCGTTCTTTTGTGTGGCAAACCCGGGCATCCCGTACCCCGTGAGTGGGGGAGGGGCCGTACGCGCTTCTTTCGAGCGGCCGCGCACTGTTAGAGTCCGTGGAGTTCCCTTGTAGGCTGCGCGTAGGCTCGCCTGTGCCGTCTGTACGGGGGCCCGAACCGCAAACTCCCCATTCAGGACCGACCCTCCCGCCGACGACGCGCGGGAGGCGCAGGAGGCACCGTGCTCAGTGCGTTCGCGCGGGCGTTCCAGACGCCCGACCTGCGCAAGAAGCTGCTGTTCACGCTGGGCATCATGGTGCTGTTCCGGCTGGGCTCCCACGTCCCGGTACCCGGGGTCAGCTTCCAAGCTGTCAACGAATGTGTGAAGGACACCAAGAGCAGCGGATTGTTCGGGCTCGTCAACCTGTTCAGTGGTGGCGCGCTCCTCCAGCTCACGATCTTCGCGCTCGGCATCATGCCGTACATCACGGCCAGCATCATCCTCCAGCTCCTCACCGTCGTGATCCCGCGGCTCGAGGCGCTGAAGAAGGAGGGGCAGGCCGGTACCGCGAAGATCACCCAGTACACGCGCTACCTGACCATCGCGCTCGCCGTGCTCCAGGGCACCGGCATCGTGGCGACGGCCTCCAGCGGCGCGCTGTTCTCGGGTTGCGTCTACGCCAACCAGATCGTGCCGGACCAGTCGGTGTTCCGGATCGCCGTCATGGTGATCACGATGACCGCCGGCACCACGTTCATCATGTGGCTGGGTGAGCTGATCACCGACCGCGGCATCGGCAACGGCATGTCGATCCTCATCTTCACCTCGATCGCCTCGGGCTTCCCGGGCTCGATGTGGGCGATCAAGACCTCCGGCACCATCGGCGGCGGCTGGGTCGAGTTCCTCTCCGTGGTCGCGGTCGGCGTCATCGTTGTGATGCTGGTCATCTTCGTGGAGCAGGCGCAGCGCCGGATCCCGGTGCAGTACGCGAAGCGGATGATCGGGCGCCGCGCCTTCGGCGGCACCTCGACCTACATCCCCCTCAAGGTGAACCAGGCCGGTGTCATCCCGGTCATCTTCGCCTCGTCGCTGCTGTACATCCCCGCCCTGGTGGTCCAGCTGACCAGCAGCCAGGCCGGCTGGGCGACGTGGATCAGGACCAACTTCGTCAAGGGTGACCACCCGGTCTACATGGCCACCTACTTCCTGCTGATCGTCTTCTTCGCCTTCTTCTACGTCGCCATCTCCTTCAACCCCGAAGAAGTTGCCGACAATATGAAGAAGTATGGTGGGTTCATCCCGGGCATCCGGGCCGGCCGGCCGACGGCCGAGTACCTGAACTACGTGCTCACCCGCATCACGTGGCCGGGTTCGCTCTACCTGGGCCTGATCGCGTTGATCCCGATGATCGCCCTGGTGGCCTTCGGGCAGCAGACCAACTTCCCGTTCGGCGGCACCAGCGTTCTCATCGTCGTCGGCGTCGGACTCGAAACTGTGAAGCAGATCGAGAGCCAGCTCCAGCAGCGCAATTACGAAGGGTTCCTCCGCTGATGCGTATCGTCCTCGTCGGACCTCCCGGGGCCGGGAAGGGTACTCAGGCGCACCTGCTCGCCAAGACCCTGTCCATTCCCCACATCTCCACCGGCGACCTGTTCCGCGCCAACATCGGTCAGGGCACCCCGCTGGGGCTCGAGGCCAAGAGCTTCATGGACGCGGGTCGCCTGGTACCGGATGAGGTCACCATCGGGATGGCCAAGGACCGCATGCTCCAGCCCGACGCCGGCAACGGCTTCCTGCTCGACGGCTTCCCGCGCAACCTTGGCCAGGCCAAGGCGCTGGACGAGTTCCTGGCCGAGCAGGGCATCGCGCTGGACGGCGTGCTGGACCTGGAGGTCCCCGAGGACGAGGTCGTCCGCCGGATCGCCGGCCGTCGCCTGTGCCGCAACGACGGGGGCCACGTGTTCCACGTGGACTACAACCCGCCGAAGGCCGAGGGCGTCTGCGACGAGTGCGGCGGCGAGCTGTACCAGCGCTCGGACGACACCGAGGAGAAGGTGCGGACGCGGCTGGAGGTCTACCACACCGAGACCGAGCCGATCATCGACTACTACGCCCAGCAGGGCCTGGTGGCGACGATCCCCGCGCTCGGCAAGGTGGACGAGGTGACCCAGCGCGCGATCGAGGCGCTGAAGCAGGACAACTGACATTACCGAGCGACGCCGTACGGCCGCGCCGCCCCTCGCCGGGGCAGCGCGGCCGTACGGCGTCGTACGGTGGAACGAGTGCACGGCCGTCCGGCAAGGACCGGGCGGGAACCCTAGGAAGGCGTGACCAGATGGTGGAGATCAAGACCCCCGAGCAGATCGCGAAGATGCGAGTGGCCGGGCTGGTCGTCGCCGAGGCGCTCAAGGCCTGCCGGGAGGCGGTCGCTCCGGGGGTGACCACCCAGGAGCTCAACGACATCGCGGACAAGGTCATCACCGACCACGGCGCCACCTCGAACTTCCGCGCCGACCACGGCGGGCTCTGGTTCCCCGGGGTGATCTGCGCCTCGGTGAACAACGAGGTCGTGCACGGCATCCCCGGCGACCGGGTGCTCCAGGAGGGCGACGTCATCTCGATCGACTGCGGCGCCATCGTGGACGGCTGGCACGGCGACGCGGCGATCACCGTGGCGGTCGGCGAGGTCCGCCCCGAGGTGGAGATGCTCAGCCGGGTCACCGAGGGCTCGATGTGGGCCGGCATCGCCCAGATGAAGAAGGGCAACCGCCTGGCGGACGTCTCCAAGGCGATCGAGGGCTTCATCCGGCGCCAGCCGCTCCCGCCGAAGGGCAAGTGGGGCATCACCGAGGGCTACGGCGGCCACGGCATCGGCACCGCGATGCACATGGAGCCGCACGTGCTGAACTACGTCGAGCGGGGGCGCGGCAAGGGCCCCAAGCTGATCCCCGGCACCGTGCTGGCGATCGAGCCGATGGTCTCGCTGGGCACTCCGCACACCACCGTGCTGGAGGACGACTGGACCGTCGTGACCACCGACGGCACCTGGGCCTCGCACTGGGAGCACTCGGTGGCCGTCACCGAGCAGGGCCCGCTGGTCCTGACGGCCTTCGACGGCGGCCGCGCCGAACTCGCGAAGCTGGGCATCACCGCAGCTCCGGACCCCCTCGGGTAGTCGCGGAGGCGGTCAACTACCGCGCCCGACAACGGATCAGAGCCCTGGGGGTTTGGACCTCGAGGGCTTTTGTCCTATTTTTATCGGCTGGCAGTGGCTTCACTGGCTTCAGCGGCTTCGATCAAGCAGGAGAGTGCAGTGCTCAAGGGATTCCGCGACTTCATGATGCGCGGCAACGTGGTCGACATGGCCGTCGGTGTCGTCATCGGTGCGGCCTTCACCGGCGTGGTGACCGGCTTCGTGTCGGCCTTCCTCACCCCGCTGGTCGGCGTGGTGGTCGGTGCCGCCGGCGACTTCAGCTCCTACAAGGCCAACCTGGGCGGGGTCATCTTCCCGTGGGGGCAGTTCCTCAACGTGCTGATCGCGTTCCTCATGACCGCCGCGGTGCTGTACTTCTGCGTCGTGCTGCCGGTGACCAAGGCCACCGCCCGCTACCTGCCGAAGAAGCCGAAGTCCCCGAAGCGCCCCTGCCCCGAGTGCCTGACCGAGATACCGCAGGCCGCGCGCCGCTGCAGCGCCTGCACCGCCCACGTCGAGCCGCTGGTGGTCAGCCCCGGCCTGTGACGGCCGGACGGGCGGCGTCGGTCGCGTCCGGCGGCCTCGTTTTGGCCCATCGGGCGCACTGGCGTAGGATGGACCGTCGGCTCACTCGTAGCGTGCTCCAGCACGCCCTCTTCCCTCTCGGGGGACGGGGTGGACCCAGGTTCGCACGAGCGTGCCGCATACGGTAGCCGGTCCCGGAAGGTGGATCTCGCAGTTCATGGCTAAGAAGCAAGGCGCCATTGAGATCGAGGGCACCGTGATCGAGTCTCTTCCGAACGCGATGTTCAAGGTCGAGCTGCAGAACGGTCACAAGGTCCTCGCGCACATCAGCGGCAAGATGCGCATGCACTACATCCGCATCCTGCCGGACGACCGGGTCGTGGTGGAGCTCAGCCCCTACGACCTCACGCGTGGCCGGATCGTCTACCGCTACAAGTAAGAACGTCAGATCTAGACCCGGAGAACCTGAAGCATGAAGGTCAAGCCGAGCGTCAAGAAGATCTGCGACAAGTGCAAGGTGATCCGCCGTCACGGCCGGGTCATGGTGATCTGCGACAACCTGCGCCACAAGCAGCGCCAGGGCTGATCAGTTCTCCCCAGCATTTCTCGTAGTACTTCGCGCGACGCGAAAACGTCATAAGCGGGCTACCCGATCCGCCCTTCGCAGGGCGGACTGCCACCCCCGGTCAGAGGCCGGGGCTCCCACACCGTGAGGTGTCGGAGTAGGTAGCACGCAAGACCTCTGAAGAAACACAGGAGCCTTGAATGGCACGCCTCGCCGGCGTTGATCTCCCCCGTGAGAAGCGGATCGAGATCGCCCTTACCTACGTGTACGGCATCGGTCGTACCCGCGCCCAGCAGACCCTGGCCGAGACCGGTGTCAGCCCGGATGTCCGCGTTCGCGACATCTCCGAGGAAGACCTCGTCAAGCTGGGTCAGTACATCGACGCCAACTACACGGTCGAGGGTGACCTCCGCCGTGAGGTGGCCGCCGACATCCGCCGCAAGGTCGAGATCGGCTGCTACGAGGGTCTGCGTCACCGCCGCGGCCTGCCGGTCCGCGGTCAGCGCACCCACACCAACGCGCGTACCCGCAAGGGCCCGCGTCGCGCGATCGCCGGCAAGAAGAAGCCGGGCAAGAAGTAGTCCGTCCCGTCACCGGACATCCCTCCGGCCCGCGGGTCAGCGGACCGACCACCTCAGTAGGAGAACAGACTTATGCCCCCCAAGGGTCGTCAGGCTGCCGGCGCGAAGAAGATCCGCCGCAAGGAAAAGAAGAACGTCGCTCACGGCCACGCGCACATCAAGAGCACGTTCAACAACACCATCGTTTCGATCACCGACCCCGCGGGCAACGTGATCTCCTGGGCCTCCGCCGGCCACGTCGGCTTCAAGGGCTCGCGCAAGTCCACCCCGTTCGCCGCGCAGATGGCCGCCGAGGCCGCTGCCCGTCGCGCGCAGGAGCACGGCATGCGCAAGGTCGACGTCTTCGTCAAGGGTCCGGGCTCCGGCCGTGAGACCGCGATCCGCTCGCTCCAGGCCACCGGCCTGGAGGTGGGCTCGATCCAGGACGTCACCCCCACCCCGCACAACGGCTGCCGTCCGCCGAAGCGCCGCCGCGTCTGACGCAGCGCCTTCGGGCACTGGTGTTCGCTTGACACCGCGTACGGGGTCCCGGTTCGTCCGGGACCCCGTACGCTGGTTCTGTTCGGCATCAAATAGTGGGTGCCGAAGACAACTGGAGGATCTGAAAACATGCTGATCGCTCAGCGTCCCTCGCTGACCGAAGAGGTCGTCGACGAATTCCGCTCGCGGTTCGTGATCGAGCCGCTGGAGCCGGGCTTCGGCTACACCCTCGGCAACTCCCTTCGCCGCACGCTCCTCTCCTCGATCCCCGGTGCCGCTGTCACCAGCATCCGGGTCGACGGCGTCCTGCACGAGTTCACCACCGTGCCGGGCGTCAAGGAGGACGTCACCGACCTCATCCTCAACATCAAGCAGCTGGTCGTCTCCTCGGAGCACGACGAGCCGGTCGTGATGTACCTGCGCAAGCAGGGCCCGGGTGTGGTCACCGCCGCCGACATCGCGCCGCCGGCCGGTGTCGAGGTGCACAACCCCGAGCTGGTCCTCGCCACGCTGAACGGCAAGGGCAAGCTGGAGATGGAGCTGACCGTCGAGCGCGGTCGCGGCTACGTCTCCGCCGTGCAGAACAAGGCTTCCGGCCAGGAGATCGGCCGCATCCCGGTCGACTCGATCTACAGCCCCGTGCTGAAGGTCACCTACAAGGTCGAGGCGACCCGTGTCGAGCAGCGGACCGACTTCGACAAGCTGATCGTCGACGTCGAGACCAAGCCCGCCATGCGCCCGCGTGACGCCATGGCCTCGGCCGGCAAGACCCTGGTGGAGCTGTTCGGTCTCGCCCGCGAGCTGAACATCGACGCCGAGGGCATCGACATGGGCCCGTCCCCCACGGACGCCGCCCTGGCCGCCGACCTGGCGCTGCCGATCGAGGAGCTCGAGCTCACCGTTCGGTCGTACAACTGCCTCAAGCGCGAGGGCATCCACACCGTGGGTGAGCTCGTCGCCCGCTCCGAGGCCGACCTGCTCGACATCCGCAACTTCGGTGCGAAGTCGATCGACGAGGTCAAGGCGAAGCTGGCCGGCATGGGCCTGGCCCTCAAGGACAGCCCGCCCGGGTTCGACCCGACCGCCGCCGCCGACGCCTTCGGCGCCGACGACCTGGACGACGCGGGTTACGCGGAGACCGAGCAGTACTAAGAGTTTGCTGGTGGGGGCGGTTCCCCGGAGCCGCCCCCGTCATCATGAAAGCCGTACGGGCACCGTGTCCGTACGCCCGCTGCGGTACCTGGTACGGCCGCAGTCGGAGATTCAAGGAGTAATTCCATGCCGCGTCCCACCAAGGGTGCCCGCCTCGGCGGCGGCCCCCACCACGAGCCGCTGCTGCTGGCCGGCCTGTGCCGGGAGCTGTTCCAGTACGGCCGCATCACCACGACCGAGGCCAAGGCCCGTCGGATGCGCCCGCTGGCGGAGAAGCTGATCACCAAGGCGAAGAAGGGCGACATCCACAACCGTCGTCTGGTTCGCAAGACGATCACCGACATCTCCGTGCTGCACACCCTCTTCACCGAGATCGCGCCGCGCTACGAGAACCGCCCGGGTGGCTACACCCGTATCACCAAGATCGGTCCCCGTCGTGGCGACAACGCCCCGATGGCCGTGATCGAGCTGGTCGAGGCGCTGACCGTCGCGCAGACCGCCGTCGGCGAGGCCGAGGGTGCCACCAAGCGCGCCGTCAAGGAGGCCGAGGCCAAGGTCGAGGAGACCAAGGTCGAGGACACCAAGGCCGACGAGGCCGAGGCCGAGCAGGCCTGACGCCTTTGGGTGCAGTGCGGGCCCGCTCTCCCATTCCGTGGGGGAGCGGGCCCGTTCCTTCTGTCTGGAGTGAAGCAGTGATCGACGATTGCGCCGAGCGTCCGCCGGTGAAGGACGGCCCGGCCGACGGGTACGTCCGGGTCCGGCTCGACCTCGCCTACCAGGGCGCGGAGTTCTCCGGCTGGGCCCGCCAGCGCGGTGGCCGCCGCACGGTGCAGGAGGAGATCGAGAGCGCGCTGCAGATCGTCACCCGCAGCACCGAGCTGTACCCGCTGACGGTCGCCGGACGGACCGACGCCGGCGTGCACGCGCGCGGCCAGGTCGCGCACGTCGACCTGCCGGCCGAGCTGTGGGCCGCGCACCGCGAGAAGCTGCTGCGCAGGCTGGCCGGGCGGCTGCCCGGGGACGTCCGGATCTACCGGATCGGCGAGGCGCCGGCCGGCTTCGACGCCCGCTTCTCGGCGATCTGGCGCCGCTACGCCTACCGCGTCGCCGACCACCCCGGCGGGGTGGACCCGCTGCTGCGCGGCCATGTGCTCTGGCACGACCGGCCGCTGGACGTCGAGCGGATGAACGCGGCCGCGGCACTGCTGCTGGGGGAGCACGACTTCGCCGCGTACTGCAAGAAGCGCGAGGGCGCGACGACCATCCGCACGCTGCTGGAACTGCGCTGGGACCGCGTCCCGGTCGACTCCTACGCCTCGCAGGAGGGCTCGCTGGCGGTCGCCACCGTCCGCGCCGACGCCTTCTGCCACAACATGGTGCGGGCCCTGGTCGGCGCGATGCTGCTGGTCGGCGACGGGCACCGGCCGGTGGAGTTCCCCGGCGAGGTGCTGGCCGGCGGGGTGCGCAACTCCGCGGTCAACGTGATCCGGCCGTACGGGCTGACGCTGGAGGAGGTCGGCTACCCGGCCGACGACCAGCTCGCCGAGCGCAGCCGGCTGGCCCGCCGGATCAGGACGCTGCCGGGACAGCCGGTGGTCGGCTAATCCGTTTTGGTCCTGGGCCGCGGCTTGGGAGAATCGTCCGCATGGGACACGTCGAGATTTCGCACCTTGAGTACTACCTGCCGGACGGGCGGGTGCTGTTCGACGACGCGTCCTTCCGGGTCGGCGAGGGCTCCGCGGTCGCCCTGGTGGGCGCCAACGGCGCCGGCAAGACCACCCTGCTGCGCATGATCGCGGGCGACCTCCAGCCGCACGGCGGCTCGGTCACGATCAGCGGCGGCCTCGGCGTGATGCGCCAGTTCGTCGGCACCACCGGGCGCGAGGCGAAGCAGGCCGACGAGGACCGGCAGGGCCCGGCCCCGCTGGCCGCCGACGCCTCCGTCCGCGACCTGCTGGTCTCGGTGGCCCCCGAGCGGATCGCCGTCGCCGCCCGCGCGGTCGACGCCGCCGAGCTGGCGATGATCGCCCAGGACGACGAGAAGACGCAGATGGCCTACGCCCAGGCGCTCTCCGACTGGGCCGACGTCGGCGGCTACGACTACGAGACCGACTGGGACGTCTGCACCACGGCGGCCCTCGGGATGCCCTTCGACAAGGCCCAGTGGCGCGGGCTGAACACGCTCTCCGGCGGGGAGCAGAAGCGCCTCGTCCTGGAGGCCCTGCTGCGCGGCCCCGAAGAGGTGCTGCTGCTGGACGAGCCGGACAACTACCTGGACGTCCCCGGCAAGCGCTGGCTGGAGGAGGCGATCAAGGCCACCTCCAAGACCGTGCTCTACATCTCGCACGACCGCGAACTGCTCTCCCGTACCGCCGAGAAGATCATCAGCGTCGAGTCCGGCGCGGCCGGCAGCAGCGTCTGGGTGCACGGCGGCGGCTTCGACTCCTTCCACGAGGCCCGCAAGGACCGCTTCGCCCGCTTCGAGGAACTCGGCCGGCGCTGGGACGAGGAGCACGCCAAGCTCAAGAAGCTGGTGGTCACCCTGCGCCAGGCCGCCTCGGTCAGCCACGCGCTGGCCACCCGCTACGCCGCGGCGCAGACCAGGCTGAAGAAGTTCGAGGAGGCGGGCCGCCCGGAGGAGCCGCCCCGCGAGCAGAACATCACCATGCGGCTCAAGGGCGGCCGGACGGGCGTCCGGGCCTTCACCATGGAGCAGCTGGAGCTCACCGGCCTGATGAAGCCGTTCGACCTGGAGGTCTTCTACGGCGAGCGGATCGGCGTGCTGGGCTCCAACGGCTCGGGCAAGTCGCACTTCCTGCGGCTGCTCGCCGGCGACGAGACGGTCGCCCACACGGGTCAGTGGAAGCTCGGCGCCCGTGTCGTGCCGGGCCACTTCCGGCAGACCCACGCCCACCCGGAGCTCTTCGGCCGCACGGTGCGCTCGATCGTCGAGGAGGAGCACGCGCTCAGCCGCGGCGCCGCGATGGGGGCGCTGCGGCGCTACGAGCTGGACCGCCAGGAGGAGCAGAAGTTCGAGTCGCTGTCCGGCGGCCAGCAGGCCCGGCTGATGATCCTCAAGCTCGAACTGGACGGCGTGACAGCGCTGTTGCTGGACGAGCCGACCGACAACCTGGACCTGGAGAGCGCCGAGGCGCTGCAGGCCGGCCTGGAGGCCTTCGACGGCACCGTGTTGTGCGTCACGCACGACCGGTGGTTCGCCAAGACCTTCGACCGCTTCCTGGTCTTCGGTGCGGACGGCCGTGTGTACGAGTCCGCGGACCCGGTCTGGGACGTCACCCGGGTCGAGCGCGAGCGCTGACCGGAGCCCCGCCCGGGCGGTGCGGGAGCACCGATCGGGGGCCGTCCGGGCCGCTTTCCGGCCCGGACGCCGAGGGGGGATTTTGACCGACCCCGGCGCGCCCGGTAGCCTGGGGGCTTGTTGTGCGTATTGGCTCGCTCTATCTCACGTGAGAGGTCGGTACGCCGGAGATATCAGGTCGACGACCCCAGCGGCTCCCCTTGAATTGCGTCCAAGGCGGCCAGGCTGATGCCCTCGACCGGGTGCTCCTGTCAGGACTCACTCACTGAAAAGCAGAGGCTACGACCGTGCGTACGTACAGCCCCAAGCCCGGCGACGTCCAGCGTCAGTGGCACGTCATCGACGCGACCGACGTCGTGCTCGGCCGCCTGGCCTCCCAGGCCGCCAACATCCTCCGGGGTAAGCACAAGGCGATCTACGCGCCGCACGTTGACACCGGTGACTTCGTCATCATCATCAACGCGGACAAGGTGCACCTGTCGGGTAACAAGAAGACCCAGAAGCTGGCGTACCGCCACAGCGGCTTCCCGGGCGGTCTCCGCTCGGTCCGCTACGACGACCTCCTGGCGAACAACCCGGAGAAGGCCGTCGAGAAGGCCATCAAGGGCATGATCCCCAAGAACACCCTGGGTCGCCAGATGCTCTCGAAGCTGAAGGTCTACTCGGGCGACCAGCACCCCCACGCTGCGCAGCAGCCGGTGCCGTTCGAGATCACCCAGGTCGCGCAGTAACTCCGGCCACCTAGCCCCCCAACACTGAAAAGAGCTGAGGAACACCGTGGCCGAGACCACTGAAACCCTTGAGGTCGACTTCGACGAGACCGTCGTCGAGGGCGAGTTCACCTCCGAGGAGAGCTACACCTCCGAGTCGCTGGCCGGCCGCTTCGGCGAGGCCGTCCCCGGCGCCGGCCTTGGCCGCCGCAAGGAGGCGATCGCCCGCGTGCGCATCGTCCCGGGCACCGGCGTCTGGAAGATCAACGGTCGCACCCTGGAGAACTACTTCCCCAACAAGGTGCACCAGCAGACCGTGAACGAGCCCTTCAAGCTGCTGGAGCTGGACGGTCGTTACGACGTCGTCGCCCGCATCTCGGGTGGCGGCACCTCCGGTCAGGCCTACGCGCTGCGCCTCGGCGTGGCCCGCGCCCTGAACGAGGCCGACGTGGACAACAACCGCGCCGCCCTCAAGAAGGCCGGCTTCCTGATGCGTGACGCGCGTGCCGTCGAGCGCAAGAAGGCCGGTCTCAAGAAGGCCCGTAAGGCCCCGCAGTACAGCAAGCGCTAGTCGCGCCCGAGGGGGTGTGTGCCGCCCTGGTGGTGCACACCCCCGGTTGCGCTCTCACGCCCCGGAGTACCCCGTGTACTCCGGGGCGTCGTGCTCCCCGCGCATGGTGCGAAGGCCGGGGATTCGATCGAATGGACTGCCGGGTTTACCTGCCAGCAGCGGTGATGGAGGACGGGACAGTGGGACGACTCTTCGGTACGGACGGCGTACGCGGTGTGGCCAACGTGGGGCTGACGGCGGAGCTGGCGCTCGGGCTGTCCGTCGCGTCGGCGCACGTCCTCGGTGAGGCGGGGGCCTTCGACGGCCACCGGCCGGTCGCGGTGGTCGGCCGCGACCCGCGCGCCTCGGGCGAGTTCCTGGAGGCCGCGGTCATCGCCGGCCTGGCGAGCGCGGGCGTCGACGTACTGCGGGTCGGCGTGCTGCCCACCCCGGCGGTGGCCTACCTCACCGGCGCCCTCGGCGCCGACTTCGGCGTGATGCTCTCCGCCAGCCACAACGCCATGCCGGACAACGGCATCAAGTTCCTCGCCCGGGGCGGCCACAAGCTGGACGACCGGATCGAGGACGCCATCGAGGCGCACTACCGCGCCCACGCCGTCGGCGGCGAGGAGTGGAAGCGCCCGACCGGCGAGGCCGTCGGCCGGGTCCGCGAGTACACCGAGGGCTTCGACAAGTACGTCGCCCACCTGATCGGCGTGCTGCCCAACCGCCTGGACGGCATCCGGGTCGTCATCGACGGCGCGCACGGCGCGGCCGCCTACGTCGCCCCCGAGGCGTTCGCCCGGGCCGGCGCCGAGGTCGTCCACACCCTGGGGGCGGAGCCCACCGGTCTCAACATCAACGACGGCGTCGGCTCCACCCACCTGGACCGGCTGCAGGCCGCGATGAAGGAGTACCGGGCCGACCTCGGCATCGCGCTCGACGGCGACGCCGACCGCTGCCTGGCCGCCGACGCGGAGGGCAACGAGGTCGACGGCGACCAGATCATCGCGATCCTGGCCGTCGCCATGAAGGAGGCCGGAACCCTGCGCGGCAACACCGCCGTCGCCACCGTGATGTCCAACCTGGGCTTCAAGCTGGCGATGGAGCGCGAGGGCGTGGAGCTGGTGCAGACCGCGGTCGGCGACCGCTACGTGCTGGAGGCGATGAAGGAGCACGGCTTCGCGCTCGGTGGCGAGCAGTCCGGCCACGTCATCCTGCTGGACCACGCCACCACCGGTGACGGCACCCTGACCGGTCTGATGCTGGGCGCCCGGCTGGCCGCCACCAAGCAGCCGCTGGCCGACCTGGCCGCCGTGATGACCCGGCTTCCGCAGCTGCTGATCAACGTCAAGGGCGTGGACAAGGGCCGGGTGAACTCCTGCGTCGAGCTGTCCGCGGCGGTCGCCGAGGCCGAGGCCGAGCTGGGCTCCACCGGCCGGGTGCTGCTGCGCCCCTCGGGCACCGAGCCGCTGGTCCGGGTGATGGTCGAGGCCGCCGACCAGGTGCAGGCCAAGGCCGTCGCCGAGCGGCTGGCCGAGGCCGTCCGCACGTACCTGGGCTGACGCCCGCTCAGCGTGTGAGCAGGGCCCCCGCCGTGACGAACGGCGGGGGCCCTGCGGCGTTCTGTCGGGGCGGCCCAGGTCAGAGCTTGCGCAGCAGCGCGCGGCGGACCTTGTGGTCCTGGCCCTTCTGCAGGACGAGGGTCGCGCGGCCGCGGGTGGGCAGCACGTTCTCCAGCAGGTTCGGCTTGTTGATGGTGCGCCAGACCTGGCGGCCGTACTCCATCGCCTCCTCCTCCGGCACCTCGGTGAAGCGGCGGAAGTAGGAGTTCGGGTCCTGGAAGGCGGTCTGCCGCAGCTTGCGGAAGCGGTCCAGGTACCAGTTCTCGATGTCGTCGGTGCGGGCGTCGACGTAGATGGAGAAGTCGAAGTAGTCGGTGACCGCGAGCCTGGTCCGGCCGTCCGTTCCGGGCAGGGCCGGCTGGAGCACGTTCAGGCCCTCGACGATGAGGATGTCCGGACGCTCCACGGTCAGCCGCTCGCCGGGCACGATGTCGTACACCAGGTGCGAGTACACCGGCGCGGTGACCAGCTCCTTGCCGGCCTTCACGTCCGCCACGAAGCGCATCAGCGCACGGCGGTCGTAGGACTCCGGGAAGCCCTTGCGGGCCATCAGACCGCGCCTGCGCAGCTCGGCGTTGGGCAGCAGGAACCCGTCGGTGGTGACCAGCTCGACCCGGGGGTGCTCGGGCCAGCGGGCCAGCAGCGCCTGGAGCAGACGGGCGGTGGTGGACTTGCCGACCGCGACGGAGCCGGCCACGCCGATGATGAACGGCGTGCGGGTGCGTTCGGTGTCCGGCGTGTCCAGGAAGGTGCCCAGCGCGCCCCGCAGGTCGTGGGTGGCGTGGATGTAGAGGTTCAGCAGGCGGGACAGCGGCAGGTAGACGTCACGGACCTCGTCCAGGTCGAGGGCGGTGCCGAGACCGCGCAGCCGTTCCACCTCCTCGGCGGTCAGCGGCAGCGGCGTACGCTCGCGCAGCGCGCTCCACTCGGCCCGGCTGAGGTCCACGTAGGGGGACGGCGACGGGCCGGGCGTGGCGGCGCCCCGCGTACAGAGTTCGGTCAGCACATGCTCCATTGTGGGCCGTAGCGGCGTTCACGGTGGCTGTGGTGTCGGTCACGCACGGTGGGGGAAGGGTGCGAATGGGGCGTCCCGGGCGCCCTTATGCTGGCACGCATGTGCGGAATCGTTGGATACGTGGGCTCTCAGCCCGCCCTTGATGTAGTAATCGCAGGCCTGCAGCGACTGGAGTACCGGGGCTACGACTCGGCCGGTGTCGCGGTGCAGGTGCAGGGCTCCGACGGGCAGTGGAGCCTCGCCACCGACAAGCGGGCGGGCAAGCTCGCCAACCTGGAGAAGTCGCTCGCCGAGACCCCTCTTCCCGGCGGCACCACCGGCATCGGTCACACCCGATGGGCCACCCACGGCGGCCCGACGGACGCCAATGCCCACCCCCACCTGGACGACGCCGTCCGGGTGGCCGTGGTCCACAACGGCATCATCGAGAACTTCGCCCAGCTGCGGGCGGAGCTGACCGAGCGCGGCCGCACGCTGCGCTCCGAGACGGACACCGAGGTCGTCGCGCACCTGCTGGCCGAGGTGTACGAGGGCGACCTCGCGGAGGCCATGCGGATCGTCTGCCGCCGGCTGGACGGCGCGTTCACCCTCGTCGCCGTGCACGCCGACGCGCCGGACGTCGTGGTCGGCGCGCGCCGCAACTCGCCGCTGGTGGTCGGGCGCGGCGAGGGCGAGAACTTCCTCGCCTCGGACGTGGCCGCGTTCATCGCCCACACCCGTGAGGCGATCGAGCTCGGTCAGGACCAGGTCGTCGAGCTGCGCCGGGACGGCGTCACGGTGACCGACTTCGACGGCAACCCGGCCGAGGTGCGCGAGTACCACGTCGACTGGGACGCCTCGGCCGCCGAGAAGGGCGGCTACGACTACTTCATGCTCAAGGAGATCGCCGAGCAGCCGAAGGCCGTCGCCGACACCCTCCTCGGCCGGATCGGCACCGACGGCCGGCTCACCCTCGACGAGCTGCGGATCTCCGACGCTGACCTGCGCTCGGTGGACAAGGTCGTCATCGTCGCCTGTGGCACGGCCTTCCACGCCGGCATGATCGCCAAGTACGCGATCGAGCACTGGACCCGCATCCCCTGCGAGGTCGAGGTCGCCTCGGAGTTCCGCTACCGCGACCCGATCATGGGCCCGGGCACGCTGGTCATCGCGATCTCGCAGTCCGGCGAGACCATGGACACCCTGATGGCGCTGCGGCACGCGCGCGAGCAGGGCGCCAAGGTGCTGGCGATCTGCAACACCAACGGCTCGACCATCCCGCGCGAGTCGGACGCGGTGCTCTACACGCACGCCGGCCCGGAGGTGGCGGTCGCCTCCACCAAGGCGTTCCTGACCCAGCTGGTCGCCTGCTACCTGGTCGCGCTCTACCTGGGCCAGGTGCGCGGCACCAAGTGGGGCGACGAGATCTCCGCGGTCATCAAGGAGCTCGGCGACGCGCCCAAGCAGGTCGAGCAGGTGCTCCAGACCATGGAGCCGGTGCGCGAGCTGGCGCGTTCGCTGGCCGACGCCAAGTCCGTGCTGTTCCTCGGCCGGCACGTCGGCTTCCCGGTGGCCCTGGAGGGCGCGCTCAAGCTCAAGGAGCTGGCGTACATGCACGCCGAGGGCTTCGCGGCGGGCGAGCTGAAGCACGGGCCGATCGCGCTGATCGAGGAGGGGCTGCCGGTCGTGGTGGTCGTGCCGTCGCCGCGCGGGCGGTCGATCCTGCACGACAAGATCGTCTCCAACATCCAGGAGATCCGGGCCCGCGGTGCGCGCACCATCGTCATCGCGGAGGAGGGCGACGAGGCGGTCGTCCCGTACGCGGACCACCTGATCCGCATCCCCGTGACGCCGACCCTGCTGCAGCCGCTGGTCTCCACCGTGCCGCTGCAGGTCTTCGCCTGCGAGCTGGCCACGGCCAAGGGCCACGAGGTCGACCAGCCGCGCAACCTGGCGAAGTCGGTCACCGTCGAGTAGCCGATCGCCGTTCTGACTCGGGTGGTGCCCCTGCGGTGGCTGCGTCCTACCGCAGGGGCACCGTGTCGAGCGGCGGGGGGAACGGGGCGGGTCGATCAGCTTCGCTGAACGGGGCCTCGTCGCGGTCGCGGTGGCTGCCGTGGTCGGCCGGTCCTTGACCGGGTCGGGCGACGTCACCTCGAAGACTAGGGGGACGCCGGACGCCGGACGCCGGACGCCGAAGGCCTCCGGCCGGGAGCCGGCGCTCGGGCTCGGGAAGTGCCCCGACCGGACTGATGGTGCCGCCGGGGTGAATCGTCCGGTCGGCGCGGTCGGGCCCCGCTCGATCGGGCCACACCCCGCGCCATGGGGCCCCGCGCGATCGGGCCCTGGTGGCCCGGCGGGTCGAACTCGATCGCGGCCTTTCGGATGAACTGCCGGTCGAGCGGTGCGGACGCGGCCTCGTGCGCTCCGTCCGGCGTGGCGTCAGGACGATGTCGCCCCCGATCGGCACGGCCTTGAAGCCGGCGGTGTTCCCGGCCCCAGGAACGCCTGGAGGACTTCCCCGGGCCCGGCGGGGCGCTCGACCGCCGGCGTGGCGAGCCCGGCCCTTCTCCTTACTGCCTCTCCTTCCTTCCGCCGGCCCTCGTGGGCGACACGGTAGGTGTTCGCGAAGCGGGGGAGCACCGTGGTGGGAGGGTCTGCGGGGCAGCCGAACGCGGCGTCGGCTCGCGGCAGGTGTCGCTCGGCCACGACGCGGGCGTAGCGTCGGCGGTAGTCGTTGCCGAGGGTCAGCCGAGGGTTAGGGGCTTGCGCATGCGCCGTGCTCACCGTGTCGAACAGGTCCGGGCCGCCGAGGCCGAACTGATGGCCCGGCTGCCCGAGGGCACCCTGATGCAACGGGCCGCCGCCGGTCTCGCCGCCACCTGCGCCCGGCTGCTGACGCGCCGTCGCGGCCGGGTGTACGGGAGCCGGGTCGTGGTGCTCGCGGGCAGCGGGGACAACGGGGGTGACGCGCTGTACGCCGGCGCGGCACTGGCGCGGCGGGGCGCGCGGGTGACGGCGGTACTGCTCGCGCCCGAGCGCGCGCACGTGGACGGGCTGGCCGCGCTGCGGGCCGCGCGCGGGCGGGTCGTACTGGAGCAGGAAGTCGGCCTGGCCGACTTCTCGCGCGCGGACCTGGTGCTGGACGGCATCGTCGGCATCGGCGGCCGGGGCGGGCTGCGCCCGGAGGCGGAGCCGTACGCACGGGCGGCGCGTCGGGGTGTGGTGGTCGCGGTGGACGTGCCCAGCGGTGTGGACGCCGACACCGGTGAGGTGGCGGGAGTGGCGCTGCGGGCGGACGTCACGGTCTGCTTCGGCACCCACAAGCCCGGGCTGTTGATCGATCCAGGAGCCTCCTACGCCGGTGCGGTGCAACTGGTGGAGATCGGGTTGGAGCTGCCGACGGCCGACGTGGAGGCCCTGCAGCACGCCGAGGTGGCGGCGCTGCTGCCGGTCCCGGGAGTGGAGAGCGACAAGTACCGGCGCGGCGTCGTCGGGGTGGCGGCCGGCTCGGCGACCTATCCGGGGGCCGCACTGCTGGCGGTCGCCGGGGCGCTGCGCGGTGGCGCGGGGGCGGTGCGGTACGTCGGCTCGGCGGCCGAGGAGGTGGTGCGACGGTTCCCCGAGGTGCTGGTCACCGAGGGCGGACCGGCCGGGGCCGGGCGGGTGCAGGCCCGGGTGGTCGGCCCGGGCGGCGGGGACGGAGCCCGGCAGGCGCTCGGCGAGGCGCTGGCGAGCGACGTGCCCGTGCTGGTGGACGCGGACGGGCTCACCGAACTGGGCCGACTCGGCCCGCAGGCCCTGACCGGGCGGACGGCGCCCACGCTGCTCACCCCGCACACCGGTGAGGCGGCCCGGCTGCTGGCGGGGGCGGGGGCTGCGGGCACCGCACCGCCGCCGGCCGACGACCTGGCCGCCGCCCGGCTGACCACCGCGCGCCGACTCGCCGCCGCGTACCGGGCGACGGTGCTGCTGAAGGGCTCCACCACGGTGATCGCGGACCCGGGAGGCGCGGTGCGGGTCAACCCGACCGGCACCCCGTGGCTGGCGACGGCCGGGAGCGGCGACGTCCTCGCCGGCCTGGCCGGCTCCCTGCTGGCGGCCGGCCTGTCCACGCTGGACGCGGCATCGGTGGCGGCGTACCTGCACGGCCTGGCCGGCCGCCGCGCAGCAGGGTTGGCGGGGGGTGTTGGCGCAGGTGTGGGCATGGCGAGCGACGAGGGGGCGCTGGGCGGGCCGGGTGCGCCAGTCACGGCGTTGCAGGTGGCGGGCGCCCTGTCGGCGGTCTGGCGCGATGTGCGGTCGTCCGCGGGGGTCGCTGGGGCCGTGGGGGCTGGCGGGGAATAGGTTGACCGGTCTACATAGTGGGCGGATCGCGTGCGCTCGCCGCGCCCGGAGCGGAGTGGGAAGTCGACCGGGCCGACTTCTCGTGCAGGTGGGGCGGAGAGTGACTGGCGATGTAGACCGGTCTACATATTTGGTCGGCGGATGCCTGTGAGCCTCTGAAGAGTGGAGGCCGGAGTGGGAAGTCGGACAGGTCGACTTCCCACTCCGGCGAGTTGGTCCTGGGGGGGCTGGCCTCGGAAGGTAGACCGGTCTACATATTTTCCTGTGGTGATTCGCTCGGTAGCGAGTGCGAGTGCGGGGGCGGGGGCGGGCGGCGACCGCCGGGGGAGTGGGAAGTCGGTCGGGCCGACTTCCTGTGCGGTGAATTGAAGAACGAGGACCGAAAGGTAGACCGGTCTACATATTCCTGCCCCCGGCGGCGGGTCCGGTCGGAGCACGGCGGAGCCCGGAGGGGCCGGGCGGAGAACGAGCAGGAGCAGGAAGTCGACCGGGCCGACTTCCTGCTCCCACGCCTGGCCCAGCCCCGGCCGCCCCGGCGGCGCCCGCTCCCCGGTGCCGAGGGTGCCGCGGGTGCTCCGGCCCCGGCGGGAACCGGTGGTGCTTCGGGGGCGTCGGGGACGAGGTGGCGGGGTGTAGGGGCGGGTCGGCGGGTGGGGGCCGGGCCGCCGCGCCGACGGGCCGTTCGGCGAGGACCATGAGACGTCTGGGAGACTGACCCTGATGACAACTGCGAACACGACCGGCACGGCCACTCTCACCGACGGCGTACGGGCTGAGGCGACCATCGATCTGGCCGCCCTGCGCGGCAACCTCGCCGCGTTGCGCGAGCGCGTCGGCGCCGCCACGGTGATGGCCACGGTCAAGGCGGACGCCTACGGCCACGGCGCGGTCCGCTGTGCCCGCGAGGCGGTCGCCGCAGGCGTCGGCTGGCTCGGCACCGCCCTCCCGCAGGAGGCGCTGGCTCTGCGCGCCGCCGGGATCCGCCCCGACCAGGCCCGCATCCTCTGCTGGCTCTGGACGCCGGGCGGCCCCTGGCGCGAGGCGCTGCTCGCCGACATCGACGTCTCCGTCAGCGCCCAGTGGGCGCTGGACGAGCTGCTCGCCGCCGTCCGCGCGACCGGTGTCCCGGCCCGGGTGCACCTGAAGGCCGACACCGGCCTCGGCCGCAACGGCTGCCAGCCGCACGACTGGCCGGAGCTGGTCGGCGCGGCGCGCCGCGCCGAGGCCGAGGGCCTGCTCACGGTGGTCGGCGTCTGGTCGCACTTCGCGGCGGCGGACGAGCCCGGCCACCCGTCCATCCAGGCCCAGCTGGACGCGTTCCGCGAGGCGCTCGCGTACGCGGAGGCGGCCGGGCTGCGCCCCGCGGTGCGGCACCTCGCCAACTCCCCGGCCACCCTGCTGCTCCCGCAGTCGCACTACGACCTGGTCCGTACCGGCCTGGCGATGTACGGGCTCTCGCCCGTCCCGGAGGTCGGCTCGCCGGCCGACTTCGGGCTGCGCCCGGTGATGGCGCTGACCGCCCGGCTGGCCCTGGTCAAGCAGGTGCCCGGCGGGCACGGCGTCAGTTACGGCCACCACTACACCACGCCCGGCCCGACCACCCTGGGTCTGGTGCCGGTGGGCTACAGCGACGGCATCCCCCGGCACGCCAGCGGCACCGGCCCGGTGCAGATCGCGGGCAAGTGGCGCACGGTGGCCGGTCGGGTGGCGATGGACCAGTTCGTCGTCGACCTCGGCGGCGACACCCCCGCGGTCGGCGACGAGGTGCTGCTGTTCGGCAACGGCGAGCAGGGCGAGCCGACCGCCGAGGACTGGGGCCGGGCCTGCGGCACCATCTCCTACGAGATCGTGACCCGGATCGGTGCCCGGGTGCCGCGCCGCTACCTGGGCGCGACCGCCGAGGCCCCGACGGCCGACGCCCCTGCCGCGGAGGGCGTGCCGACGGCGGGCGCGGCGACCGAGGGCGCGAGCGTATGAGCGAGGAGGCCGGCTCCGGTCCGGTCGCGGCGGTGGCCAAGGCGGCCGGTGCGGCCTCCGGGGTGAGCCGGGCCGGTCTGATCGGGATCTCGGTCGGCGTGGTCGCGGCCGGCGCGGCCGCCGGTGTGGCGATCGAGCGGCTGACCGTCGGCCGGGCCACCCGCCGCCGGGCCCGCGCGGAGCTGGACGCCAACGCCCCGTACGGCTCGCTCCGCGGGCGCCCGTGCACGGTGACCGCCGCCGACGGCACCGAGCTGTACGTCGAGCTGGACGGCACCGGCTGGCCCGAGCCCGTCAGCGTCCGGCCCGAGGAGGACGCGGAAGAGCACCCGGAAGAACGCCCGGACGACGAGGTCGTCGCAGCCCCACGCCCAGGCCCGGCCCCCGGTACCAGTGCCGCCGCCCGCCGCGGCTGGTTCGTCCGCCGCCGGACGGACGGCCCCGGCACCGCTACCGGCTCTGGCGCCGGCACCGCTACCGGCACCGGCGACGGACCGGTCGACCGGAGCGGGCTGCCCGGTCTGCTGGGCGGCTCCGGCGCGCTGGTGCGGGCCGGCCGGCGCTCGGGCCTCGGCCCCGCCGCCGCCGTCGGGCGGCGCGAACCGCTGACCGTGGTGTTCTGCCACGGCTACTGCCTCAACCAGGACAGCTGGCACTTCCAGCGGGCCGCGCTGCGCGAGGGCATGCGCCTGGTCTTCTGGGACCAGCGCAGCCACGGCCGGTCCGAGCGCTCCCGCTCGTTCCTGGCCGGTGAACTCGCGAGCATCGACCAGCTGGGCGGGGACCTCAAGGCGGTGATCGACGCCGTCGCGCCGACCGGCCCGCTGGTCCTGGTCGGCCACTCGATGGGTGGGATGACGGTGATGGCACTCGCCGACCAGGAGCCGGAGCTGTTCCGGGAACGGGTCGCCGGGGTCGCGCTGATCGGCACGCTGGCGGGGGACTGGGAGGCCGTGACGCTCGGTCTGCCGGCGGTCGGCGCCAAGCTGTTCAAGAAGGTCGCACCCGGCGTGATGAAGCTGCTCGGCCGCCAGGTCGAGCTGGTCGAGGCCACCCGGCGGCTCGGCGCGGACGTCAGCGCCGTCTTCTACCGGAAGTTCTCCTTCGGGGGGAAGGACGTCGACCCGGGCGTGGTGCGGTTCGCCGAACAGTTGCTCGACGCCACGCCGATCGACGTGGTGGCCGAGTTCTACCCGGTGTTCGGCGCGCACGAGAAGACCGCCGCGCTGGCGGCCCTGCGAGGCATCCCCACCCTGGTGCTCGCCGGCACCAAGGACCTGCTGACCCCGCCCGCGCACAGCGAGGCGATGGCCGAGCAGCTGCCCGGTGCCGAGCTGCTCCTGGTGGAGGACGCCGGGCACCTGGTGATGCTGGAGCGCCCGGACCTCGTCGACCAGCGGCTGGTCGCGCTGCTCAAACAGGCGGTCGACTACCGCGGCGCGGCGCCGCTGCCCTCCTCGGTGGGCGAGACGCCGTAGCGGCCCGGGCCACCGGCGCACGCCCGGCCGGGGATGTGGCACCGTAGCGGAGGCGCCCGGCGGTCGGTGCGCCGCAGTACGGATCGAAGGGCTTGAATCGCGCATGGGCTCGCACGCCACTCTCACCGTCGCCACTCCCGAGCGGATGGGCCGACTCGGCCGGGAGCTGGCCGCGCTGCTGCGGCCGGGGGACCTGGTGCTGCTCTCGGGGGAGCTGGGGGCCGGGAAGACCACGCTCACCCGGGGCCTGGGGGAGGGCCTCCAGGTGCGCGGGGCGGTCACCTCGCCGACCTTCGTGATCGCCCGGGTGCACCCGTCGCTGGTCGGCGGCCCGGCGCTGGTGCACGTGGACGCGTACCGGCTGGGCGGGGACCTGGACGAGATGGAGGACCTCGACCTGGACGTCTCGCTGCCGGAGTCGGTGGTCGTGGTCGAGTGGGGCGAGGGCAAGGTCGAACGGCTCGCCGAGAGCCGGCTGGAGGTCCGGATCGAGCGCGCCATCGGCGCCGAGGCGGACGACGACGATCTGGATCCGCGCCGGGTGCTGCTGAACGGGATCGGGTCGCGCTGGACCGGGGTGGAGCTGGCCGCGCTGGCCTGAGCCGACGAGCGCCGGCGGGCACGGACGCCCGTCGGCCGACACAAGTGAATACCCGCGGGCACGGGCCGACACCGACGGTTGCCGACAGGCTGTCGGCAAAGTGTTGCGGGCGGGGTGCCGGGCGTGATGGGATGGGTGTCGCGGTTAGGTCTGCCTAACTAGGGAGGCGCCATGTCGAGCACCACCCCCGCCCCGGAGCGCGCGTCGCGTGGTACCGGGGCCGGAGAGCCCGCCCGCAGCGTCCAGGGTGCGCCGATGCGGGCCCTGCTGGCCGCGTGTGCGGCCGCGGAGGCGGTCTCCACTCCGCCGGAGCGCCGGGAGAGCACGGCACCGGCCGAACCGGTGGCCGACACGCCCCGCGCGGCCTGACACTCGGCACCCGCCCCGAACCGGGGCCGCACCCGAGCCGGATACCGCCTCGGGCCCGCCGCCCCCCGGCCCGGCCTGCGGGTCGCGCGTCCTCAGGCGATCACGACGACCTTGGTGCCACTCGGCGCGAAGTCCCAGAGCAGCTGCCCCTCCGCCCGACCGCTGCGGATCCCGCCGGTCTTGGTCTTCGGGTCGGCGGCGGGGGTGGCGCCGTCCACGGCCGCGCTGAAGCCGAACACCACGCCGTTCTGCTGGGCGAAGCGCACCACGTGCTCGATCTGCCGTCCGTCCGTGCCCGTGCTGGTGGCGGCCCGGCTGTACACCGGGTAGCTGCCGGGGGTCGGCTCCACCGATCCCGGGGTGACCGCGAAGGAGGCCACCACCTGCGGGTTCTTCTTGGGGTCGACCAGCCAGACGTAGTGGCTGCCGGCCGAGTAGACGACCCGCAGACCGGCGCCCGAGGTGGTCGGGAGCGCGGGGACGGTCGGGGTGGCCGAGGCGGTCGGGGTGGCCGACGCGGACGGTCCGCCGGACGAGGCGGTGGTGCTCGCGGTCGGCCCGGTGGCGCCTGCGCGGTCCTGTGCGCCGTTGGCCTGGAAGGCCAGCAGGCTCACCACCGCCAGGGCCCCCAGGGTCAGCCCCGTGACCACCACTCCAGGACCCATCTTCGCCACGTGTCGCTCCCACCGCCGTCCCAAAACCCGTCGGCCCCATCGTGCCAGGTCCGCTCGTTCCCGCCCGCACCCCGTAGGACGTGTGTTCCGAACCAGCACACCTTGTCGATCGGGCGGACCAGGACCGGAGGCGGTCCACGGCTCCGACCGGTCTAACCTTGACCCGTGCTGCTGCTCGCGTTCGACACCGCTACCCCTGCCGTCACCGCCGCCGTCCACGACGGCACGGCCGTCCTCGCCGAGACCGACCAGGTCGACGCCAGGCGCCACGGTGAACTGCTCCTCCCCGCCATCGACCGGGTGCTGCGGGAGGCCGGTGTCGACAAGCACCGGCTGACCGGCATCGCGGTGGGCGTCGGCCCCGGCCCCTACACGGGCCTGCGGGTCGGCCTGGTGACCGCCGCCGCGCTCGGCCACGCGCTGGGCGTCCCGGTGCACGGCGTCTGCACCCTGGACGCGATCGCCCACCGGGCGCGCGCCGAGGGCCTCGCCGGGCAGCCGTTCACGGTGGCCACCGACGCGCGCCGCAAGGAGGTCTACTGGGCCTCGTACGACGCGGACGGCCGTCGCGCCGAGGGCCCCGCCGTGGACCGCCCGGCCGAGCTGACGCCGCGGCCGCGGGCCGTCGGTGCCGGTGCGCTGCTGTACCCGGAGGCCTTCCCCGGCGCGCACGGGCCCGAGCACGTCTCGGCCGGCGCGCTGGCCGACTTCGCCGCCGCCGAGCTGGCCGCCGGGCGCGAGCTGCTGCCCAACGTGCCGCTGTACCTGCGCCGCCCGGACGCCCAGGTGCCCGCCGGCTACAAGGCGGTGCTCCCGGCGTGACCGGCCCGAACGGCGTGACCGGCTCCGGCGGACCAGGCCACGGCCCCGACGGACCGGGCCACGGCACCACGCTGCGCCCGATGCGCTGGTGGGACATCGCGCCGGTGATGGAGCTGGAGCTGGCGCTCTTCCCCGAGGACGCCTGGTCGACCGGGATGTACTGGTCCGAGCTGGCCGAGGCCCATCGCGGCGGCACCCGCCACTACACCGTGGCCACCACCCCGGACGGCGCGGTCGTCGGCTACGCCGGGCTGATGGCGGTGGCCGGCGAGGGCGATGTGCAGACCATCGCCGTCGACACGCGGCACCAGGGCACCGGCCTCGGCGCGCTGCTGCTCACGGACCTGATCCGGGAGGCCGCCCGGCGCGACTGCGCGGAACTGCTGCTGGAGGTGCGGGTGGACAACCCGCGCGCCCAGCGGCTCTACGAGCGCTTCGGCTTCGAACCCGTCGGCATCCGGCGCAACTACTACCAGCCGGCCGGCATCGACGCGCTGGTGATGCGCCTCGACCACCCCAGTACTGACCCGAAGGACCTGAAGGAAGACCGCCATGGCTGACGAACCGCTCGTCCTCGGTATCGAGACCTCCTGCGACGAGACCGGCGTCGGCATCGTGCGCGGCACCACCCTGCTCGCCGACGCGGTGGCCTCCAGCGTCAACGACCACGCCCGGTTCGGCGGTGTGGTGCCCGAGATCGCCAGCCGCGCGCACCTGGAGGCGATGGTCCCGACCATCCAGCGCGCCCTGGACACCGCCGGCATCAAGGCGAGCGACCTCGACGGCATCGCCGTCACCGCGGGCCCCGGCCTGGCGGGTGCGCTGCTCGTCGGCGTGAGTGCCGCCAAGGCCTACGCCTGGGCGCTGGACAAGCCGCTCTACGGGGTCAACCACCTGGCCTCGCACATCTGCGTGGACCAGCTGGAGCACGGCCGCCTGCCCTCGCCGACGATGGCCCTGCTGGTCTCCGGCGGGCACTCCTCGCTGCTGCTCAGCGAGGACATCACCCGTGACGTCCGCCCGCTCGGCGCGACCATCGACGACGCGGCCGGCGAGGCCTTCGACAAGGTCGCCCGGGTGCTCGGCCTCGGCTTCCCCGGCGGTCCGGTGGTCGACCGCACCGCCCGTGAGGGCGACCCCAAGGCGATCGCCTTCCCCCGGGGCCTGAGCGGCCCGAAGGACCCGGCGTACGACTTCTCGTTCTCCGGCCTGAAGACCGCCGTCGCCCGCTGGGTGGAGGCCAAGCGCCGGGCCGGCGAGGAGGTGCCGATCGCGGACGTCGCGGCCTCGTTCCAGGAGGCGGTTACCGATGTGCTGACCCGCAAGGCGGTCAAGGCCTGCAAGGAGAACGGCGTCGACCACCTGATGATCGGCGGCGGCGTGGCGGCCAACTCCCGGCTGCGCGAGATGGCCCAGCAGCGCTGCGACAAGGCGGGCATCCGGCTGCGGGTGCCGCGTCCGGGCCTGTGCACCGACAACGGCGCGATGGTCGCCGCGCTGGGGTCCGAGATGGTCTGGCGCGACCGCGCGCCCTCGTCCTTCGACCTGTCGGCCGACTCCTCGCTGCCCGTCACCGAGGTGCACGTCCCGCACACGGACGTGCACGGCCAGGCGTACCAGGCGCTGGGCGGCGGTCGGTGACCACCACCGCCGCGATGTGGGAGGCGCGGGCCGCCGACGGCCGCGGGGCCGAGCTGTCGGCCTGGGTCCGCGAGGTCGCGCTGCCCGCGCTGCGCGGCTCGGCCGGTCTGGTCCGCGCCGAGCTGTTCGGTGCGCCGGGCGACCGGGTGCTGCTGATCACCTGGTGGACGGCGGAGCCGGTGCCCGTCCCCGAGCCGCCCGCCGCGCTGATCGGCCGCCCGGTGCACCGCTGGTCCTTCGCCAGCGAGCACCTGGAGTCCAACGAGCACGTGGAGTCCAGCGAGTACGTGGAGTCCAGCGAGCCCCCGGAGACCTGCGCGAACCCGGCGTCCGGGGCGGACCCGGAGTAGCGAGCTGCCGGGCCTGTCCGGGAACCGAACGGCCGGCCACTACCGTGCATAGCTGAGAGCATGCTGGACGGTAGCTGGGAGCGCGGCGCGGTGGAGCGGTACGGGCGGGGCAGGACGAGGACGTACGCGGTGGGGGCGCTGGCGCTGCTGGCCGCCGCCACCGGCTGTGGCAGCGGCGGCACGGGCGCCGGGCCCGCGGCGACCGCCGCGACGACGCCGGCGGCCGGGCAGCGGCCGTCCGCCGCGGCGAGTCCGACACCCACGGCGACGCCCGCCGCGGTGCCCGCCGCCGGGGACGCGGCGGCCTGGGCGAAGTGGAACCTCAAGCCGCTGCCGCCCGCCCCGCCGGCGCCGGCCGACAAGCCGGTCAAGCTCGAACGGACCGGCCCCGTACCGGTGTTCAGCGAGGTGAAGACCACCGACAAGGTCGTCTTCGTCACCATCGACGACGGCGCCGAGAAGGACCCGAAGTTCGTCGAGATGCTGACCGACCTCAAGGTGCCGGTCTCGATGTTCCTGACCCGGGACATCGTCAAGGACAACTACGGCTACTTCAAGCCGCTCCAGGCGCTCGGCAACCACATCCACAACCACACCGTCGACCACGCCCAGATGAGCAAGGTCGCGCCGGAGAAGCAGAAGTCCGAGATCTGCGACGCCCAGTCCGCGCTGACCCAGCAGTACGGCACCGCGCCGCTGCTGTTCCGCCCGCCGTACGGGGACGGCGCCAACACCCCGGCGCTGAACACCTCGGTGCAGCAGTGCGGGCCGCGCGCGATCGTGCTCTGGCGCGAGTCGATGCAGATCCACGACATGCAGTACCAGGCGGCGGACAAGAAGCTGCGGCCCGGCGACATCGTCCTCGCCCACTTCCGGGGGCCCAAGGACCTCAAGGGCGAGACGATGACGCAGATGTTCGGGGAGCTGCTGGCCCGCATCCAGGAGCAGGGTTTCGCGGTGGCCCGGCTGGAGGACTACATCCGGCCGCCCGCCGGCTGACCGGGAGTCCGCCTACGGGAGCGCCACCGGCCGGCCGAGCATCATCAGCGGGCCCTGGTCGGTGCGGCAGAGGATCACGGTGACGCTGTTCGGCCCGCTCGGCTTCAGCTGGCGGCGCAGCTCCTCCGGGGTGATCGCCATCCCCCGCTTCTTGATCACCACGGTGCCGACGGCCCGCTCGCGCAGCAGCGCCTTCAGCTTCTTGATGTGGAACGGCAGCACGTCGGTCAGCTCGAAGGCGTGCGCGTACGGGGTGGCGACCAGCCGGTCCGAGGTGAGGTAGGCGATCTTCGGGTCGATCAGCCGGCCGTGCACCCGCTCGGCCACCTCGGCGACCAGGTGGGCCCGGATCACCGCGCCGTCCGGCTCGTAGAGGTAGCGGCCGACCGGTCCGGCCGGCGGGTCGGGCAGGTCGCCGCCGGTCAGCGAGTCGCCGTGCGGCAGCAGGGTGGCGCGGTGCGGGCGGTCGGCCCCGGTGCCGAACCAGAGCACCGCCTCCTTGACGTCGCCGTGGTCGGAGACCCACTCGGCCTCCGCATCGCCCGGCACGGCCGTGTGCGGGATGCCGGGGGCCACCTTGAGCGCGCCGATCGGGGTGCGCCGGCCGGCCTCGATCGCCCAGGACAGCGGCGGGGCGTACGCCTCGGGGTCGAACACCCGGCCGCGCGAGGTGCGGCGGGCCGGGTCGGTGAAGACCGCGTCGTAGCCGGTGACGTCGACGTCGGCGACGTCCGCGCAGCGCACCTCGACCAGGTCCGCCAGGCCCAGTGCGGCGGCGTTGGCGGCGGTGGCCGCGCAGGCCGCCGGGTCCCGGTCCACGGCGAGCACCTCGATCCCGGCCCGGGCCAGCGCGAGGACGTCGCCGCCGATCCCGCAGCAGAGGTCGGCCAGCCGCCGCACGCCCAGCTCGGCGAAGCGCCGTGCCCGCCACTCCGCGACGCTGCGCCGGGTGGACTGCTCGACGCCGTTGGGCGTGAAGTACATCAGGTCGGCGTCCGCGCCGAACTTCGCCCGCGCCCGCTGCCGCAGCCGGGCCTGCCCGAACGCCGCCGAGACCAGCTCCGCCGAGTGCTCCCGGCGCAGCCTGGTCGCCAGCGCCAGCTCCTCCTCGGGCGCGAACTCGCGCAGCTCGGCGAGCAGGGACTGCCCCTCGGGGGTCAGCAGGGGCTGCAGGTTCTCGGTCTCCACCCGCTCATTCTCCCCGGTCGGTGCGCCGGGCCGCCCGGGGCCGGCCCGCCCGGGGCGGACGGACCGGACCGGACCGGGGCGGAGGGGCGAGCGCACTGGTGGAGTGGGCCCTGATCGGACGCACACGCGTGCGGATCATCGGCGGCGTCGTACGGGAGTGCGGCCCGGCAGCCGCCCGCGAGAACCGTTTCGGGCGCGCCGTTGGCACTCTGGTTGACTGAGTGCTAACCGCGGCCTATGGTCGTCCTTGGCACTCTCCACCAGGAGAGTGCTAACGCGAAGAAGCGTGTCTGACCCCCGCGACGGCAGGCCCGTAGGTTCGCCACTACCCGTTAGACAACCCCGTAATCTCCGAAGGGGAGCTCGGACGTGACCACCAGCAGCAAGGTTGCCATCAAGCCGCTCGAGGACCGCATCGTGGTCCAGCCGCTCGACGCCGAGACCACCACGGCCTCCGGCCTGGTTATCCCGGACACCGCCAAGGAGAAGCCCCAGGAGGGCGTCGTCCTGGCTGTCGGCCCGGGCCGCTTCGAGGACGGCCAGCGTCTGCCGCTCGACGTCGCCGTCGGTGACATCGTCCTGTACTCGAAGTACGGCGGCACCGAGGTGAAGTACCAGGGCGAGGAGTACCTCGTCCTCTCGGCGCGCGACGTTCTCGCCATCATCGAGAAGTAAGCAGCACCGAGAAGTAAGACGTTCCAGCCCGCCCCGGATCCGTGTCCCAGTGACAGGGGCCCGGGGCGTGGTTGTTGGTTCACGTAGTCCGGTGGCCGGCGTGCCGGTCGCAGCCCCGAGGGAATAGGGAACATGGCGAAGATCCTGCAGTTCGACGAGGACGCCCGCCGCTCGCTGGAGCGCGGTGTCAACAAGCTGGCCGACACCGTCAAGGTGACCATCGGCCCCAAGGGCCGCAACGTCGTCATCGACAAGAAGTTCGGTGCGCCGACCATCACCAACGACGGTGTCACCATCGCCCGTGAGGTCGAGCTCGACGACCCGTACGAGAACCTTGGCGCGCAGCTCGTCAAGGAGGTCGCCACCAAGACCAACGACGTCGCGGGCGACGGCACCACCACCGCCACCGTGCTGGCCCAGGCCCTGGTCAACGAGGGTCTGCGCAACGTCGCCGCGGGCGCCGGCCCGGCCGCCCTGAAGAAGGGCATCGACAAGGCCGTCGCCGCGGTCTCCGAGCACCTGCTGTCCATCGCCCGCGAGATCGAGGGCAAGGACGACGTCGCCGCCGTCGCGTCCCTCTCCGCGCAGGACACCCAGGTCGGCGAGCTCATCGCCGAGGCGATCGACAAGGTCGGCAAGGACGGTGTCATCACCGTCGAGGAGTCCAACACCTTCGGCGTGGAGCTGGACTTCACCGAGGGCATGCAGTTCGACAAGGGTTACCTGTCGCCGTACTTCGTCACCGACGCGGAGCGGCAGGAGGCGGTCCTGGAGGACCCGTACATCCTGATCAACCAGGGCAAGATCTCCTCCATCCAGGAGCTGCTCCCGCTGCTGGAGAAGATCCTGCAGGGCGGTGCCTCGAAGCCGCTGCTGATCATCGCCGAGGACGTCGACGGCGAGGCGCTGTCCACCCTCGTGGTGAACAAGATCCGCGGCACCTTCAACGCGGTCGCCGTCAAGGCCCCGGGCTTCGGTGACCGCCGCAAGGCGATCCTGGGCGACCTGGCCACCCTGACCGGTGCCACCGTCATCTCCGAGGAGGTCGGCCTCAAGCTCGACCAGGCCGGTCTGGACGTGCTGGGCACCGCCCGCCGCGTGACCATCACCAAGGACGAGACCACCGTCGTCGACGGCGCCGGTGACAGCGAGGCCGTCGCCGGCCGCGTCGCCCAGATCAAGGGCGAGATCGCCAACACGGACTCCGACTGGGACCGCGAGAAGCTGCAGGAGCGCCTGGCCAAGCTGGCCGGCGGCGTCTGCGTCATCAAGGTCGGCGCCGCCACCGAGGTGGAGCTGAAGGAGCGCAAGCACCGCCTGGAGGACGCCATCTCGGCGACCCGTGCCGCGGTCGAGGAGGGCATCGTCGCCGGCGGTGGCGCCTCCCTCGTCCACGCCGCCAAGGTGCTGGAGGGCGGCCTGGGCCTGTCGGGCGACGAGGCGACCGGTGTCGCGGTCGTCCGCAAGGCGCTCGCCGAGCCGCTGCGCTGGATCGCCCAGAACGCCGGCCTCGAGGGCTACGTCATCACCCACAAGGTCGCCGAGCTGGAGGCCGGTCACGGCTTCAACGCCGCCACCGGTGAGTACGGCGACCTGCTGAAGGCCGGCGTCATCGACCCGGTCAAGGTCACCCGCTCCGCGCTGGAGAACGCCGCGTCGATCGCCTCCCTGCTGCTCACCACCGAGACCCTCGTGGTGGAGAAGAAGGAAGAGGAGGCCGACAACGGCCACTCGCACGGCGGCCACGGCCACTCCCACTGACGCCTGATCAGTGACCGCAGGCCCGGTCCGCGCCCCTCGGGGTACGGGCCGGGCCTGCGGCGTGTGGGGCGTTTGACTCTTCAACTATCAGTTGAATTTTGCATAAAGCAAAGATTGCCTTATAACTGAGGCATGATCGAGGCCCGCCACCTGCGCGTTCTGCGTGCCGTCGCCCGCACCGGCTCCTTCTCCGCCGCCGCTCGTGAGCTGGGCTGTACGCAGCCCGCCATCAGCCAGCAGATGAAGGCCCTGGAGAAGTCCGTCGACACCCCGCTGGTGGTCCGTTCGGGGCGCGGCATGCAGCTGAGCGAGGCCGGGCGGGTGCTCCTCAAGCATGCCACCGGCATCCTGGCCGGGCTCTCCGCCGCCGAGGAGGAGGTCGCGGCGATCGCCGGACTGCGGGCCGGGCGGGTGCGGCTGGTCTCCTTCCCCACCGCGAGTTCCACCCTGGTGCCGCCGGCCGTCGCCCGGCTGCGGGACAGCCATCCGGGGGTGCGCGTGTCGCTGGTCGAGGCCGAACCGCCGGAGTCGCTGGCGATGCTGCGCGGCGGCGAGTGCGAGATCGCGCTGGCCTTCAGGTATCCGCAGGCCCCCGGCGGCGCGCCGACGCCCCTTCCGGCGTCCGCTCCCGGGCACGGCACGCCGCGCGAGGCGCGGGCCGAGGCCAATCTGGAGGCCCAGCAGCTCAGCGCCACCACCGACTGGTCCGACCTGGTGGTCACCCCGTTGCTCGACGACCCGATGGTCGGCCTGCTGCCCGCCGCGCACCCGCTGTCGGGGCGCGGCGACGGGCGCGGGCCGGTGGAACTCGCCGAACTGGCGGGGGAGCAGTGGATCGCGGGCTGCCCGCAGTGCCGGGGGCACCTGGTGGAACTCTGCGCGGGGGCGGGCTTCGAGCCCCGGATCGACTTCGCGACCGACGACTACCCGGCGGTGGTCGGCCTGGTGGCGGCCGGGCTCGGGGTGGCGGTGCTGCCGGGGCTGGCGCTGGAGTCGGTGCGCCCCGACGGCGTGTCGGCGGTGCCGGTGCGGACCGCCTCGGGGGCGCCGGCGGTGCGGCAGGTGGTCGCCCTGACCCTGCCGGACCTCGCCGAGGTGCCGGCGGTGGCGCTGATGCTGGAGCGGCTGGCGGGCGCGGCGGCCGGGCACTGACCGGGCGTTCGCCCGGGCGCACCGGCGGCTCGAAGCGCCATGAAGAAACGTTTCTTCATGGCGCGGAGCGGGTGCGTGCCTAGCGCGGCAGCCCCGTCGGCGCGACCAGCGGTACTTCCACGAGGCGGTTGCGCGAGCGGCCCATCATCTCCTCGCGCTCATCCTCGGTCAGGCCTCCCCAGACGCCGTACGGCTCGCGGACGGCCAGTGCGTGCGCCGCGCATTCGGTGCGTACCGGGCAGCGCATGCAGACCTCCTTGGCGCTCGCCTCACGCGAACTCCGCGCGGCGCCGCGCTCCCCTTCGGGGTGGAAGAAGAGCGAGCTGTCCACGCCGCGGCAGGCCGCGGAGAGCTGCCAGTCCCAGAGATCGGCGTTGGGGCCGGGGAGGCGGGAGAAATCTGCCATGGCTCATTCCCTTCAGAGGCTCGCGGCCGCGGACCGGCCATCGGCGGGCGGGGCTGCACGGCACGGCGAGGCATCGATGCGCTGGTGTGGACACCTGGAAATATGACTTACGGCAACTCCATGGACAAGTCACCCACAGAGTGGCACAACAGTCAATGACCATACAAAAGCTATAAAAGCGGGCAAAGTGGGCATGGAGTTCGGCGGGCGCAGACGTGGCAATCGGGTGGCCGACGGGCGCGCGACGATCCGCACCGGTGTGCGGGTGGTGCGCCCACCGCGCGCGAGCTGCACAAAAGAGCGGCGTGTGCACCGCGAGGTAGCTGATCGGTAACGGGTTGGCCACGTACAGTGGTGGAGATGGCCCTGAAAGCCGTAACTCATTCGAGTGACGGTCGTTGGAAGTGCGGAGGCGGTTAGCGGGCGCCGGACGTCGGGAACGATCGCGGGGAAGTTCAGGCGATCGGCACGGAGTCCGTCGCCAATCGGCCGTGTCGGAGAGATTCGTACCAGCCAGGAGGCTCAACGTGACGCGGATCAGCTGCGGAGGACGACGGTCATGACTTCCGTTCTCGTTTGCGACGATTCCCCGCTCGCCCGCGAGGCGCTTCGCCGCGCGGTCGCGACCGTACCCGGCGTCGACCGGGTCACCACCGCGACGAACGGGGAGGAGGTCCTCCGCCGCTGGGTGGCCGACCGCTCCGATCTCGTTCTGATGGACGTCCGGATGCCCGGCCTCGGCGGGGTCGAGACGGTCCGGCGGCTGCTGTCCGCCGACCCGGGCGCGCGGATCATCATGCTCACCGTCGCCGAGGACCTCGACGGCGTCGCCCTCGCGGTGGCCGCCGGTGCCCGCGGGTACCTGCACAAGGACGCCTCGCGCGCCGAGCTGCGGGCGACCGTCACCCAGGCCCTCGCCGACCCGACCTGGCGGCTCGCCCCGCGCCGGCTGCGCAGCCCCGACATGGGCGCCGCGCCGACGCTGACGGCGCGTGAGATCCAGGTGCTGGAGGGCATGAGCCACGGCCGCAGCAACGCCGAGATCGGCCGCGAGCTCTTCCTCTCCGAGGACACCGTGAAGACCCACGCCCGACGGCTGTTCAAGAAGCTCGGCGCCTCGGACCGCGCGCACGCGGTGGCCCTGGGCTTCCGGTGGGGCCTGGTCCGCTGACCACCGCCGGCTCCGCCGGCTGCGGCGCGCTCGTCGCGGTTCCCCCCGCAGGGGCGTGTGACGTTACGGTCCCGAGGTTGCACCATGGAGGTGTGGAGCACCTCGGGGACCAGCGGACAGGCACTGCGGCGAACCACGGAGCCGCAGCGCATTCGGCGGACGGCGCGACGGACGGGACCACCGACGGCAGCGGGGCGGGAGGTGGCACGGTGCAGGAGGGGCCGGTGGTGCGCGACGGCGCGGTGCCCGGCGTCGCACCGCATAACGTTCCGGTGCACAACTCCGGACGCGGTGCCGCGTTTTCCCGTTCGACCAGGCACCATGGACCGATGCGTGACGACGTTGCCGGTACTCCCGGCGAGGCTGACCCGGTGGAGGCCGAGCCCTCCGGTCCGGGCCGCGGTCCGTCGTACGCGGATCTCGGTGGCGGCGAGCCGGACCACGGCTCCGACCAGGGCCCCGAACACGGCCCCGACGACATCGGCCCCGGCCGCCCCCCGGTGCTCGGCACCGGCAGCTCCCCGTTGGTCGGCGAGCTGGTCGCGGCCGCCGTCCGGGGCGAGGGCCCGGCGATCGACGCGCTGCTCGCCTACGTCCACCCGCTGGCACTGCGCTACTGCCGCGGCCGGCTGGTCCGGCTGCCGGGCGGGGCCCGGCACCACGTGGACGACGTCGCCCAGGAGGTCTGCGTCGCGGTGCTCTGCGCACTGCCGCGCTACCGGGACCAGGGCCGCCCGTTCGAGGCCTTCGTCTACGGCATCGCCGCGCACAAGATCGCCGATCTGCAGCGGGCCGCGATGCGCGGCCCCGGCTCGACGGTCGTCCCGCAGGACGACCTGCCGGAGGTGCCGGACGAGGCGCTCGGCCCCGAGGAGCGAGCGCTGCTCAGCAGCGACGCGGCCTGGGCCAAGGAGCTGCTCTCCAACCTGCCGGCCCGTCAGCGTGAGCTGGTGCTGCTGCGGGTGGCCGCCGGGCTGTCGGCGGAGGAGACCGGCGAGATGCTCGGGATGTCGCCCGGCGCGGTCCGGGTCGCCCAGCACCGGGCGCTCAGCCGGCTGCGGGCGCTCGCGGAGGAGTCCTCCTGATCGTCCGCCCTGGTGGGGGGCCGGAATGGCCCATGGGCGGTCGGTGTTGTCAAGGGCACACGAGGACACATTCGCGGTGCCAGTACCATGGGGTATCGGCGCCTGGGCGGGTCGCCAAAGTTCCGTGGGTGCGAGCGGGGTTTCCCTGGAGGTTCCTCCAATGGCACCGAGCTTTCGGCGGCCTGAGCGAGTGAGCGATGGAGTGCGCCCCCACCCTCAGGGCGCGAGCGGATTAGGCCGGCCACGGAAGGTACCCCCAAATGTCCTACAACGCCGCAGGCGTACCCGAGAAGTTCGCGATGCTCGGGCTCACGTACGACGACGTGCTGCTGCTGCCCGGGGCCTCCGAGGTGCTGCCGAACCAGGTCGACACCTCCTCGCGGGTCTCCCGGAACGTGCGCGTCAACATCCCGCTGCTGTCCGCGGCGATGGACAAGGTCACCGAGGCGCGGATGGCGATCGCGATGGCCCGGCAGGGCGGCGTCGGCGTCCTGCACCGCAACCTCTCGGTCGAGGACCAGGCCAACCAGGTCGACCTGGTGAAGCGCTCCGAGTCCGGCATGGTCACCGACCCGATCACGGTCGGCCCGGAGACCACCCTGGCCGAGGCGGACGCGCTCTGTGCCAAGTTCCGGATCAGCGGCGTACCGATCGCGGACGGGTCGGGCCGGCTCCTCGGCATCGTCACCAACCGTGACATGGCCTTCGAGTCGGACCGCACCCGCCAGGTCCGCGAGATCATGACCCCGATGCCGCTGATCACCGGCAAGGTCGGCATCTCCGGTGAGGACGCGATCGGGCTGCTGCGCCGGCACAAGATCGAGAAGCTCCCGCTGGTCGACGACGAGGGCCGGATCAAGGGCCTGATCACCGTCAAGGACTTCGTCAAGGCCGAGAAGTACCCGAACGCCGCCAAGGACGCCGAGGGCCGGCTGCTCGTCGGTGCCGCGGTCGGCGCCAGCGCCGAGGCGTTCGACCGGGCCCAGGCCCTGGTCGAGGCCGGCGCGGACTTCCTGGTCGTGGACACCTCGCACGGCCACAGCCACAACGCGCTGGCCTGGATCGCCAAGATCAAGGCCGCCGTCGGCATCGACGTGGTCGGCGGCAACGTCGCCACCCGTGACGGCGCCCAGGCGCTGATCGACGCCGGCGTGGACGGCGTCAAGGTCGGCGTCGGCCCCGGCTCCATCTGCACCACCCGCGTGGTCGCCGGCATCGGCGTCCCGCAGGTCACCGCCATCTACGAGGCCGCGGTCGCGTGCCAGGCGGCCGGCGTGCCGGTGATCGGTGACGGCGGCCTGCAGTACTCCGGCGACATCGGCAAGGCGCTCGCCGCCGGTGCCGACACCGTGATGCTGGGCTCGCTGCTGGCCGGCTGCGAGGAGTCCCCGGGCGAGCTGCTGTTCATCAACGGCAAGCAGTTCAAGTCCTACCGCGGCATGGGCTCGCTGGGCGCCATGCAGTCCCGCGGCCAGGGCCGCTCGTATTCCAAGGACCGCTACTTCCAGGCCGAGGTGGCCTCGGACGACAAGCTCGTCCCCGAGGGCATCGAGGGCCAGGTGCCCTACCGCGGGCCGCTGTCCGCGGTGCTGCACCAGCTGGTCGGCGGCCTGCGCCAGACCATGGGCTACGTCGGTGCGGCCACCATCGCCGAGATGGAGAGCAAGGGCCGGTTCGTCCGGATCACCTCGGCGGGCCTCAAGGAGAGCCACCCGCACGACATCCAGATGACCGTCGAGGCGCCGAACTACACCAGCCGCTGACACCGCCCGACACCGAGGGACCCACCGCCACCCGGCGGTGGGTCCCTCGTGCTTGTCCGGGGTGCGGACCGGTGCCGTAGGGGAGGAAGCGAGGACGACCCGGCCCGCGGAGCCAGATCGGGGCCCGCGCCGAGCCGAAGGGGCGCGCCGGTGCTGCCTGCCCGAGC